>CAJUAA010000001.1:0-66550 GCA_910584205.1 uncultured Lachnospiraceae bacterium
ACGGCGGTCTTTAGACCGCGATAACCCACCGGCTTTAGCCGGTGGTCGTTAAGTGTGGGAAGTTTGGGTATTTTATTAAATCAGAAACCTCGTATCATGCCCAACATTTTTCAGAAGAGTACAATATGCCAGTTGGGCATCACATTTTTGGAGGAGGGCAGAGAATTTTCTTATGATTTTTGGTACGACGATAAAAAGAAAGAGTATCCTTATGGTTTGCAGAAATTACAAAGGACCAATACGGGAATGAAAAAGAAAATGTATGCCTTTTAAAGGATTCAATGAAAATTGCCAATATGGAGATGAGGCTCTCTTAAAAATGATGCCGCTTATATCCCAAAACAACCTGTTTTTCTATCTGGTAGATACCAGTAAATTTCAACAATTAGCAGAAATGAAGCGGATTATCACAAAGTTTGCTTCCAGAATTGATATCGCCAATATGAATAATATCCCTTTAAAACGTACTATCGATATTATGAAAAACCAAAACGGCCTTCAAAAAAAGTCGTAGAATTCATCAAAAATTCCGATCTTTATATGGATGACTTTGAATATACAGATGTGGATAATATCCTTGTAAAAATGGACTCTGATGAAGAAAAACCGGAGGAAAAGGCTCTTGATATTCCAGAGCAGGTTATGGATCAGATTCGATTAGTATCAATCTATAAAGGGATTTCTGTTCCCGGTGTACTTTTTGACTCTACAGGAACAAAAAAATTGCTGCTCTTGCAAGCTATATCATAGAAGGAATCGAACAGGGCAGGATTCTTGTTGTGGACGAACTGGACAGTAGTATTCACTTTAAATTGACCAGGGCGATCGTTGCCATGTTCAATAATGAACTGAATACCAGTGCTCAGATGATCTTCACTGTACATGATATCAACTTGATGGATTGCAAAAAAATGTTCCGCAAAGAACAGATATGGTTTGTTCATAAAGATGATACAGGCATTTATATTTATTCTCTGGCAGAGTTTACAGCGCAGCAGGGGGTACGGGACACTACGGATATCATAGAAAAATATCGAAAAGGGATATTGGGCGCCCTGCCGGGCCCTGAACTGATCCGATCCTTATTAAGCCTCAAGGGAAATGGGAATATTCCGGCGCGGTATCAGGACAAATTTCAGAACGGCTCATACGATCCGGTTTTAGTGTTCTGTGATACAGATAAAAAGCCCTATGAGCAGTATGCAGATGTGGTACTCATCTCCCATAACAAGAAGAAAAATGCTCCAATTATTTTTAACCTTACGGGTGTAGGAGGATATAAGGGTAAAGCGGAGCAACGCCGGGAACTATTCTCCAGAATCACCAGAGAAAATTATCAGGAAATGCAGAAAAGGATTAAAAACCTGCCTTCTGATGATGCGGTGGAAGGAAGCACTAACTTTGGAAAATTTATTGAATATTTTTCGATGGATGATAGCAGGTGGATACAAATGATCAATAAAACATTAGAAGGTGAATTATATCAATAATCAATGGGGGATTAAAGCTTGCGGGAAGCCTGAGACAGACTTCCCGCAGTTGCACTTTTTTCAGAAATATAATATCCCCTCGTCAGTCGTTTCGCGTGTATTTTAACGTAAGGACAACTTCTTCCTCCGAGCCCTGATCCCCAAACGTAAAACTGATCTCACCGGATTTTACATCGGGCTGCATCTTTTCCTCGTATTCGCCCTCGGAATATTCAAAACCGACATACATATCAATGCTCTCGCCCGGCGCCGTGGTTTCTGTATGGTAATTCCTCCGTTCCTTCAGTAAGGCGCCATTGACCGTAACTTTGTCCGTATAGAAATGCGCTGTGCCGTCCGTATTGTTTTCGATATGGAGCAGGAAATAGTCTTTATCGCTCACGGTCTGCTCCGGAACGGTGACCACGATGCCGTCTGCGTTGTAAAGCTCCTGCGCTTCGATCGAGATTTCATCGGATGTGGCAGTTACAACTTTTTCCTCTATTTTCCTCTCCATCTCACGGATCTGAAATGTGGCAGAGAACGGATACGGCTCTGTTCCGTCGTCAAAGTTGGCGGTGGCATGAATGGTGAGTTCCGAATAATTATCGATATTTGCGCCCAGAATCAATGTCTGCGGAAAACTTTGATGCGTATTCGGATCTATGGTAAAGGTGTCTGCTCCCCGTCCATGCGCCTCCCAGTTTTCTGCTGCTACACCATCAAGAAGAACATCCTGATAAGTAAATTCTACAGATTTGGCCTCTTTTATATGGTGAGCGATAATCAGGGTAAGCTCAGATTTATCCTCGCCCATAGATGTGATCCATTCGTCTATAAATGAAAAATCGGTTGTCTCTGTTTCTTTTCCGGTTTCCGTATCGTTATCTGTTTTCGGGACATCCAATTCCATATTTTCACCTGTTCCCGCGCCCACGGCCTCCGAAGCATCCGCTCCCGTCTTCGCGGTTTCCTCCTGTTCCCTACTGCTTCCGCAGCCGACCGCAGCCAGCACTGACAACAGCAATGCCAGCGCAAGGAATTTCTTTGATCTTTTCATTTTTTATTCCTTTCGTTTTAAATTTCACAAATATAGTTTTTGGGTAAAATTGAAAATAAATGATATCTGGTAGAACAGTCGTCAGATCTGCTCCCTGTTAAACCGGTATCACAACCGACAAAATCTTCGCTTCGCGAAAGTTCTGCAGTCATGAAAAAGGCAGAAGATTCATCTTCTACCCTCCCTTATACAGGTGCATAATAGAATACGTATTGGAATCTCTGGAGATACCAATGTCTGTAAAAGAATTTGTCATAGCACTTCAACTTTCCTGTTGATTTTTACAGTATACGTTATCTGTGAAGAAAATGCAATAGTCTGGCATAGATGTCTTTTTTCATTGCATTTTCATGTATAATCAGGTAAGATAAAAGAAATGATAAAGTTACGATAAAATTAAGATAAGGAGGCGTGATGCATGATACAGATCAGACCTGTTTCAGACCTTAGAAATAAATTCCCGGACATTGAAAGGATTGTAAATGAAGGAGAACCCGTATATCTTACCAAAAACGGATATGGCGCTATGGTAGTACTCAGCCTGGATATGTATTCCCGACTGACGAATGGTGCAGAGGAGGTGTTGGATGAGGCCGACCGGAAGGCGGAGAAGGACAGTAGAAGAATGACCCATGAGGAAGTGTTTGGGAGCCTTCGGAGGGAAATAAATGCATGATAAGAAGTACAGGCTGCTTACAATCTATTATGTAGTGATTGATGATGAGAAGGAATCCCTCACCATGGAAGTTCGGCGGTTTCTTTATAACAGACAGGAGCAACGCAGGCTGGTTTAAAAGAACTTTCCTGATATATTAGTTTGAAGCAGATCAGTCTGGTGAAAGATGTTCTGCTTTAAAAGAGGAACTTATGGAAAGAAACATAAACATTATTGTCTGTTTGAATGGTGAGAAGATTGTCCTGATCAACGATATCCGGTTTAAAGGCAGGAAGAGGGAAGACTGGAAAGAGGTAGAGGACTATCTTAAAGAGTATGTCGGGGGATTTTATGAGATTGCGGAAACATCCGAGAAGATATTCATATCTGGCAGTTTCCCGGATGAATATGCCGGTATAATATCTTTTTTGCCCGGATGCTGGTACGCCATGATGCGGATGGGAAAAGTATCTTTATGACCTGTTGGCAATAAAAAAAGAAATGAGCAGCCCGCTTGAGTAAAAAACTGTACGGTGAAAATCCATCTCTTTCACAAATGATCGTATCGGAAGAATGGAGTTTTGTCAATAGAAAACAGAAGAATTCAGGCTGAATTTTATAAACCTCTCCAGCCGTTCCACGCGTAGCTCAATGTAAGAAGACTCTCTTTTTTACGCCTTCCCTGATTTCCCGATCAATACCCTTTTCCCGCAGAAAGCAAAGCCATACTTCCGTATACGCTCTTCCGGGATTCCCTTTGCAATAAGGTTGGACTGGTAATCTTTTTCATCGATCTGCCGGAGAGCATTGCATACCGTATCGGATAATTCCTTTTCGTCTGCGTCCTGCACCTTGAACTCCATGAGGATACCATCATTTAATAAGGAGCCGCCTTCTGCAATCTTTGGCTCCAGCATGACGTCATACCTGCCAAAACCGCTTTCTCTATTGGAAGTGATCATATATTTATCCGACAGCTCCACCATCAGGCCCAGTACAAACCCATGGTAGAAGCATTCCGGCCTCTTTTCCGAGGGCTTCTTCCCCGTATCAAAGCTGCTGAACATTTCTTCGGAGACCCTGTTCATGTAGACATTCATCGCTTTTACATCATCTAACAACAGCGCGCGGATGAAGTCATTGTAATCCTCATTCCCGGAAAACCAGTCCTGCACTATATTCTCAAACATAATATGGACTTCCCTGTTCGTCAGAGTCAGCTCATACTGCGTGCGCCCTGTCCTTTCCCCAAAGAACCGCCCCGAAACCTTCAGATAGCCGCTGGCCAGAAGCAGGCTCCAGACGGCATTCTTCTTTTCATGCAGCTGATTATATACAATCTGTTCGTCAATTTCCATGAGGAGAGTCCTGCCGTTTAACAGGTCTTCAAAGGCTTTCTTGATGTTCGGCCCGCCTTCCCTGATCAGCTTTCCCGCCAGCTTGTTGCTGCTGGAATTTGCCCAGTAGGCGCCCACCCTTTTTTCATCCAGAAAATTAATAATAGACCAGGGATTATAAATATCTTTCCGTTCCCCAAAGGAAAAACCATCATACCAGTCTTTTACATTCTGTTCCTGACCGGACAAGCCATATTCTTTCAATGCCCCAAACACTTCTTCCTCTGTAAAACCAAAACAGTCAGCATAATTTGAAGAAGTTGATGTTACTACCTTCAAATTATTCAAATCTGAAAAAACAGACTCTTTACTGACTCTCGTAATTCCTGTCATAACTGCTCGTTCCAAAAAAGGGTTTGTCTTAAACGTAGAATTAAACAAACTCCTGGTAAAAGCAGCCAGTTCATCCCAATACCCGTTCACATAAGCTTCCTGCATAGGCGTATCATACTCATCCAGGAGGATGATAACTTTTTTTCCATAATACCGGTTTAAAAAACCGGAAAGCATTTTCAGCGATAAGGATGCCAGATAATTTTCCATATCTGCCGATATGTTCAGGAAATCATTTTTTTCATTTTCATTCAGCGTATTCCCTTCCAGGAGGAAGTCAAACTGGTTATATACCATTTGGATAATCTTGCATATTTTTTTACGCGCTTCCGGAAACGTAGTTTCTTTTATATCTGCAAAGCTCAGGAAAATGACGGGATAAGTTCCCTGCAGTTTCCTGTACTTGTAATCGCCGTCAGAAGACTTTTCTTCCCATATCTTTAATCCCCCAAACAAATCCCCTCTGCCCTGATAGTCAATGGAAAAAAATTTTTCCAGCATACTCATATTTAATGTTTTACCAAACCGCCTGGGGCGTGTAATCAATGTTACCTCATCTGCCGATTCCCACCATTCCCGTATCAATGCGGTTTTATCAATATAAAAATGATTGTTTACCCTGATTTTTTCAAAATCCTGATTCCCAATCCCGATTACTCTTGTCATAGGCCGCCTCCTTTTTTTACACAGGCTGTTTATATCTCCCAACATGAAACATTTTCTGTTCGCTTTGATAATAGTATATCCGCTTCCTGCTTCAAAAGCAATGAATCTTTAGCGAAAAACACGACAGGGATATTTTGCGTATCAGCGCTCATGTCGGGCATGTGTCCCGCCATCTGTATATTCTGTCAATTCACTTTCTTTTTCATTGGTAATAATAGCAAAAAATCACCCAAAGAATTTATGCATATCTCACAAAAGTTCGTGAATCTTCCGACAAAAGGACATATGTCCTTAAATGATGGGCGGGAATTCATGTATACTTTGTCTCGAGGTGATGAATTCCATGGAACAGATCAAGTTGTTGCCCTCAAACGAGCAGGAGTACATGAACAGACTCTTTGCAGAATGCCCTGAAGAAATAAAGAACTGTATGAACGTACAGAGGGTGGAAAAAGGGAGAAGCTTTGTCATTGCCGGAGAGCCATGCAAAAGTATTTTTATCATACT
Organism: uncultured Lachnospiraceae bacterium; assembly: GCA_910584205.1. Lineage (GTDB taxonomy): Bacteria > Bacillota > Clostridia > Lachnospirales > Lachnospiraceae > Hominiventricola. Next base: position 6,088 of record CAJUAA010000001.1, read on the forward strand.
GAAAGGCAGGGCCATGGGCATCGATGTGCAGCTTCCGGAAAAAATCTACGAATTCAAAGAATTCGGTCCGGGCAGATTTTTAGGAGAGTTTGAATGCCTGTCCAGCATTCCGGAGTACGGCATATCCATTCGTGCGCTGACAGACTGCGTGCTGTACCGAATACCGTCCAGAGCATATCTGGAATGGATGAAGCGTGACGGCCACGCACTGTTTTTAAGGACGCAGAAGATTCTTCTGGATCTGACGAGACAGACCCGGAACGACCGGAAGTATCTGATGCTGGAGTGCATGGATCGGATGGCGCTTTATCTGCTGGAATACTGCGAGAAGCAGTATGACCGGAAACCGGATGACATGCAGGAGGTCTTTGTCCGGCGGACACGGGAAGAGCTGTCCAATGCCATCGGTTTTTCGGAAAAGACCATCAACCGAAATACCAGAAAACTGGCGGACCAGGATTTTCTCTCCCTTCATTCCGGTAAAATCTTTATATCCAAAGAGCAGTATGAAGCCATGAACCGTTACGTACATGAAAAATTAATTAAATGATACTGCCGGAAAGGCAGGACACAGTGGAGGGACAGATGAAGAGAAAACGAATCCTGGCAGCAATTGCTGCCGCAGCAGTGCTGGGGACGTCCGGATGCGGAATTCCTCAGAAAAACACCGATGAATACAAGGTTGCCATGGTCACGGATACCGGAGGCGTCAACGACCAGGCGTTTAATCAGCTTGCCTGGGAAGGGCTGCAGCAGTTTTCTGAAGAGACCGGGGCTGCGGTCAGCTACATCGAGTCCAAGCAGGCGTCGGATTACGTGACCAATATGGACCGCGCCACCGACGGATTCAACGATCTGGTGTGGGGAACCGGATTTGCCATGGCAGATCCCATAGCGACCATCTCCAGACTGAATCCGGATATTTCCTTTGCGCTTATTGACAATGAAGTGCCAGACAGCCCGTTTAACGTGACGTCGGTAGTGTTCCGCGCGGAGGAACCTTCTTTTGTGGTGGGTTATATCGCAGGACGCACGACCCAGACTAATAAGGTGGGTTATGTGGGCGCCGTGAAGACGGATACCAGCAACCAGTTTGAGTATGGATATTCCGCGGGTGTCGCCTGGGCGGCAAAGGAAATGGGAAAAGAGATCGAGATCTTTGTCCAAATGACTGAGAGCTATGCGGACGCGGCGAAGGCCAAGGCAGTTGCCAACAAGATGTATTCTTCCGGATGCGACGTGATCTTCCATGCGGCCGGAGGAGCCGGCTACGGAGTGATCGAGGCGGCGAAGGAGTGGGATAAGTTTGTGATCGGGGTCGATAAGGACCAGTCGTATCTGGCGCCGGACAACGTGCTGACCTCTGCGCTGAAGAAGGTCAATGTGGCGATCTCGCTGGTATCGAAGATGGCCATGGACGGGGAGGAGATCGGCGGAAAGACGCTCAGCTACGGGTTAAAAGAGGAGTGCGTGGGAATTCCTTCGGAAAATCCCAATCTGGACCCTGCTATTTATGAGGACGCCATGAAGATCATGGAACAGATTCAAAACGGAGAGATCATTCCGCCCAAAACGCCGGAGCAGTATGAAGAATTCTTAAGAGAAGGAGGCCTTTAAATGGACATCAGCAAAGATTACGCGGTACAGATGCATGACATCAGCATCCGTTTCGGCTCCAATTATGCACTGAAGCAGGTGAATCTGGATGTGAAAAAAGGATCGGTTCACGCGATTCTGGGAGAGAACGGCGCCGGAAAGACAACGCTTATGAATATCCTCTATGGGCTGTATCAGAGGAATTCCGGGGACATCTGGCTGTACGGAGAAAAAACGGAGATTAAAAATCCGGGCGCGGCGATCGCCAGAGGCATCGGTATGGTGCATCAGCACTTTATGCTGGTGGAAAATTTCACAGTGACCCAGAATATCATACTGGGCAGCGAGACGGTGAAAAAGGGCGGCATTCTGGACATGGACCGGGCGAGAAGAGAAGTGGAAGAAATCGGGGAGCGGAGATCCTGATTCTGGACGAGCCGACGGCGGTGCTGACGTCCCAGGAGATCGACGAACTGATCCAGATCATGAAGCGTCTCATTGAGAGCGGCAAGACGATCATTATCATTACGCATAAGCTGAAGGAGATCAAGCGTTCGGCGGATTACTGCACGGTCATCCGTCGGGGCGAGTACATTGATACGGTTGCCGTGGCAGAGGTCAGCCAGGAGGATCTGGCGTCCATGATGGTGGGCAGAAAGGTGCGGCTCGCGGTGGAGAAGACCGAGGCGGAGCCGAAGGAAGTGGTGTTTGAAGTCTCGAAGCTGAATGCAAAGGACGAGAGGGGCGTTCAGGTGTTGAACGACCTGTCGTTCCAGGCGAGGGCGGGAGAAATCTTCGGGATCGCCGGTGTGGACGGCAACGGCCAGACAGAGCTGGTGGAGGCCATCACAAATCTTCGGAAGGTGGACAGCGGGACCATCCGGATCCGGGGAAAGGAGATTCAGAATACCACCACCCGTAACACGATGGATTCCGGAATCTCTACCATCCATGAAGACCGGCAGAAGAGAGGAATCATCCCGGATTTCACCGTGGCGGACAATGTGGTGCTGGATAATTTTAAATGCGGCAGTTTTTCCAGAAAGGGAATTCTGAACCGGGCGGCCATCCGCAGTACGGCTTCCGGGCTTCTGAAGGAATACGACGTCCGTCCGGACGGCTGTGAGGACCTGCTGATCCGGGGACTTTCCGGAGGAAATCAGCAGAAGGTAATCATTGGAAGAGAGATTGCCAACGATCCGGAGCTTTTGATCGCCGTTCAGCCCACCAGAGGACTGGATGTGGGCGCCATTGAATATGTACATAAAACACTGATACGGGAAAGAGACAAAGGAAAAGCGATCCTTCTGATCTCCCTGGAGCTGGATGAGATTCTGAACGTGGCGGATACCATCGGCGTCATCTACGACGGTTCTATCAATGCGATTCTGTCCCGGAGCGAAGCAGATGAAAACAGCATCGGACTACTGATGGCAGGAGGTACTTTACATGAATAAGACAACGGCAACGATACTGAAGAAGCCGATTACGGCGACACTGATTTCGATTCTGTCCGGATTTCTTGTGGCGGCTGTCATCCTTACGGCGGCAGGCTATAACCCGCTGGAAGCATTTTCGGCGCTGATCGTCGGAACCATGGGGCGGCCCAAATATATTGCCAATGTGCTGATCAAGGGCACGCCGATCATCATCACAGGGCTGAGCGTGGCTTTTGCCTACAAGATGGGACTTTTTAACATCGGGGCGGAGGGGCAGTACATCATGGGTTCCGTGGCTGCGACCACGGTGGGGATTCTTCTGGATCTCCCGCCGGTTCTGCAGATTCCCGTGATCCTGTTGGCAGGCGTTCTGGCGGGGGCGCTGTATGGCGGAATTGCCGGATACCTGAAAGCCAGATTCAGCATTAACGAAGTCATTACAACGATCATGCTCAACTGGATCGCGCTCTATCTGTGCAATTTCGTGTCGCGGCTGGCGCCTTTCTACAAGTCCGGCACCACCGGTACCTATTCGATCCATGAGTCCGGTTATACGGTGTTCTTCTCCAGATGGAAGACCACAGAGGCCGCGGCGGAATTTCTGCAGAACCATCCCATGCTGGGAGATCTGATGCGTACGGATTTTAATGTGGGAATTTTTATCGCCGTCCTGCTGGGAATCGGAATCTCCTGGTTTCTGTTCCGGACCACCAAAGGATACGAGCTGCGGGCCGTGGGATTTAACAAGGATGCGGCGGAATTTGCCGGCATCTCCGTGGAGAAAAATACCATCCACACCATGCTGATCGCCGGCGCGCTGGCGGGCCTTGCGGCGGCGCTGAACATTACAGGGATCAATCCCCATAATATTTCCCATCTGGCCATGTTCGAGCAGAACGGCATGAACGGTCTGTCGGTGGCGTTCATTGCGGGAGGTTCCCCTGTGGGATGTATCTTCTCCGGGCTTTTGTTCAGCGGACTTCTGTATGGAAGCCAGTCGATCCAGTATGAGATCGGAGCGCCTTCGGAGATCATCAATATCATGATCGGTACCATTGTGTTCTTCGTGGGACTGACCAGGATTCTGCCGTCACTTGTAGACCGTTTCAGCAAAGAGAGGTGAGAGAGATGTTAAATATACTGACACTTTTGGCGGGCATTACTTTAATGTATTCCACACCGCTGATTTTCGGCGCACTGGGCGGCGTGAATGGGGCTGCACATTACAAAACCGTTCCAGACCTTTACCGAGAACGGATTTCCAAAGGAGCTGATTGAGGAGCTGGAAAGACGCTGCGGCAGGAAGGTCATCGGCAACAAGTCCGCCAGCGGCACGGAGATTCTGGAAGAATACGCGGAGCAGGAGATCACTGCGGGAGATATGATCGTATACACGTCTGCGGATTCGGTTCTTCAGATCTGCGGAAATGAGGAAACCATGGGCCTTGACAATCTGTATCGGTACTGTGAGATCGCCCGGGAGCTGACCATGAGGGATGAGTGGAAGGTGGGCAGAGTCATTGCCAGACCCTATGTGGGGAAAAAGCGCGGAGAGTTTAAACGGACCGCCAACCGGCACGATTATGCCGTCAAGCCTTACGGCAGGACGGTGCTGAACGCGCTGAAGGACCAGGGACTGGATGTGATCAGCGTGGGCAAGATCAACGACATTTTCTGCGGAGAGGGAATCACGGAGGCCCACAAGTCCAAGAGCAGCGTCCACGGGATGGAACAGACCACAGAGCTGGCACAGAAGGATTTTACCGGGCTGTGCTTTACGAATCTGGTGGATTTTGACGCTCTCTGGGGGCACCGCAGGAATCCGGAGGGCTATGCCCGGGAACTGGAAGCCTTTGATGAAAAGCTGGGCGGGCTTTTAGCGCTTCTGAAAGAGGACGACCTCCTGATGATTACCGCCGATCACGGAAATGATCCGACCTATACGGGAACGGACCACACAAGGGAAAAGGTCCCGCTGCTTGTGTATTCGCCTTCCATGGCAGGCGGGAAGCGGCTGGAGCCGGGCGATACGTTCGCCAATATCGGCTGTACCATCGCCGATAATTTCGGGGTAGAGATGCCGGAGGGAACCATCGGTACTTCCCTGCTTAAGCAGTTATAATCTGAAAACCTCCTGACAGCTGAATCGGTTGTCAGGAGGTTTTTGCTGTTTCCCTGCAAAAATTCTCCTGTTCCTTCTCCGTTCCTGTTTCGTCTGTTTTGTGTGAAAATTATTATTTTTTAAGTTATAAATAATAAAATAAGGGACTGAAACCAAGGGTATACGAAACTATTTACGTTTGAATTTTCATGAGGTATGATCGGATTATCAAAAAATACACGAGATCGAAAGGAGAAAAAAGAAATGAAAACATTTAATGTGTGTATCGTTGGCGGAGGCAGCACCTATACGTTGGGATTCCTGAAATCCTTTGTCAGACTGAAGGAAGAATTTCCGCTGAAGCGGCTGGTCCTCTTTGATATCGACAAGGAGCGTCAGGAACCCATCGGAAAGTACGGGGAGATCCTGTTCGGGGAGCGTTTTCCGGAGCTGGATTTTGTCTACACCCAGGACGCGAAGGAAGCGTACGAAGGAATGGATTTCGTATTCATGCAGATGCGTGCGGGAGGCCTTCAGATGCGTGCGAAGGATGAGCATATTCCTCTGGGCATGGGCATGATCGGACAGGAAACCTGCGGCGCCGGCGGTATGTCCTACGGCCTGCGTTCCTGCGTGGACATGATCAAGTCCATCCATGAGATCCGCACCTACGCGCCGGATGCCTGGATTCTGAACTACTCCAACCCGGCGGCCATCGTGGCGGAAGCGCTGCGCAGGGAATTCCCGGATGACAAGCGCATTCTGAATATCTGCGACCAGCCGGAAAATGTAGTCCGTTCCTGCAGCCGCCTGCTGGGCTGCAACTGGGAAGACCTGGACCCGGTGTACTTTGGACTGAACCATTTCGGATGGTTTACCCATATGTATGACGTACATACCGGCGAGGACCTGCTTCCGAAGATTCGTGAGATGATCAAAGAAAGAGGCTTCCTGCCTCAGGATGCGGAGCAGAGAGATCAGTCCTGGCTGGACACCTATGGAATGGTGCAGACGATCATGGCGGATTTCCCGGATTACCTGCCCAATACCTATGACCAGTACTATCTGTATCCGGAATACAAGGCGAGCCATCTGAATCCGGACTTTACCCGTGCGGACGAGGTTATGGCGGGAAGAGAGAAGCGCGTGTTTACCGAGTGCGCGGAGGTAATCAAAGAAGGGAAACTGGGAGACCGGTTCCATGCCATCTCCGACGCCCATGCGGAAATGATGATTAAAGTGGCGGAGGCCATCGCCTATAACCGGAACGACCGCCACATCCTGATTGTGGAAAACAACGGCGCCATCGCCAATATGCAGGACGACGCCATGGTCGAGGTGGTGTGCGAGCTGGGCATCAACGGTCCCCGTCCCATGCGCGTAGGCAGGATTCCGCAGTTCTATCTGGGCCTTCTGGTAAACCAGGTGTCCTGCGAGAAGCTGATCGTGGACGCATATTTTGAGAATTCCTATCAAAAGGCGTTGGAAGCATTTACCTTGAGCCGCCTGGTCAATGACGCCAAGAAGGCAAGAAAGCTTCTGGATGCGCTGATTGAAGCAAATAAAGGCATGTGGCCGGAATTAAGATAAGCTTATTATAATATATGCGGGGGCCGTAAGCAAAGGCGGCCCCTGAGAAGGGAAGGAATGTATTATGGGTAAAAAAATTATGGACTTTTTCTCGGCCCTCGGCCGCAGCCTGCTGATGCCGATCGCCGCGCTTGCCGCATGCGGTATCGTGCTCGGACTGTCTTCCGCTCTGATGAAGGCACAGGTACAGGAAGCGGCGCCTTTTCTGGCCCAGGGGATCGTCTTCTTTATTATCTCTACATTAAATAAAATATCCGGAGTTGTATTTACGCTGATTCCGGTACTGTTTTCCATCTCCATTGCCTTCGGGCTTGCACACGAGGAAAAGGAGATCGCGGCCTTTGCGGGATTTATCGGCTACTATACCTTTCTGGTTGGTTCCGCCTGCATGATCAATTCCGGCTTTATGGATTTTGGAGCGCTGAAAATATCCGCCATACTGGGTGTGGAGACGCTGGATATGGGGGCTGTGGCCGGTATTGTATCCGGAATCATTACCTCGGCGCTTCACAATAAGTATCATAAGGTGTCGTTTCCGGTGGCCATTGCGTTCTACGGAGGAAAGCGTTTCGTGGCTCTGGTCGTCATGATCGTCATGGGGCTGGTGGGCCTGCTGGCGCCCATTGTCTGGTCTCCGGTCTCCTATGCCATCGACAGTCTGGGCGGACTGATTTCTGCGGCGGGGCTGGCAGGCGTATTCGGATACGGTTTCCTGGAGCGGCTTCTGATACCAACAGGCCTGCACCACGTACTGAACGGCATCTTCCGGACCACCTCCATCGGAGGCATCTATGAGGGTGTGGAAGGATGTCTGAATATCTTCCTGCAGTTCATCGATCAGGTGGAGATCTCGGAACTGGCGCCCTATACGATCTTCCTTGGACAGGGCAAGATGCCCATGATGATGTTCGGCCTTCCGGCGGCGGCCCTGGCCATCTACCAGACGTCGCCGGATGAGAAGAAGGCGAAGGTAAAGGCGCTGATGATCGCGGGCGTTGCGGCGAGCATCGTTTCCGGTATTACGGAGCCGCTGGAATTTTCCTTTATGTTTGTGGCGCCGGTGCTCTTTCTGTTCCATGCAGTCATGGGCGGACTGTCCTTCATGCTGATGGCGGCGTTTCATGTCATCATCGGAAATACCGGCGGCGGCCTTATTGATTTCTTCATCTGGGGCGTCTTACAGCCGGGTTCCCACTGGTACTGGGTGGTCATCACCGGACCGTTCTTCTCCGTCATCTACTACTTTGTGTTCAAGACGTACCTGAGCCGGAAAAATCTTTCCATCGACGTATCGGACGAGGAGGAAGACGACGGTATGGATGCCGCGCAGACCATGGAGGAGAAGCAGCTGCTTCAGGCTACAAGGATCATTGAAGGACTCGGCGGATTTGACAACATCGTCGGGAAGGTCAACAACTGCCTGACCAGGCTCCGCGTAGATGTAAAAGACATGTCTCTGGTGGACGAGGCTGCGCTGAAGAAGACGGGAGCCATGGGATTTGTCAAACCCAATGAAAGCCATATCCAGGTGGTCTACGGGCCGAAGGTGGAGCGGATTGCGGACAATGTTCGTGCCGTACTGAAAAACTGACGCGGAAGAACCAGGACGGGACAGATACCGGGCGCGCCGGAAGGCGCCCCGGATTACCGAAGTTTTTTCTGGACGATCAGTTCGATGAGAATCTGGATGATCATGAGGATGCCCAGGCGGGAATTCAGGTCCACATTGTGATACACAAGATTTGTGTCATTGGTGCATACGGCATAGGTGCAGAGCGGAATCAGAGGACTGTCCGGTTCGCAGGTCATGAGAATGCTGCTGCTCTGCTTTTGCCGGCTGTCCTCAAAGACCTGCAGATACCGGGAGGCGTCTCCGTGTGCGGTGATGATAAAGAGCACCGTATCGCTGCTGCTGTCATGGACCAGTCCGTTCAGCAGGCGCTGCCATTCGATCAGGATGGACGGATAGTCCAGAGTGGTCAGGATCGTGTGCAGATACCTGGCGGCTATGGAGCTTAAGGAAGAACCATAGATGTAGATGGGGCGGTCGTCGGTCAGAAGTTCCGCGATCTGCTCCAGCACAGCCAGGTCCACGGTTTCCAGGTTGTCCTTGAAAAGGGCGACGGAATGGGAGATAAAACTGCTGGAGGAAAAGACCGGCCGTCCGGCCTCCTCCAGTTCCTTCCGAAGCTGGTATTTGAATTCGTTGTATCCTTTCATGCCCAGCTTCTGGCAGAAGCGGACAATGGTGGCGTTGGAGGTATAGAGCCGTTCACTCAGATCCTTCAGGCCCGCGAAGGCGGCTTCCGACAGATGGGTCTCAAAATAAGCCAGCAGCTCTTTCTCTGTATCAGTCAGGGAACAGCTGTGCGCCCTGCTCAGGACGCCTTCCCCGGGCTGTTCGCGGCGGGGCGAGGAAAAAGCCTGGGGAATGCCCTGCCGGTACTGCAGATAGGAATTGATGATCAGGTGGATCAGATAAAAGATGGGCAGGCGGGAAGTAAATTCGGCCCCCCGGTTTTCCCGCTGGTTGGTAAAAAAACGAAAGCTTGCCGTCGCCTGTTCAGCGATCAGGTTGCTGGTATAGGGCGTAATGGAGATAATGGGCACATTGTGCATGCGGGCCAGCTTTGCCAGCTTGACCGTGGGCGCGTAGTCTCCGGTGGTGCTGATGAGGATCAGGACCGATTCCGCATGGATGTTCCGGAGAATGTGCTCGGCCATTCTGGACGCTTCGATCTTGTACACTTTCTGACGCCCGATGGAAAAGAGAAGTTTTTCAAAATAATCCGTAAGGATGGAGGTCAGCCCGCCGGGGGCCCACAGATAGACGGGGCATCCGCTGTCCAGATACCGGAAAGTCTGTCCAAGCTGTTCCTCCTGGATCAGACGGGCGGTTCCTTCCATATTGGAAGAGAGGTTCTCCATAATCATCCGGGTACTGAGGCTGTGCGTTCCCTGGGAAGAGGGCAGCGCCTCCCGGGATTTTAAAAGCTCCTGATGAAGGACGTATTTGAGCTCCGCAAATCCGGAATACCCGAGCTTTTTGCAGAACCGGAGAACCGTTGCGGAAGAGTAGGAGACCTGTGACGCCAGCTCCTGGATGCTCATATGCCGGATGTCATTCGCATGTCCGTAAATGTATTTCAGGATGTTCAGTTCGTTGCCGGTCAGACTTTTGATAATGGTATCGTCCAGATGCAGGCTGATCATGGAAAGCGCTCCTTTTGCTTTTTTTCCATTATAACATGTTGCAGAAATAAATAAAACAGGAGGTCAAAAAATGGGATTGTTTGATTTTATGAAAAAAGAAGAATTTGTTTCACCGATGACGGGGATCCTCCATCCCATGGAGGAGGTGCCTGATCCGGCATTTTCCGAGAAACTCATGGGAGACGGATTTGCGGTGGAACTGACAGACGGTGAAGTGAAAGCTCCCATGGGGGGACGGATCGAAGCGGCGTTTCCCACAGGGCATGCCTTTGGCATCAAGACAAAGGACGGTCTGGAGATCCTGATCCACATCGGCATCGATACCGTCAGCCTGGAGGGCGCGGGCTTCGAGGTCCAGGTAAAAGAAGGCGATACGGTAAAACAGGGCGATGTACTGGTGAAGGTGGACGTGGAATATGTCAAGAGCCAGGGAAAATCCGTATATTCCCCGGTCATCTTTACCGGCGGCCAGAAGATTGCCCTTCTGAAAAGCGGCGCCGTCCAGACAGGCGATAAGGGAATCATTAAAATACAGTAACATACAGACAACAAAACCCGCAGTCGTTCGCGCCTGCGGGCTTTGTGATTTCTTCCGGCTATCCGAAAGGACGGTTTTCGGTTCGTTTACTGTTTGCTGAGGGAGACCGTCAGGGTTCCCTGATCCGCGGACGCCTGGATCACGATGGGCTCCGCAAACGTATTGGTAAACCGAAGATCCAGCGCAGTACCGGAGATTGTCGCGTCCATTCCCTCCGGGATATAGGCCACCTTCAGGGAATGAGGATGGCGTTCGGTGGCCGGCAGGCCTGCCGTGATCATGGCCGCGTACAGCGTGGAGGACACTTGACAGATTCCTCCGCCGGTTCCGGGAACGTATTTTTTATTTACGATTGTGGGGGCCTCCACATAGCCGTTGGCAGCCGTACGGGGCAGGATGGTCCGGCTGAAGGAGAAGCTCTCTCCGGGCTGAACCACAACGCCGTTGATCCGGGACGCCGCTACCGCGATATTGGTGGCCCGTGAGGAATTCACACTGTAGGCGGTCGCATAACTGCCAAGGAGCGTGCTGGCGGGAGCGGTTGCTGTTGTCCCTGCCAGGGACATGCCGTCGCCTGCCGCGCTTCGGCCTTCCGCCTTGCCGTACGTCTCGTAGTGGACGCAGTAGGCGCGGTAATCATCTCCAAAGGATGCCTGCAGGTCGGGATAATTGTTCCGGTACACCAGACAGTTGAATTCCGCGCTGCCGGACCGTCCCTCCGCCAGACCGGAGTCCAGATAATGGCGGTACAGGCGGCTGGTATCATACCCGAAGGCGGCCTGCAGGTCCGGGTAGGTATTGTAGTAATACTCCGCATCGAACGTCAGGCTGGTCAGCGGCGTCTGAGCCGCCTCCGCAAAGGTTCCGCCTCCCCACAGCATGCCGAGGCACAGCAGCACTGCCATAAAAAGACTTAATTTCTGTTTCATATCAATCCTCCCTGTCATATGAGAAATTTGAGCTCCATATGAATGGTATGGAGTCTCTTTATAACTTGAATTATAACATAACGCGGGGAAAAACGGAAGGGGGTTTCCCGCTTCCGTTTCCTTTCGGACCCCGGTTTTGGCCGTTTCTTTACGCCCGTGCAGCCCGTATCTGGCATGGAACATCCGGCAATTGCAAAAACCGTCGTTTTCTGTTATGTTTTATATGATGGAAATACAGGAAACGATGCAGTGGCGGGAGGCCATGGGAATATGACAGACAGCAGAGTGATCCTTCGGGAAGCAGGGGGGCAGGACATGGGAATGCTCCTGAGCCTGGGCCAGGACCCGGGGATCGGGAAAGTGACAAAAGGATATCAAAAGCCGGCATTCGGCGCGCGCCGGAGGTACAGCGCCTGTTTTCTGCCGGTTCCCTCCGGCTGCCTTCGCCGGGTCGTGGCGGACCGGGAACATCCGGACGAAGGGTTGGGCATCGTCATGCTTACGGACATGGACTCGGAAAACAAAACCGCGCAGATCTACATCAAACTTCTGCCATCTGCCCGGGGGAAAGGCTACGGGCGGGACGCGGTAAACGCCATGGTCTCCTATGCCTTTCAGGAACTGGCCCTGAATGGTATCAGCTCCGGCGTTCTGGAGGACAATACGGCGTCCCGCAGGCTGTTTGAAGCGTGCGGTTTCCGGCTGGAGGAGACGAAGGAGCGCAGGACGGACCAGAGCGGGCACGGTCGGAAAGTGTGTACGTATGTGAAAAGGGATGAAGGCTCCAGAATACAAAACCAGTAGATACGGAAAAAACATCGTGCTATAATGAACGAAAAATATACTTTGAAAACGATGCAGGTGACAGAATGGACCGAAACATACGGAAAGTATTTATCATATTCAATTTTCTTTTGTATTTACCGCTGATACTTCTTCTGGCGATGGGAATTACCGGCAGAGATTATTCCAGAAATCAGAGGAGAAATGGGTATCTGATCGGCGCCAGCTATATGACAATGAATAATGAGTTTTATAAAATTCTCAATGAAGAGATCAGCAGCCGCGCGGAACTGGAGCAGGACCAGATGATTCTGCGGGACCCGGCGCTTGACGCCGATCGGCAGATTGAACAGATTGACGCCATGATTCAGATGGGGATCGATGTGCTGGTAGTGACCCCGGTGGACTGGAAAAGCCTGTCCGATATCTTACGAAAAGCGAAAGAACAGGGAATTTTTATTGTGGTAGTGGATTCCAATCTGGAGGACGAAAGCCTTGCGGACTGTACGATCACTTCCGATAACTACAATGCGGGCCGTATGGTTGGAGAATATTTTCTGAAGGAAAATGAAACCGCGGAACTGGTCGTTATGACTCACGATGCGGCAAAGTCAGGGCAGGACCGGGTTCAGGGATTTCTGGACGCGGTAGAGCAAAGGGAAGGAATTCATATTGTGGAAAAGATCAACTGCGACGGACAGCTGGAGATTGCCATGCCGAGGATGCAGCGCATCATAGAGGAGGGAGCGGTGTTTGACAGTGTGTTCTGCCTGAATGATCTGGCAGGAGTAGGAGTGGTTGCCGCTCTGGATGACGGCGGGATGCTGGACCGTGTAAATGTATACGGAATTGATGCCTCTCCTGACGCCAAGGCCCTGATCAAAGAAGGAATGATGTCGGCGTCCGCGGCGCAGTTTCCTTCCCGGATCGGCCGGAAGGCGGCGGATGTGATTTATCAGCTTCTGGAAGGCGGGACGGTGGACAAAAGCGTCCTGGTTCCGGTGGAGCTGGTGACCGGAGAAAATGTAGAACAGTACCGTATCGACAGATGGCAGTAAGTGAGGCGTCGGCTTATGGAGCGGAGACAGTTACCCAATTATGTATTATGTACCATGAAAAATCTGAATATGCTGATCATCCTGTATCTGGCTGGTGTGACGGCATACAGCCTGTCCGGTTATATACAGGAATGTTCAGCTATGGATTTCCTGATTCGGGCAAAGCGCATTCCGCTGGCTCCATGGAAGATTCCGGTGCTGGCAGTCGGGCTGTACATTTGCCTGCTTGTGCTTCTTTCCATTCGCTGCAGGAATCATCTTCATTTTTTCATCAAGACGGCGGCGGAGCTGGGCGTGGCATTTTTCTTAAGCAGCGCGCTGAATTTCAGCTATACGGGAATTGTGCTTTTGATCATTGCGGATACCATGGGTTACTTTTCGGATATGAAGCAGAGGCTTATGCTTTTGACCCTGATCTGCGCTGCGTACATGCTGCTGGATTATGACCTGCTTTCCGTGAGATATTCCATTATTTCCATAGAGGTATGCTGGGAATATTTCCAAAAGGATGCCCGCTCTTTTCTGCTGGGGATTCGGAATGTACTGAATTCCCTGAATACGCTGGCCTTTATTATATACGCAATTGTGCTCATCCTGGTGGAGGCTTATGAAAAGGAGCGGGTTCAGGGGCTGAATGAGAGGCTGAATACGGCCAACAGAGAACTGAGGGAGGCTAATCAGAAACTGGAAGAATATGCACGGGAATCGGAAAAGGCGGCGGAGACAAGGGAACGGAACCGGCTGGCCAGGGAGATTCATGATACGCTGGGACATTCGCTGACAGGAATCATTACGGGGATTGACGCGTGCGTCATGCTGGTGGATATTGCGCCGGAGGCAACGAAGGAGCAGCTGAAAGCCATTGCGAACGTGGCAAGGCAGGGTGTGAAGGATGTGAGAAGATCCGTGAAGGCGCTTCGGCCGGATGCACTGGAGACGCTTGATCTGAAACGCGCGCTCATTCAGATGATGGAAGAGACGAAATGTTCCACCGGTGTGGACATTTTATATGAGATCGGGACAAAACTGAAGAGCTTTGACAAGGATGAAGAGGATATTATATATCGGATTGTACAGGAGTCAATTACGAATGCGATCCGCCATGGGAAGGCGCATAAAATATGGGTTCGGATTGACAGATCCTTTCAAATGCTGGAGATTCATATAAAAGACGATGGGATTGGCTGCAGCAATATACAGAAGGGTTTTGGCCTGCACCATATGGAAGAGCGTTTGAGCATGCTTCACGGTTCATTGTCCTATCATGGAAATGACGGTTTTACAGTAGATGCACAGATTCCGATCAGATGGGGAACGGAGGGAGAAGATGATTAAGATATTGATTGCGGACGATCAGGAGCTGATTCGGCAGAGCCTTCAGATTATCCTGGACAGTGAGAAGGATTTTGAAGTGACTGATGCGGTGGCGAACGGGGTGGAGGTAATCCGTTCCATACGGAAGGAACGTCCGGACGTCATACTGATGGATATCCGGATGCCGGAGATGGACGGTGTGGTCTGTACACAGATCATCAAGGAAAATTATCCGGATATCCGCATCATCATACTGACAACCTTTGACGATGACGAGTATGTGTTTAACGCGTTGAAATACGGAGCCAGCGGTTATCTGCTGAAGGGTATCTCCATGAAGGAGCTGACGGAGGCGATTCATAAAGTCTATCATGGGACGGCCATGATCAATGAAGACATCGCGTCCAAGGTTGTGAAGCTGTTCTCCAGAATGGCCCAGTCCAATCTGACGATACAGGTGGATGAGGAGCAGTCCAGAGATCTGAAAAACAGCGAGTGGCAGATTATCGTACAGGTGGGAAGCGGGCTTTCCAATAAAGAGATTGCCGCCAAACTGAATCTGTCGGAAGGGACGGTCAGAAACAGTCTCAGTACCATCTTAAGCAAGCTGAACCTGCGGGACCGAACACAGCTTGCCATATGGGCCGTACAGACGGGCGCGGTGAACCGGGCCTTTGAGGATGAAGAATGATGGAACATGAAACAGAACGAAAATACGGCATTCGGGCGGGGGTCTGCGCGCTGCTTCTGCTGGTTTTATGGACGGTTGTCAGCGATGTATATAAAAAGATTCCCTGCTTTGGCGGAAAAGACGTGATAACGGTCGGCGTTTTCAGTGACAGTTACTGGGAAGTGCAGAACGGCCATGCCTATCAGATTCTGGAGGATGCGATCGCGCGGTTTGAAGAGCAGTGTCCGGGGGTTCAGGTAACCTATGTGAGCGGTATTATGAAGGAAGATTATTCGGAATGGCTGTCTGAGCAGATTATGAGAGGGACGGCGCCGGACGTGGTCTTTATGCCGGGAGAGCATTTTAACGATTTTGCCGAGGCGGGAGCATTGAAGGATCTTACCCCGTTCATCGAGAAAGATGAGGAATTTCATCCGGAAACATACTATACGTCGGCGTATGAGTACGGGACGTATGAAGGGATTCAGTATGCGCTTCCGTACGAATGCGCGCCCAAACTGATGTTCGTAAACAAAAGCATACTGACGGCGGAAGGCATTGAGATGCCGGGGGATGAGTGGACCTGGGATGATTTCTACCGGATCTGCCGGCAGGTGACAAAAGATACGGATGGAAACGGCACAGTGGATCAGTTCGGGGTTGTGGGTTATACATGGGAGGACGCGTTTGATTCCAATGCCGTCCGCCTGTTTGACGAGAAAGGGACCGAGTGCCGGCTCACGGACCCAAAAGCGGGAGAGGCGATTGCGTTTATTGAACGGATGGAAGGGCTGAACAGCGGCTACAGCGTTCCGGATAAAGAGTTCGCGCTGGGAAATGTGGCGTTTCAGCCGATGCTGTTTTCGGAATACCGGGCCTATAAATCGTATCCGCTGAGTATAAAAAAATATACGGGTTTCGAATGGGACTGCCTGAGGATGCCGGCCGGGCCGGCCGGGGCGAATGTTTCCCGGCTGGATACGCTGACGGTGGCGATGAATGCATCTACGGTGCATGCCGGGCAGGCGTGGGAGCTGATGAAGTTTTTAACGGGCGACCCGGCGGTCCAGTCGGAAATCTTTGATTATTCGGAGGGTGTGTCCGTGCAGAAGGAGATTGTGGAGTCGGAGAAGACGAGGGTTCTTTTTACGGACAATCCGGATACCGGCAACTTAAGCCTGACCATGCTGAGCGAGGCTGTGGAGCAGGCGGTTGTGGTCCCAAGGTTTCACGATTATAAAGAGGCGGTGGCGGAAGCAGACCGGGCGGTCAGGGCGATACTGGACAGCAGTTCCAATATCAATATGGAGACGATTATTCAAAACAGGAACGTCAATAATTATCTGAAGTCAAAACAGTAAAAAGTGACAAATGTCATATGGAATAAGTGACACATGTAAGCTGCACATGTGTCGCTTTTTTTATATACTCAAACCATAACAAAACAACACGACTCTATGGAGGGAGGTACGGAAATGAAATACATATTACTGGTGAGCCACGGGATGATGGCGCCGGGCCTGCACAATGCCCTTGGAATGCTTGCGGGAGAAAATCGGGAGGATATCCTGTCCACAAGCCTGAAAAACGGCATGGGTGCGGATGAATTTGCGGAAAATGTGCGTAAATGTGTATCTGTAGTAAAAGAAGAAGATGAACTTCTGGTGTTTGCGGATCTGATCGGAGGATCTCCGCTGACGACTACGGCGGATGTGCTGGCGTCGGAAGGGCTTCTGGGACAGACGAGGATGATCGGCGGAATGAACCTGCCGCTGGTACTGAGCGCGGCGGTCACGAAGGATACCATGGACACGGGAGAAATGATCGACATGCTGATCCCGGAATCCAGGGAGATGCTGCAGGAATTCACGGTGGAAGCCGCTGAGACAGAAGACGAGATCTGAGACAGGAACAGAACTTAAAACAGCATCGCCTGAGCAGATGCGGACTTTTCAAATAAGGAGGATAAAAAATTATGGCAATTTCGTTTATTCGTGTGGATGACAGAATGATTCATGGACAGACCTGTACCAGATGGGCGCTGGAATATCCGTGTGACGGACTGATCGCGGTCAACGATGCGGCGGCAAAAAATCCAGTGCTGAAATCGGCATATAAAAGCGCCAGCGGAAAGAAAACTTTTGTCTGGGGCGTGGAGGAATTCAAGGAAAAAACAGAAAAAGTATTAAAGAGCAAAGACAACTATTTCCTGATCACCAAAAACCCCATCGATATGGAAAAGATTCTGGTGGGCCAGGGATTAAAATGCGGAATCGACACCGTCATCATCGGACCGTGCAACGATCGTCCGGGAACGACGAAGCTGGGCAACAACCAGTCCATCACCCAGGAAGAGGCACAGGCGCTGGAAAATATCATGAACGCCGGCTTTGAAGTGGAATTTGCGCTTCTGAAAGATGAGGCGATCGGTAACTGGAAGAAGTTCAGAGGACAGTTCGGATTTAACTAGAAGCAGAAAAACCGCATCTGCCCGGCCGCAGAATCGTGTGAATGGCAGAAACGGAACTTATAACAGGAGGAAATATTATGGTAATCAGTTGGTTACAGGCAGCTCTGATTGGGCTGTGTGCATGTTTATCGAGTATGCCCGGTATGGGCGGTTCATCCATCGGTAACTATACATTGGGAAGGCCGTTGATCGGCGGTCTGGTGTGCGGTTTGATTCTGGGCGATCTTCAGACCGGTATTCTGGTCGGATGCGCCATGCAGGTGGTCTATATTGCACTGGTGACGCCCGGCGGAACCGTATCGGCGGATGTCCGCGCGGTCAGCTATATCGGCATTCCGCTGGCCATGGTTGCACTGAAAAGCTATGGTCTGGATGCGGCATCCGCAGAAGGCGCGGCGCTGGCAACTTCCTTTGGCGCCATGGTTGGAACCCTTGGAACCGTACTGTTTTACGGAACGGCTACCGTCAATCTGGCATGGCAGCATATCGGCTGGCAGGCGGTAGAAAAAAGAGACTATCACAAATTATATCTGGTAGATATGGGGCTTCCGTGGATCTCTCATATCCTGTGTTCCTTTATCCCGACTCTGATCATGTGCAAGATGGGAGCCGGAGTGGTCGAACTGATCAAGACAACGCTTCCCATGGACGGACTTGCCATGAAGACGCTGTTCACGGTTGGCTCCCTGCTTCCCTGCGTAGGTATTGCGATCCTGTTAAAGCAGATCGTAAAGCAGATTACAGACTTTATCCCGTATCTGTTCGGATTTACGCTGGCGGCGTCTCTGGGAATCAATCTGGTATCTGCAACCGTGATTGCAGGCATGTTTGCAATGATCAATTACAAGCTCAAAATGCTGTCGGTGAATAAAGCGGCGGTTGCCGGGGGCTATGATGATGACGAAGAGGAGGACATCTGATATGGAGAAAAAATTATCGAAAAAAGCGCTGAGTAAGTCCTTCCATAACTGGTATTATGGACATCTGACCTGTTTTTCGCAGGAGCATATGCAGACCTTTGGATATCTGTGTTCCATGCTTCCGCTGGTAGAGGATTTATATGAGAATGAGGATGAGAAAGCAAAGGCAATGAACACCTACACGGCGTTCTTCAATACGGAGCCGCAGCTGGGGACTCTGATCGTAGGTATTACCGCCGGTCTGGAGGAAGCGAGAGCAGGCGGAGCAGAGGATGTGGATGACGAGACGATCAACGGCCTTCGCGCCGGCCTCATGGGGCCCATCGCCGGCATCGGCGACTCCCTGGTCGTTGGAACGGTGATTCCGATTCTTCTTGGCATTGCCATGGGTATGTCCACCGGAGGTTCCCCTCTGGGAGCGATCTTCTACATGATCGTATGGAACCTGTTTGCTTACTTTGGAATGAAATTTCTGTATTATAAAGGCTACAGTCTTGGCACGAAAGCGGTGGAGTTCCTGATCGGCGCGCAGGGCGATGCGATCCGTGAATCGGTCTCTATCCTGGGCGGAATGGTGATCGGCGCCGTATCGGCTACCTGGGTCAGCGTGACCACGTCCCTGCAGCTGGTCAATGAGGCAGGGGAACCGTATCTGGTTCTGCAGGACAAATTAAACGAAGTATTTCCGGGCCTGCTGACCGCGGTCTTCGTCATTGCCTGCTGGTTTCTGATGGCGAAAAAACAGATGTCGCCGATCAAGGTGATGCTGCTTCTGGTAGTCGTGGCGTTCATCGGCGTATTGGTTGGGTTTTTCAATCCGGGTCTGGTATACTGAAAAATCAGAAGCAACAGAAAACAAAGATGATAAAAACAGGAGATGATATCATGAATGCCATGGAAAGAAACAGACTGTCACAGGAGGCCGGACTTCAGATCAAAGCGCTGAAACAGATCAACCGGTGGAAGCTGACTGCGCTTTTGGTATCCGCGGTCGGAGCCGCATGTACCTATGGGGGATTCGCGGGAATACAGAAGCACCTGTTCCTTGGCATTCCTGGTATCGTCCTGATCCTTGCGGGGTTCGGCAGTGCGGCGGTATGTAATCTTGGCCTGAAAAACGGAAGGCGCAACGTGGAAAAAATGCTGAATATTCTGGATGGAGAAGGATAACATGAAATACAGGCTGATTTGTGTGGACGTGGACGGAACGCTCTTAAATGATGAGAAAAAAGTACCAACGCTGGTAAAGGAAAGCCTGAAGAGGGCGTCCGGCATGGGGATCGAGATTGCGCTGGTGACAGGAAGGATGCCTGCCGGGGCGGATCTGGTGGAGAGAGAACTTTCGCTTCCCTGTATCAAAGCATGCAGTGCAGGAACCTATATTCTGCTGGGAGACCAGTGTATCCATACCGAATATATGATGCCCGGAGTCATGCGTGAGATCTATACGGAATTTGCGTTGAAAAACGGCCTGCCGCTCTGGATCTTCCAGGGAAGAAAATGGTATGTGACAGATGTAGATTCCTACGTACGGCAGGAGATCGAGATCATCCGGTACGAGCCGGAAATCGTGGATGTGGAGGAACTTGCTCAAAGCTGGGAGGAGGATGGGACCGGTCCCAACAAGCTTCTGATTGCCGGAGATCCGGAGACGGTCTGCCGTATCGAAAAGGAGATGAAGGAGATGGACCTTCCGGATGTGGACATGGCGCGGTCTTCTGAAAACTATCTTGAGATTTTTCCAAAGGGTGTGACAAAGGGAGAAGCGCTGGCAGCAGTCTGCGGGAAACTGAACATAAAGCTTGAGGAGACGATTGCGTTTGGAGACCAGGAACTGGATATTCCGATGCTGAAGAAAGCCGGAGTGGGCGTTGCCATGGGAAATGCGATTGAAGAAGTGAAAGAAGCAGCTGATTTTGTGACAAAATCCAACAATGATGCAGGAATTGCATACGCTCTGGAAACATATCTGTAACAGGCTGCGGTGAGGAAATATAATGGTTAAATTCAGATTTACAGTCAGAGATCCCGAAGGATTTCCGGTGGAAACGGCGGGACAGCTGGTGAAAGAAGCGATCCGTTGTACGAGCAAAGTAACCATCAGAAAAGGAGAAAAAAGCGGCGACGCAAAATTGATCTTTCATGTACTGTCTCTGTCCATAAAGGCCGGCCAGGAAGTGGAAATGATGCTGGAAGGAGAAAATGAGCAGGAGGAAGCGCTTCGGCTGGAAGCCTTTGTACGGGACCATACAGGGGCCTGAAGGCGGATGTATGGGAAATTTTATGAGAACATCAGCAATGCTCTGTTGTTTGTAATAATATCGGGGCCGCAGGTATAACTGGAAAAATCCCTGTCGTCTGTGAGAATCTTGTAATTATGCAGTTCTGCAAAAGAGGCCAGAAAAGCATCATTGAAATCAAAAGAAAAATGATAGTCGATGATCTGATTCAAATCAATTCTGGAAAAGTCATCATCCATGATAGTAAACCTGGTTAAAATGTTGGATTTCAATATTTCCAATATCGCTCTCATACTTATTGCATAGTTTTTTGTAGTCCGATAGTCCTTTTTAAAATCGCCGGCATCGGGATGTTCGTTTGTATAAATATTATGCTGTATACGTATACAGCGGTTGATGAACTCTGATACTTGAACGGAAGTCAGGACTAAGGTGCATTTTGATAAAAGAAGTTTTTTATAATAATCTTCATAGGGTTTATTTCTGCTGTCAAAACCAACCGGATAGAAAAGCTTTATTAAAATATTGGTATCCAACAGGAAAAAATCACATTTCTGTGGTGTGTATTCAGACAGATGTTTAATCCTGCGTTTCATGATCATTCACATCCATTCGTTACAGCCTGATTGAAGGACTGAGAATCCTTATAATAACTCTTCGCATTGGAAATGACGATTTCGAATATATTATATTGTTCATCGGAAATTCCTGTTATCGTCAGTTGGTTATTCAGCGTATTACTGGAATACTTGTTATACAGCTTTCCGACAGCTACATTTAAAAATGGTGATAAAATACTTTCAACATCAGAAAAATCAAGAGAGACCGTATAGCCTGCATCAATAAGACCGCAGATTTTTTCATAGATCGTCTGTCCCTGTTCTCTGGTGAGTGCGGTAGTTGTTCCCAGAATTTCAGATACATGCAATAGTTGTTCCATAATGCCCTCCTAAAATACTAATTTTTTCCGCGTTTCGGATTTTAAGCGGTATGAGGAATGATCTCCTAAATAAAATGACATAGTGACAATTGTGCCGGAAAAAGAGAAAGGCAGGTCGAAATAATTCTCTTTTCCATGTTTATATTCAAATCCCTCAGACCCGGAAACTAAAGAAAACATACCCTGGTTTAATTTGATAAATTCAAGGATCAGGCTGAATCCCAATCCTCCGGGTTCTGGTATACGACGGGTGCTGTGGCCTCTTACCATAGCCCATTTCAGCGCGTTTCCGGAAAAAGTTTTTCCAAATTCGTGAAAAAAATCTTCCACATTCCGGCGAATTGTCGTACCAATGTCAACAATGGAAAATCTCAGCATTTTATTTCGATGAAAATATTGTCCGCAGGAGTAGACCATCGAATGAACGGAATGGTCACGAACGTTTCCGAATATTTCAAGCAGGTTATCTGTAATGCGGTTCTTTAGAGGAACTGACATTTGAGGCATACCATTATGCTGGAGCAGATGTATCGTGATATGTTCTTTAAAAAGGTCAATTTCATGATTGTTAAAAATTTGATAAGGGATTACGGAATCATTCGGGTTCTTCTCCGTTTTTATATTGCTGAAGTATCTGCTGAATCCATTTTTTCCCATGACCTGAGCGATTTCCGGGTGTAAATTCTTAACACGGATTTCTAAATTATTATTAGCCGAAAATGTACTGAAAATACAGCCGATAATGGAAAAGAAATTCCCTGCAATAAAAGTTACATGAACAAAATCCACATTTACTCTTACATCATTCAGGACAGAAAAATCGTAACACAATTTTCCAAAACATTGATAAGAAAATGGTGTGTTTTTTAACTGGGTGGCCGAAATAACAATAGTATTTTCCATATAATAAACAGTTTGTCATTATGAGCACAATAACAGGAAGAATAAACGGCTCCCAATTGGACACATCAATGAGAGGTGTGGGAGCAGCAATTACTTATATTATATGTGGAAAGCTGTAAAAAAGTCAATAAAAATGAAAAAAGTGGGAGAATTAATTTTAAAGTCGATGAGTAAAAAAGTCCGGGTTCCTGCAGTGATTTGTTATAGCTCGATCCTTTTTTATCCCGTATAATTTCCGATCTGCCTGCACATCCTGTCATCGGGGTGATCATATGTTGAAAAAAAGGGATCTGCCGATCGGCTTTACCATGGAGCTGGCGCAGCACGCCGATCTGCTCATCCGCTTCAGTCATCTTTCGGAGGCGGAGCAGAATGACATCATAAACGGGGCGAAAAATGTGACGTCCCGTGAGGGAATGCGGGAGTATGTGGAACAAGTGCTTTCATAATGTCTGAGACGCGATCGTATGCAGGGCGTTAAAGCGGTTTCCGGGCGGTTTTGCGGGCAAAGCGGTTTCCGGGCGGTTTTGCGGGCAAAGCGCTTGTTCAGAACCTTCCTTCGTGCTATACTGTTTTTACAGTAATTCCTCCGTGCAGTCCTGCTTCCGCAGGGAGCAGGACTGTCTGTCAGAGGAAGGGAAAGGAGGGGAGAAGCATGTATGTTCGCAGACGGCTTACGGCAGTCCTGGCTGCCGCTCTGCTTGTGGTTCTTCTGGCCATGCCGGTTTCTGCTCACGGACATCATGGACACCACAGACGGTCAACGGCAGATACCAGCTGTCCGGTCTGTACGGTGGAAGGATGTACGGAGACAGGGCGGCATACCCACGACGGATGTGAGTACTGTGGCTATGACCATGCGGGAGATTACTGCGACGGCACCTGTGTGACCGTATCCCGCCGGGGACACGGAAGACACCATGGATGCTATTAGTAAACGAGATCGTTTCCTGCCCGGAAATCGGGCAGGAGACGATTTTTGTGCGGAAAGATATGCGAAAGAGTTTTTTGGAGGAGGACGCGGTATGGCAGGGGCATGTCTGTGTATTGACGTAGGCGGAGGTTCGATCAAATACGCCCGGCTGGATGAGAGCCGGACGCTGATGGATTACGGAGTGCTGGACCAGTTTACCAGGCCCATTGCCAGGATGATCATGAATCTGCAGTTTGTGTACGATCCGGAGCGGTTTGCCATCGGAGGGGGGATCAGCAGGCAGCCGAAGCTTCTTGAGAGCATCCGGAGGAATCTGAAGCAGTTCTATGCGTGGTATCCCGCGAAGGTTCCGCAGGCTCAGGTGACCGTCTGCCGATTTTTCAATGAGGCGAATCTGATGGGCGCCTATCGGAATTATGTGCGGACTTTTGGCGGATTTGAAGGCAAAAAAACAGATTTATGAACAATGTGAAAACATTCCTGAAAAATTTTTGAAAAAAATTAAAAAAAGTACTTGCATTTTTGGAAAAGGATGATTATAATATAGTTTGTTCGTTGAACAACATAACAAAGGATGCGCTTTTAGCTCAGTTGGTAGAGCACCTGACTCTTAATCAGGGTGTCCAGGGTTCGAGCCCCTGATGGCGCACGCAGGAGCACTGTTTTTGGGACTAAGATTCCGGGGGCGGTGTTCTTTTTTTGATGTGCGGAAAGAGAGGAGAATTGACATTTACTGTGTAAGTTGTTATGATGATTTTAAGAAAAGACAGGGGTGAGGGAGTATGGACAGACTGGAAAAGCAGCTTGCATTTTTGCTGGAGATCGACAGGCAGAAGGAGATCATCCGGCAGACGTATCTGGCGGACGGGAGCCGCCGGGAGAGCGACGCGGAGCACGCGTGGCATCTGGCGGTCATGTGCATGCTGCTGAGCGAGTATGCCAATGATGCCATCGACGTGGCCAGGACCATGAAGATGCTGCTGGTCCATGATCTGGTGGAGATTGACGCGGGAGATACGTATGCGTATGACGCAAAGGGAAACGAGACCAAAGGCGCCAGGGAACAGAAGGCGGCGGATCGGATCTTCGGGATGCTTCCGGAAGACCAGGGAGCGGAGCTTCGCGGCCTGTGGGATGAGTTTGAGGCCATGGAGACGCCGGAGGCGAAGTTTGCCAATGCGCTGGATAAGATCCAGCCGGTGCTTCTGACGGATCAGGCGCAGGGAAAATCCTGGAGAGAGCATGGAGTCAGAAAATCGCAGATCATGGGAAGAAATGAGAGAACCCACGAGGGTTCGGAGATTCTGTGGGAACGGATTCGTCAGATCATAGAGAAAAATGTGGAGGCAGGTTTCATAGGAGGAGAAGACAGCGGAGCATCGGACTCCTCCTCCGTATAAAACCCATCTGGGATAATTATATACAAATATGAGATGTTGGCAGTAGTGGAAGGTATACCTGGACTTCCGTTCCTTTTCCCACGGCAGAGCGCAGATGGATCGTTCCGTTGTGGGCCAGTATGATGCGGCGGACGATGGAAAGTCCAAGGCCGGTGCCGTTGTCCTTGTAGGTTACGAAGGGCCGGAAGACGGCCTGTTGATGTTCCGCGGGAATCCCGCAGCCGTTGTCCTTGACGGCGATCATAAGCCGTTTGTCATGTGTGAAGACCTTCAGCGTGATCCGTCCCCGTTCGGTGATGGATTCCATGGAATTCTTGATCAGATTGAGAAAGGCCTGCTTCAATCTGACCGGATCTCCATAAAAGGCGGGGTAGGTGTTGTCCAGCTTGATGAGCAGAGGGATGTGCCTGTTCAGAAGCTCGGGAAGCAGCGTGTCCTTCAGGTCACAGGCAAACGCGTCCGGCTCGATTTGGCTGATGTTCAGCTTTTCTCCATTGTTGAAGATGGAGATGTCATCCAGAAGTGTCTTCATATACTGGAGGTCATGTTTCATCTGCGCCCAGAACTCAAAATCCTCCACTTCGGGATGCATTTTCTGGATCCACTGGATCGAACTGTCCATATAGGTAAGCGGATTTCGGATCTCATGGGAGATCTGGGAAAGGGTAAGATGGTAATCTTCTTTGATGGCTGTGATCAGTTCATGGAAGTTCTCGTCTTTGGCCATCAGACGTTCCATTTTTTCCTGTTCGTCGTATGTAAGCATGTCATCACTCCCTGTCTGTAATATAACAGACATGTCAAAAAATGGCAAATAAAATCGTTCGACAAGTTTCGACAGAATAGAACAAGAAATCATAAAAAGAAACTGTAAAGTTTACAAAAATGAATCAGGAGGGATATTATGAAGGATTGTAATTGTGTTTTCTGCAAAATTGCAGGCGGTGAGATTCCGTCAACGACACTGTATGAGGATGAGGATTTTCGTGTGATCCTGGATCTGGGCCCCGCCACAAGAGGACACGCGCTTCTGCTTCCAAAGGAACATTACAGGGATCTTTTTGAACTTGACGATGAAACCGCGGCGAAGGTTCTGGTGAAGGCGAAGAGGATCGCCGGAAGAATGAAGAAAGCTCTTGGAGCGGACGGCTTCAACCTGGTGCAGAACAACGGTGAGGCGGCGGGCCAGACGGTATTTCATTTCCATATGCATCTGATTCCCCGTTACAGGGACGACCATGCGGGCATCTTATGGGAGCCGGGCCGGACCACGCCGGAGGAGATGGAGGAGATCAGGAGCCGGATCAGCAGCCTGCAGGAGGAGTAAGTGGCTTAAGATGAATGAAAGGGATCATCGCCTGGATGATTACTTTATGCTCTATCGGACGACGATCATGAAAAACGTCTATGTGTTCGTAAGAGATTACCATGCGGCAGAGGATATTTGTCAGGATGCGTTTGCCCGCCTGTCCGGGAATCTGGACCATGTACCGCCGGAAAAGGTGAAGGCGTGGCTGTTGGTCGTATCGGAACGTCTGGCAAAAGATTATCTGAGAAAAGGCGGAAAATACAGACGGGTCATGGAGGTGGAATTCAGTGAGGAATTCGTGACCGATCTTGTACCGGACCCGCTGGATCTTCTGATCGAAAGGGAGGAGCGGGCAGAGAAGAAACGGGTTATAGGCTGTCTGAAGTTTGAAAAGCCGCACTGGTACAACGCCATGATGATGCGCTATATGGAGCAGATGAATGACATCGAGATCAGTGAAGAGCTGGGGATCAAGGCATCCCTGGCCAGCAAGTGGAGAGAAAGAGCGAAGAAGTGGGTGTTGGGAAAGTATGCCGGGGACGAGAAGGAAAGGGACAGCTGAGAATACTGTCCCTTTGTTAAAATTTTAACTGATCACCTCGCCGATCAGTCCGAGAATGGTACCGACGGCATCTGACTGGGGACAGCTTTCCATGGCGTGGATATAGTCCTGACGGTGTTCCGACAGCCTGCGGACAGCGTCCAGAAGGGTTTCACGGGTCAGTTCCTCTTCTTCCAGCACCATGGAAAATCCCTGGCGTTCGAAGGAACGGGCATTCAGCACCTGGTCGCCCCGGCTGGCTTTTGCGGAGAGCGGGATCAGAAGCGAGGGTTTTCGAAGCGCCAGAAGTTCGCAGATGGCGTTGGCGCCGGCTCTGGAGATGACGAGGTCGCACAGGGCGAACAGGTCCGGAAGTTCTTTCTGAATGTATTCATATTGGATGTAGTCCTTCTGTCCCTGAAGAGTCTCATCCACCTTGCCTTTTCCGCACAGATGGACGATCTGCCAGCGCTTCAGAAGGTCGGGGAGCGCGTCCCGGACTGCCTCATTGACGGCGGCAGCGCCCAGACTGCCTCCCATGACCAGCATCACCGGGCGGTCAGGGACAAAGCCGGTCAGCGTAAGGGCGGATGTGCGGTTTCCTTCCATCAGCTCCCGACGGATCGGGCATCCGGTGAGAACGGCCTTTTCCTTCGGCAGATACTGGACGGTCTCCGGGAAATTACAGCAGATCCTGGTGGCGGCCGGCATGCTCAGCTTGTTGGCAAGTCCCGGTGTCAGGTCGGATTCATGACAGATCACAGGGATATGGTGCCGTCTGGCCGCCATGACCACCGGAACGGATACGAAGCCGCCTTTGGAAAAGACCACATCGGGTTTCAGGGTCTTCATGAGCGAGGACGCTTCAGAAAATCCCCTGATGACCCGGAAGGGGTCCGTGAAATTTTTCCAGTCAAAATACCGGCGGAGTTTGCCGGAGGAGATTCCGTAATAGGGAACTTTCTGGGCTTCGATCAGTTTTTTCTCAATGCCGTCCCTGGAGCCGATATAGGCAATGTCATAGCCTGCCAGCCGCAGGCGGGGAAGCAGCGCGATATTCGGAGTCACATGTCCGGCGGTGCCGCCTCCGGTAAGTATGATTCGTTTCATATGATGTATGATCCTCCCTGAAGTGGATTTTCTATGTTTGATTATATAGCCAATGGGAGAAAAGTCAACGGGGAACTGCCGGGGGACAGCCGGAAGACGTGATGAGGCCGTAATGGATCGGCGGCTGTGCGGCGCTGCAGGATGCAGCGGGCGCGCGGAATACGTAAGATTCACAATTCAACAGAGCATAAAGTAAACAGGAAAGTACAGGCATAAATCGTACAGGTATCAAATGATACAGGTACATGTCGTATAAGTATAAATATACAGGCGCAATGGCTGCAGGTACGGGCAGTATCGGCAGAGGTGTTACGGATAAAATTACAAAGTTGTTATATGGTGTTGGCGTTCGCGGGGGCGGACGAAAGTCTTTTTGCCGCCGGGAACATCGGCGCGCACGGAACGGTTTGGACCGCCTGCCTGAAAATGCAGGATACAACGTATGGCATTTCGGATGCGAAATCTGAAAGCAGGATATTAAAATGTGAAGTACGGCCGAACAGTTCAGAAACAGCAGATCTGTGAAACAGAACAACATGGTGGAAACAGAGATTGATAAAAAAATAACAAAAAAACAGGACAGCAGAATGGCAGGAATGATGGATATGGCTGTGAAACAGAGGGCAAACGGATGATGAAGCATGATTATGACATGGACGAGTGGCTGAAAGACAGAATAGACGAAGATCTGATTGCAATAGCAGATGAGAGGGAGAAGCTGCTCATGGAGTCGGAAGAGCTTCAGGATATCGACATTCCGGTGGAAAAGCTGGCGGAGATCCATCGAAGGATCGAGGAGAGAAACCGCGGCGTCCGCAGGATCAGGGTGCGCCGGAGAATGGCCGTTGTATTGGCGGCGGTACTTGTACTCTGCGCAGGGACTGGTCTGGTCGGCAGCGGAAGTAAGCTGTACAGACCGGAAATTATACGGAGAGGGCAGGAAGATGAAGCGAATACAAAGATAAATAATATGGAGGCGGTTCCAAGTGAATTTGATGACGAGGAGGTATGTCAGGAAATACAGGAAAAGCTGGGAGTGCTGCCGGTCAGGTTCGCGTATCAGCCGGATGGGATGTGTCTGGTAAATTACTGGATCAAAGAAGATGCAAAGAATGCGTTTGTAAGTTATAAGGTAGACTCCAACCATCTGTATATTTATATCAACAAGGAACATGATGAAGCAAGTATTAACAATCGGTCGGACAGTGAGATAATAGATACATTAAATATTGAATCGTGCGGACTGGAAGTAGGTATAGAGGAATATCAGGATGAACAGCTGCAGACGTATTATACGGTTTCTTTTGAGTATCTCAGTACATATTATTTTTTCAGCGGAATGATGGAAAAGGATGAGTTTATAAAAATTTTAGAAAATATTGCGATAAATAATGTCTGAAACTGTCAGAAAATGGAATTTCAATCGTTATTATATTGTAGGACTACAAAATCTTGAACGAAAGGAGGTGACAGGGCATGGTTCAGTACTTAAAAGCGGGGTGTGTATTTGCTTTGACCGGACTGCTGTTTTTTGGCATCAAAAATACGGCATATGCCGAAGAGGTAACTCCGGCAGGGTACCATGTCTACGATGTGCAGGACACGGAAGTGTCCGACACATGGTATGGCATCGGGCGCGGAAATTATCTTCAGGTGGGTATTACCAAATTGTCCCATGGGAAAAAGGGATATGCGCTCTGCGACGGATATACGATGGCGCATTTTGACTGCGACAGAGTGTATCTGCGCATCTATCTGGATGAAAGCGATAATGGCACCGATGGATGGGGTACGGTCGATTACTGGACGGGGATCGCATATAATGATGCGGTTGCTACGATGGAATGTGACCCGTACAAAATTACCAGCGGCAAGTATTATCGTGCAAAGGGTGTTCATTCGGTCACACAGGATGGCTATACGGAGACTACGACTACGTGTACAGACGCTCTCTTATTTTAACTGATCACTAAAATAAGTCGGCAGAACTAAGGCAACAACCTACAACACCGCAGGCCCATATTCATACTTCCCGGGGCCTCGGCACACAAGACGCAACAAACAAAACAAACTATACTTGTACGGACAGACACATGCCGCCGGCATGCGGGCGGCGAACTTACAACTGAATATAGGAAAGGGATTCAAACCGAATCCAACATAAGATAAACTTATAAAAAAATAACCATGTTGTCTCTGGACAACCAAGGGCATACGAATAAGTTTATACCGTTCACACAATCGAAAAACCCCGGGCCAGGGACGGTCTGGGGTTTTTCACTGTCTGAAGATAAAATTTTGTTTGTATCCTGATCATAATGGGCAGAGCGCAGATTCAGGCATTGGCAGTCTGTCCGGCCTTGAACTGTTTTAATGCCTTTGCCAGCTGGTCCGGGCATGAGGTGGGACGTGTGCCGCAGGGGGTTCCCTCCAGGCGGCTGATGACATCGTCTGCTTTCATGCCAACTACGAGTTTTGCAATGCCTGCTGTATTCCCGGCACATCCGCCGACAAATTGTACAGATGTGATGATACCGTCTTCTACTTCCACATTGATGGCCTGTGAGCAGGTTCCTTTTGTTTTGTATACCATGGTCTGATCTCCTTTCCGCAGCAGTTTCTGCCCGTTTTTGGGCAGAGCCTGTCTGTTTTCTGTGAAACAGTATATCAGAAAGCAGATAATTTTTCCAGAGAGTCTTTGAGAGCGCGAAATGATTGTAAAATGATTGTGGAATGAAATTGCAAGGCGGGCGTATTAAATGGAATGACTTTTTTCGGAGTTGTGTCCCTGCTGAAAGCTGATGTATAATATTTTGATCAGGATATGAGGAGGTGCATCGTATGCTTTTGATTCAAGAACCAGTTACATGTCATTAACCTGTTTTATCTGAATAAAATGCCTGAAGAGGATATCTTTTTAACCCATAAACAGGATTTTGAATACAGGCGGACAGCTGCATTATATTAGGTTACCTGTCGTGCATCTGCAAACGCAGCATCTGCTCCAGTTCCTTAACGCGTTTCTCAGCCTTCCTGGCTCTTTCCTGTTCGCGCTGTGCTTTTTGTTTTGCCCGTTCCGCTGCTGCAGCTGCGCGTTTTGTATTTTGTCTCTCCTGTGCGATTCCGCGCTTTTCTCCGCGCTTCTCGCCGTCTGCAATCAACAGATCGATCGCTTTGCACATATTGATTTTGCCTCCTTTTTCTTCGGGCCGGATATCCTTCAGCCGCTGTTCGCCGACCGATTCCGCGATGGTGTCGTAGGTGTCTCTGCGGATGTCCTGCTCCTTTGCCATACATCTTTTCAGCTTCTCGGGGTCATCCCTGTATTTCAGAAAGAAAAACAGAACGCGGATATCCGGCGGAAACTCCTTCAGACGCCGGTCGGAGGTGTGGCAGATGTCCAGTACGTGGATCCGGTAGTCCGCGATATACCGCCGGAGCTGCTGCGGGATGCGTTCCAGGTCAAGGAGCTGGTGGAGCCTGGAAGCGCCGTCCCATGGACGGGAACCGCAGTAGAGGACCAGCGTAATGACCGGAGTCAGCCGGTCTGTTTCGGAGAAACCGGACAGCCGTTCATCTTCCGCCAGATCCTGTGCCTCTTCATGCTGCCGTCGGATCAGGTCTTTCTGAAGGGAATAGGAAACGCTGTCATAGTCCATGATACGTACAGGCATGGCGTAATGAACATGGGCCTGATGCTCCGCGCCGATGAAAAGCCGGAGCCCCATGCCGTCCGCGCTTTTGAAAATATCCCGGTAACGGTCCCGATAGACCCGTTTGCTGCTTTTTGCAAGAAACCGCCGGTCAGCGCTGTGGATGTCGTCCGGGTGGATGCATCCCTTTCCGTGGAACAGCCATCCGTCCATCAGCTCGGCAAAGTTCCGGTCATCATGACAATGCCATACCAGAGGGTGTTCTTTTCTGCTCATGCTGCCTCCTGTCGGCAGAACACGGAAAAACCATGCGTCCGCCATGTGAAATTGTTTTCTGAAACAGGGCGATACGCCGGATAAGTACTTACAGAACAGCGGATGTTCCATAAGGGATACTTATTGGACTGCTATGGTCCAATAAGGTATGAATTTCAGAATATTCTTCAGATGAACCGATTATAACATACAGACAAGGAAAATACAACATAAAAAACGGAAAATTTTCTGGTCAAACAGGAAAACTTTCGTTATACTGTAAAAAGACAGAAAAGCAAACGGCTTTAAGAAAGAGAGGCATTTCAGGATGATAAAGAAAATAGGAATTATCGGAGCCATGGAAGAAGAAGTAACCGCGCTGAGGGAAAAGCTTTCCGATGGAAAACTGCTCCGGAAAGCATCCATGGATTTTTATTCCGGAACGTTAAACGGTGTGGAAGCGGTTGTTGTGCGCAGCGGCATTGGAAAGGTCAATGCGGGGATCTGTACGCAGATCCTGGCCGATGTGTATCAGGTGGATGCGGTGATCAATACCGGGATCGCGGGATCCCTGCGGGCGGAGATTAACATCGGGGATATCGTGCTGTCTTCAGACGCTCTGCAGCATGACATGGACGCCACCGGATTCGGCTATGAGCCGGGGGTGATCCCCAGGATGGAGACCAGCTGTTTCCAGGCGGATCCGGCGCTTCTTCGGAAGGCGGAGGAAGCATGCAGGGAAGCGGTGCCGGAGGTCCAGGTCTTTACCGGAAGAGTGGTCAGCGGGGACCAGTTTATCTCGGATCAGGCGGTGAAGGAGCGGATCATCCGTCAGTTTGGCGGCATGTGCACGGAGATGGAAGGCGCGGCCATCGCCCAGGCGGCGTATCTGAACCATCTTCCGTTTGTGATTATCCGCGCCATCTCCGATAAGGCGGACGACAGCGCAACGGTGGATTATCCGACCTTTGAGCGTCAGGCCATCGCCCACAGCGTGGCGCTGGTGGAGAATTTTGTGAGGCGCCTGAACTGAAGATTCCGAAACCGTCTTCCGCCCTTCGGATAAATGCCGGATTGCGGAAGCACCTTTCGTTTGTCTTTTTTAAATGGTATTCGGCTGAACACCGGACAGGAACAGACAGGGCCTGTCGTATTTTACCGATAAGTTGCGTCTCCCTCTGCGGATGATTCTGCTATAATGGGCTCATCTGAAAAATGTATGCAAGGGGAGGCGCTTTTTATGTATCAGGTATGGTCGGTTTACTATGGAGAATTTCTGGCGCTGGGCATCTGGGGAATGGTGCTGGCGCTGGCAAGGAGGATACTGTTTGGAAATCTCTGCAGGGAAGCGGCGCTGGAGAACGGCGGGAAAGGCAGGATGCTCCGGGCCATGACGCTGAAATTCGAGAAAAGCTACGAAGTGAAGGTGGGAATCTGCGACAGAGACGTATTTGTCCGGAAATATCTATGCCAGGAGAAGAAGTTTGGAATTCCGCTGGAACGGTGGAGGAGGCTCCCGGAGCGGTGGACAGGCATCCTGCTGTGTGCCGGGGTGCTGGAATCCGCGGCGCTGTATTACGCGGGATTCGGGATGCGTTTTTGTCTGGAACGCGTTCTGGCGTCCGCGGCGGCGGCGGCAGCCGTGCGGCTTGTGATTCTCTGGCTGGAGACAGACAGTCTGTGGGAGCAGAGCCGGGTACTGCTCCTTGATTACGTGTCCAACACCCTGTACCCCCGGCAGACGCATGTATATGAAGTGTTTGAGCAGCCCGAAAGAGAAGCGGAAGACGCGGAGCCTGCGGCGGCTGTACTGCCGGAAAACGAAAAATCTGCCCAGGGGGAGGACGCCGGAAAGAGATTTGTCCTTGAAAAAGAGGAGGAGAAACTGTTTCAGGAAGTTCTTTCCGATTTTTTGGGCTCATCCACTTGATTTTCCGTATGCTGAAGTGCTACAATATTTCTATATTTTGCGGGGGAACTCGTGTAGAAAAGGAGTGTAGGAACAAATGGGAAAGATAACATTTGACTATTCAAAAGCGGCGCCGTTCATCGGTGCGGACGAAGTGAAGTTCATGGAGGCTCAGACGGCGGCCATGAAGGACGTACTGCTTAAGAGAAGCGGGCAGGGCAACGATTTCCTGGGCTGGATCGATCTTCCGGTGAACTATGACAAGGAAGAGTTTGCAAGGATCCAGAAAGCGGCGGCGAAGATCCAGAACGATTCGGATGTGCTGCTTGTGATCGGTATCGGCGGTTCCTATCTGGGCGCCCGCGCGGCCATCGAGTTCTTAAGGCACAGCTTCTACAATATTGTATCCAAAGAGATCAGAAAGACTCCGGAGATCTATTTTGTAGGAAACAGCATTTCCACCCGCTATCTTAGCCATCTGATGGATGTGATCGGAGACCGCGATTTCTCTGTAAACGTCATCTCCAAGTCCGGTACGACCACGGAGCCTGCCATCGCGTTCCGTATCTTCAAGAAGAAACTGGAGGAGAAGTACGGCAAGGCAGAGGCGGCTAAGAGAATCTACGCTACAACGGACAAGGCAAGAGGGGCGCTGAAAGGCCTGGCAACGGAAGAAGGCTATGAGACTTTCGTGGTTCCGGATGATGTGGGCGGACGTTTCTCCGTACTGACCGCAGTGGGCCTGCTTCCCATCGCAGCCAGCGGAGCGGATATCCAGAAGCTGATGGAGGGAGCGGCCAGCGGTCGCGAGGCAGCCATCAATACGCCCTATGAGGAAAACGACGCGGTTCTGTACGCGGTGGTCCGCAACATCCTTTACAGAAAAGGAAAGAATACGGAAGTTCTGGCGAATTATGAGCCAAGCCTTCATTATATCTCTGAATGGTGGAAGCAGCTGTACGGCGAGTCCGAGGGCAAGGACCAGAAGGGCATCTATCCGTCGTCCATCGATCTGACCACAGACCTTCATTCTCTGGGCCAGTTCATTCAGGATGGTTCCAGGATCATGTACGAGACCGTTCTCTGCGTGGAAGAATGTGATCAGGAGATCATCATCGAAGAAGAGCCGGTGGATCTGGACGGCCTGAACTATCTGGCAGGAAAGAACATCGATTTTGTCAACAAGAACGCCATGAACGGAACGATGCTGGCGCATACGGACGGCAATGTGCCGAACCTGATGGTGAGGATTCCGAGACAGGACGAATTCTCTCTCGGCCAGCTGTTCTATTTCTTCGAGTTCGCATGCGGCATCAGCGGCTATCTGCAGGGCGTGAATCCGTTCAATCAGCCGGGTGTGGAGAGCTATAAGAAGAACATGTTCGCGCTTCTTGGGAAACCGGGATATGAGGCGGAGCGCGAGGAGCTTTTGAAGAGACTGTAAGATCTGCTTTATGGGATTATATGGGGCTGCTGCAGCACAGACACTGCGGCAGCCCTTTTTTATCAGGAGAGTAAAAGAGAATGGAAACATACCGGATTCTGTATGAAGATAAGGAGCTGCTTGTTGTATGGAAGGCCTCGGGGACCGCAGTGCAGAGCGCGCGGGTATCGGAGCCGGATCTGATGAGCATGCTGCAGAACCATATGGCGGAACGGGACGGGAAGGCGCCCTGCCTGAAGCCGGTGAACCGGCTGGACCAGCCGGTGGAGGGAATCTTCCTCGTGGCAAAGACGGATCGGGCGGCTGCGGAGCTTGGCAGGCAGGTCAGCGGCCATATCCACATGGAAAAGTGGTATCAGGCGGTGGTATGTGGAAAACTGCCGGAGAAAAGCGGCGTGCTGGTGGACAACCTTCTGAAGGACGGCAGGACCAATACGTCCCGGGTCGTCCCTGCCGGGACGAAAGGCGCCAGAAGATGCGAGCTGTCCTATGAGGTGCTGAAAGAGCAGGACGGGAAGAGCCTTCTGAAGATCCGCCTCCTGACCGGGCGGCACCACCAGATCCGGGTGCAGCTGGCCCACGCGGGAGCGCCCATCGCAGGGGACCGGAAATACGGAAAGGCAGAGCCGGGATGCGGACCGCTCTGCCTCTGCGCCTGCGGGATCCGGTTTGCGCATCCGGTGACAAAGGAAAAGATGGAGTTTCAGGCGGAACCGACGTTTCCGGCGTCGGAATAAGGAAACCGGCCGTTTCAAAGACTCAGGTCATTCTTCCGGGAAAAAGACAGTTCCAGCTCCGTCCACAGTTCCCGGATGAGCAGAACGCCGAAAGGACCGGAGAAAAAGCCCAGAGGCCCGAAGAGCTTCAGTCCGGCGATGACGGACATGAGAAAGCAGACAGGCAGCAGCCCCAGGCCGTCTCCCAGAAGCTTTGGCTCCAGGAGTTCTCTGGTGAGCCAGGTAATCAGATAGAGCAGCCCCAGCCACAGGGCAAAGGCGGATTCCTGAAGCAGAAGGAGGATCAGGATCCACGGGAGAAAGACGGTGCCGGTGCCGAAGACCGGAAGCGCGTCGATGATTCCGGTGAGCAGCGCCCAGAGGGGAAAGCCCGGAATATGCAGAAGGTAATATCCCGCGGCGCATTCCAGCGATATGACGGCCATGATCCGGAACTGGGCGCGGATCCATCCTTTTACGCACTGCAGAATCCGCGTGCCGGCGTGGGAGATCGGAACGGCGAACGGAAGCCTGTACAGCAGCCTGTGAAAATGCTCCCAGTCTCTGGCGAAAAGAAGGATGGAGATCAGGTATAAAAAGATGCCGAACATGCAGGAGAGGGCGGAGGGCATCAGATCGGCCAGGCGTCCGGACAGGGAGCCGGGAAGCCAGGCAAGGTATTCCGAGAACTGCGCCCAGTAGCTCTGGCAGACGGGCAGCAGGCGGCGGCAGGGTTCATACAGAAGAAAGCAGCCGCAGAAGACGGACGTGCCGGAGAGAAGAAGGAACAGCAGGATGTACAGGATGCTCAGGGGCAGAAGGCGGATACGGACCTTTTTCTGCAGGAGTACCAGCCCTCCCACGGTGATCCACGCCAGAAAAAAGGGCAGGATGACAGGCAGCAGAAAGCGGAGTGCCAGATAGACTGCCATCAGGATGCCTGTTTTCTGAAAATAAAGCCGGGTCTGTAATTTCATTGCCTGGACCACCTCCGTTATCTACAGTATCTGCAAAACAGGAAAGAATATGGCAGCTAAGTATTGGAAGGGCTTCCATATTTACCTTGACAAACCCCTCAATCCTTTTTACAATGAAAAACAGTGTAAGAATGCGTATTTGACAGAAGGAGAATTGACTGATATGGCAAAAGAAAAGAAGCTGGTGGAGGGCATCACCTCCATGGACGCGGACTTCGCCCAGTGGTATACGGACGTGGTGAAGAAAGCGGAACTGATCGATTATACAAGTGTGAAGGGCTGTATGGTCATCAAACCGGCCGGCTACGCGATCTGGGAGAACATCCAGAAGGAGCTGGACCGCAGATTCAAGGAAACCGGAGTGGAAAATGTGTATCTGCCCATGTTCATTCCGGAGAGCCTGCTCCAGAAGGAGAAGGATCACGTGGAAGGGTTTGCGCCGGAGGTGGCGTGGGTGACCCACGGAGGGCTGGAGCCGCTTCAGGAGCGCATGTGCGTGCGTCCCACCTCGGAGACGCTGTTCTGCGATTTCTATGCGAATGAGATCCATTCCTACCGGGACCTTCCGAAGAATTACAACCAGTGGTGTTCGGTGGTGCGCTGGGAGAAGACCACGAGGCCTTTCCTGCGTTCCCGGGAATTTTTATGGCAGGAGGGGCATACGGCCCATGCCACGGCGGAAGAGGCGGAGGAGCGGACCGTCCGGATGCTGAACGTCTATGCGGATTTCTGTGAGGAAGTGCTGGCGATTCCGGTCATCAAGGGACAGAAGACCGACAAGGAGAAGTTTGCCGGTGCGGAGGCAACCTATACCATCGAGTCCCTGATGCATGACGGCAAGGCGCTGCAGTCCGGTACCAGCCACAATTTCGGCGACGGATTCGCAAAAGCCTTCGGCATCCAGTACACCGATAAGGACAATCAGTTAAAATACGTCCATCAGACGTCCTGGGGCATGACCACCCGTATGATCGGGGCCATCATCATGGTTCACGGAGACGATTCCGGCCTGGTGCTGCCGCCCAGGATCGCGCCCGTTCAGACCGTGATCGTGCCCATCGCCCAGCACAAGGAGGGCGTCCTTGACAAGGCGTACGAGCTCCGCGGCCGTCTGGAGAAGACCTTCCAGGTGAAAGTGGACGACACCGATAAGTCTCCGGGCTGGAAATTTGCCGAGCAGGAGATCAAGGGCATCCCCACCCGCATCGAGATCGGGCCGAAGGACATCGAAGCCGGACAGGCGATCATCGTCCGCCGGGATACAAGGGAGAAACTTGTGGTATCTCTGGAAGAGCTGGAGACAAAGCTTTCCGAGGTTCTTGAGACCATGCAGAAGGAGATGCTGGAGCGGGCAAGGGCTCACAGGGACGCGCATACCTACGATGCGCTGACTTATGAGGAATTTACGGACACGGTCAACAACAAACCGGGATTCGTAAGGGCCATGTGGTGCGGAGAGCAGGCGTGCGAGGACAAGATCAAGGAAGACACCACCGCCACCAGCCGCTGCATGCCCTTTGAGCAGCACCGCATCTCGGAGAAATGCGTCTGCTGCGGAAAGCCGGCGAAAAAGCTGGTTTACTGGGGGAAGGCATATTAAGGACGAGAGGTTATGATCCGGATGCAGATTCAGATTCCTGAAAAAGTAAATACGATCATCCGCACACTCGCCGCGGCAGGGCACGAAGCCTATGCCGTCGGCGGGTGTGTTCGTGATGCGGTTCTTGGAAGACAGCCTGCAGACTGGGACATTACCACCTCGGCGCTGCCCGCGGAGGTGAAAGCGCTTTTTGGCAGGACCATCGACACCGGGCTTCAGCACGGGACTGTGACCGTCATGCTGGGGCAGGAGGGCTTTGAGGTGACCACCTACCG
Organism: uncultured Lachnospiraceae bacterium; assembly: GCA_910584205.1. Taxonomy (GTDB): domain Bacteria; phylum Bacillota; class Clostridia; order Lachnospirales; family Lachnospiraceae; genus Hominiventricola. The sequence goes on from CAJUAA010000001.1 coordinate 44,915, forward strand.
GGTGGACGGCGAATATGAGGACTGCCGCCATCCGAAGGAAGTTCATTTTACCGGAAACCTTCTGGAAGACCTGAAGCGGCGGGATTTTACCATCAATGCCATGGCGTACAACGAGACGGCGGGACTGGTGGACGCGTTTGACGGCGTCGGAGACCTGAGACGGGGGATCATCCGGTGCGTGGGCCGGGCGGAGGAGCGTTTTACGGAGGACGCCCTGCGGATGCTGCGGGCCATCCGGTTCAGCGCCCAGCTCGGTTTTACGCTGGAGGAGAGCACCCGGTCGGCGATTCCGAAGCTGTGCGGTAACCTGAAAAGAGTCAGCGCGGAGCGGATTCAGGCAGAGCTTGTGAAACTTTTAACATCTTCGAATCCGGAACGGCTCCGGGAGGCGTGGGAGACCGGGATCACCCAGGTGGTGCTGCCGGAGTTTGATGCCTGCATGGCGTGCGGGCAGAACAATCCCCATCACGTCTATTCCGTGGGGGAGCATACGCTCCATGCGCTGCGGCAGATCGAAGCGGACAAGGTCCTGCGCCTGGCCGTGCTGTTCCACGATTTCGGCAAGCCGGAAGTGAAAACCACCGATGAGGCCGGGGTCGATCATTTCAAGAGGCATCAGGAAGCCGGCGAGAAGCTGGCGGAGAAGATACTGAGGCGGCTGAAATTCGACAACGAGACGATCCGCACGGTGACAAAGCTGGTCTGGTGCCACGATTACCGTCCGGCGCTGACGCCGGCGAGGGTGCGCCGCGCCGTGAATCGGATCGGGGAGGATCTGTTCCCCCTGTATCTGAAGGTGCAGCGGGCGGACATCCTGGCGCAGAATCCCAAGACGCAGGAGCCGAAGCTTGAGGCCCTCCGGAAGGTGGGAGCGCTTTATGAAAAGATCCTTAAGGAGAAAGACTGCATCACCTTAAAGCAGCTGGCAGTGAGCGGCAGGGACCTGCTGGAAGCGGGATTTGCCCCGGGTCCCCGGCTGGGCGCAGTCCTTCAGGAGCTGCTGGATCTGGTGCTGGAGGAGCCCGGGAGAAACCAGAAGGAATGGCTTTTGCAGGAAGCAGTCCAAAAGTACGGAGAATCAGATGGATGCTTACGGAAAGCTCCGGATCAATGACCGGCATCCATTTCATATGGAGATGCAGATGGACTTTTATAAAAAAATGCGTCTGGTCTGCCTTCGGATTCCGGCGGGGACCGTGGCGACCTACGGGCAGATCGCGCTGCTCTGCGGCAGCCCGAACCACGCCAGGCAGGTGGGACACGGACTGAAACTCGGCCTTGCCGGAAAGGATGTCCCGGCCCACCGGGTGGTAAACGCCAGAGGGGAATTAAGCGGAGCCGGATACTTTGAGACGCCGGATCTGCAGAGGCTGCTTCTGCAGGAGGAAGGCGTGGAGACGGTACGGACGGAGAACGGCTGGAAGACGGATCTGAAAACATATCAATGGAAGAATACCATGGATGAGGCGGAAGAACTGAAACGATATTTTCAAGGAGGATAATACAATGGAACAAGAGCAATGGGAGAGATGCGTGGCGTTTCACGGGCATTCCTGCGGCGGGCTTGCCATCGGCTGCCGGGCGGCCCTGTATGCCGCCTCGCTGCTGGAGCTTTCTTTTTCGGAGGACGAACAGGTCGTATGCATCAGCGAAAATGACGCCTGCGGCGTGGATGCCATTCAGGTGCTTTTGGGATGCAGCGCGGGAAAAGGAAATCTGCTGTTCCACATGACGGGCAAGCAGGCGTTTTCCTTTTATGAACGAAAGAGCGGCAGGTCCGTCCGGCTGGTCCTGCGCCCGAAGCCGGAGGGCATGACGAAGGCGGAGAGCCTTGCCTACTATCAGACCCATGCGCCCGAGGAACTTTTTGAGGTGAAGGAGACGACGCTCAGGCTTCCGGAGCCGGCCCGGATCTTCCGGTCGGTGAGATGCGACGGCTGCGGGGAGATCGCCTCGGAGAACCACATCCATCTGGAAAACGGAAAGAAGCTCTGCGAGGACTGTTATCGTTCCTATGACCGTTTTCATGTATAAGTTCAAAAAAGAAAAACAGCGTGTCACGGACGCTGTTTTTCTTTTTTCTTCTTCGGTTTGGGGGCAGGAAGCTCGTCGCAGGTGGCGGAGATAAATTTCGCCATCAGCTTACGGTCGTCCACGCGGTCTATGACAAAATGGGCCTTTGCGCCCGGATAGGGGGCTCCTTCCCCGCAGTCCGGACAGACGGCCGCCCCGGCCTTTGTCTTTTTTACGAAAAACTGATTGTCGCAGACGACGCCGATGATTTTTCCGTTGCAGTAGATTCCATATTCGCCGAACATTTTCCGGCAGGAAATCGTTCCGGCACCGCTGATCTGTTCACACACATATTCTACAAATTCCAGGCTGGAAGCCATTGTGATCACCTGCTTTCTGATTTTGTCTTTCCATGGTTTACGATACCTCTTTTTTAAATTATAACACAGAAAACATGACAGCAATATGTCATGTTCCCTGATGTTTTTTCATATTTTCGAATCGTCTCTGCACATGTTCAGAATATGTTCCGCCTGTTTTTTTCGGTCGTCCTGTAATTCCTTCGGGGCCAGTACGGACACCCTGTCTCCGAAGCTGAAGATCCATTCCCGCATGTTTTCATACCCTGCAAAATCATGTTCAAAGTACAGCCTGTGATCTTTGCATGTGGAAAAGCTGTCGATGCCGTATTCTTCTATCAGACGGTATTTTTCACTTTCCTCAAAAACTGCTTTCAGATGAATGCTGCTTTTTGTAAAATAATCGTCAAACGACAGTTTTTCCTGAGGAATGTTCCGGCTGGCAAAGGTTTCCTTTTTCATCTGCAGATTCCAGAGGCGGTTCAGCCGGAACAGCCGCCAGTCCTGTCTGTCCAGACAAAAACCGAACACGTACCACGACGACCATTTGAAAAGCAGGCGGTATGGTTCGATCCGGCGTTCTGCTTCTCCTTTTTCATAACAGTACCGGAACGACAGAATGTGTTTGGTCTGGACTGCGTTTTTTATCAGCTCGATTTTGGGCGTGAGAGAAGCCTGATAATGGGACGCCAGGTCGATGATGATCATGTCCTCCGCGATGACGTGACGCTCTCCGCCCGAAAGTTTTTCAAGCAGGCCGGTAAGAACAGAGCCGTCAAATACGCTGTCCATTCCTCTGAGCCCTGCCAGAACAGTCTGGAGTTCGTCTTTTGTAAAAAGCGTCTTGTCAATTTTGTACCCATCTGCAATCGAAAACCCGCCGCCGCAGCCCTGCGTGGCGACCACCGGTATGCCTGCCCTGCACAGATCCTCCATATCGCGGTTGATGGTCCGTCTTGACACCTCGAAGCGCCTGGCCAGTTCCGGGGCTGTTGTTTTGTCATGTTGCAGCAGAACGGCAAGAATCCCGAGCAAACGGTCTGTCTTCATCTGTATCCCTCCGGTCTTTTAACAGTATAACACGAAAACATGACATGATAAAGTCATGGTTCTCCCCAACAGAAACGCCTGCGGCGGCCCACAGACCTGACCAGTCCCATCCCATCCGGTCATATTCTGTTTTATTCCATTCTGCGCAGCCGTCCTGTGAACGGAATTTTTTTCAAAAATCAGCGCCCGAAAGGGTGCTATTTTTTATGTCCTCCACATATGTATAGAAAGTACGAGACGACCGATGCGTGGGGGGATTCTATGAACGAGAGAGATTTGCAGGTATTGGAGCAGTATCCGTTTACCGTGAACGCCAGCTGGCGCACCAGGGGAGCATTTTTACTGGATACCAGTGCGGGCAGGCTTGTGATCCGGGAGTTTACCGGGAGTACCTATAAGCTTCAGAAGGAACAGGAGCTTCTGCAGCATCTGAAGGACTGCGGTTATCTGGTGGACCGGATGGAGCCGGACAAAGAGGGCAGGCTGGCGACGGTATACCGGGAATACTGGCAGTTCGTGGTGAAAGAATCCCTGGATGGAAGAGAATGCGATACCAGAAGCGAGAGCGAGATCCTGAAGGCGGCGTCCCTGCTGGCCGGTATGCATACCTGCCTGCGCGGATTCTGTCTGCTGACGGAGGAGGACCGGCTCCGTCTGTCCGCGGCGGACGCGGCTGTGGAACTGGGGCGCCATAACCGGGAGCTTCGGAAGATCTACGCCTTCATCCGGAAGAAAAATAAGAAAAACGACTTTGAGTCGGCCTATCTGTCCTGCTGTCCGTCCATCCTTCTGGAGGCGCAGGAGATTGAACGCCGGCTTCAGATGTCTTCCTGCAGGAAGCTTCGGGAACAGGCGCTCCTGGAGGGGCATTTCTGCCACGGGGAATACATCCATCACAACATTCTGGTGGGAAACGGGCAGATGGCGGTCATCAATTTTGAAAAATTTGCGCTGGATGTGCAGGTGAACGACCTGTACCTGTTCATGAGAAAGATTCTCGAAAAGCAGAATTACGACTTCCGGCTGGGCGGCAGGATTCTGAATGCCTATGAGCAGGTGCGCCCTCTGAGCGGAGAGGAGCGGGAGTATCTGAGCCTGCGCATGCAGTATCCGGAGAAATTCTGGAAGCTGGCAAATTACTATTACAATACAAATAAAGCGTGGGTTCCGGGAAAACACATGGAAAAGCTGGAAAAATTCCTGTCTCAGAGGGAAAAAAGAGTTTCCTTTTCCAGGGAGATATTGTATAATAAATCTAACGAAAATACTGAATCCGGGAGGTAATTGTACAAAATGGACTACAGGGCAATCTACGAAGAGTGGCTTTCCAATCCCTATTTTGACGAAGCTACGAAAAAAGAACTGAAGGCGATCGCAGACGACGACAACGAGATCAAAGAGCGTTTTTACAAGGATCTGGAGTTTGGTACGGCGGGCCTTCGCGGCATCATCGGGGCCGGTGTGAACCGTATGAACATCTACGTGGTGCGCCGCGCGACCCAGGGACTTGCCAATTATATCATCAAGCAGGGCGGCCAGGGCAAAGGTGTTGCCATTGCCTATGACTCTCGCCGGATGTCTCCGGAATTTGCGGAAGAAGCGGCGCTGACGCTGGCAGCCAACGGAATTAAAGCATATAAGTTCGAGTCTCTGCGCCCGACGCCGGAGCTGTCCTTCGCGGTCCGCGAGCTGGGATGCGTGGCGGGCATCAACATCACCGCCAGCCACAATCCGCCGGAGTACAACGGCTATAAAGTATACTGGGAGGACGGCGCGCAGTTTACGCCGCCCCATGACAAGGGCGTGACCGAGGAGGTTCTGGCGATCACCGACCTGTCCACCGTGAAGACGACGACCAGAGCAGAGGCGGAGGCAGCCGGGAAGTATGAGATCATCGGACAGGCCATCGACGACAAGTTTATCGGACATGTCATGGCGCAGGTGGTGAATCAGGACGCCATTGACAAAATGCAGAAAGATATCCGCATCGTCTACACGCCGCTCCACGGCACCGGCAACATTCCGGCAAGGCGCGCGCTGAAGGAGCTGGGCTTTGAGAACGTCTACGTGGTAAAAGAGCAGGAACTCCCGGACGGCGAGTTCCCCACCGTCAGTTATCCGAACCCGGAAGCGGCGGAAGCGTTTGCACTGGGCCTGAAGCTTGCGAAGGAAGTGAACGCGGACCTGGTTCTCGCAACCGACCCGGATGCGGACAGGCTTGGAGTCTATGTGAAAGATGCAAAGTCCGGCGAGTATATCCCGCTGACCGGCAACATGTCCGGTTCCCTGCTGTGCGACTATGTGTTGAGCCAGAAGCAGGCGGCAGGAAAGATCCCGGCGGACGGACAGGTGGTCAAGTCCATCGTGACCACCAACCTGGTGGACGCCGTGGCGGCAAACTACGGCTGCGAGCTGGTGGAAGTGCTGACCGGCTTCAAGTTCATCGGACAGCAGATCCTGAAGAACGAGCATACCGGACACGGTACCTATCTGTTCGGCCTGGAAGAGTCCTACGGCTGCCTGATCGGAACCTACGCCCGCGACAAGGATGCCATCTCCGCAACGGTGGCGCTGTGCGAAGCGGCTGCATACTACAAGACGAAGAACATGACGCTGTGGGATGCCATGCTCGCCATGTATGAAAAGTACGGCTACTACAAGGATGCGGTGAAATCCATCGAGCTCAAAGGCATTGAAGGCCTTGCGAAGATCCAGGAGATCCTGGAGACTTTGAGGAACAACACGCCGGAAACCATCGGTTCCTACAAGGTAGTATCCGCGAGAGACTACAAGCTGGATACCATCAAGGACATGGCCACCGGAGAGGTGAAGCCCACCGGGCTTCCGGCTTCCAACGTGCTCTACTACGATCTGAACGACGGCGCATGGCTGTGCGTACGGCCGTCCGGAACCGAGCCGAAGGTGAAGTTCTACTACGGAATTAAAGGCACCTCTCTCGAGGACGCCGACGCAAAGAGCGCGGCCCTCGGCGAGGAAGTGCTTGCAATGATTAACAAGATGCTGTAATGGCAGCGTGAATGTCCGTCCCGGGCAGACACTCCGTTCGGGTTTCTCATGCGAGGGCCTGCGCCCCGCATGCGGGAGCCTGGAAGGAGGATCTGCCCGGGATGTGCTGCCTGTGAGGAAAGGAAAGCGAGGAGGCACCATATGTATACCTATCCAGAACTGCTGGACATTATCGCAGAACTGCGGAGCGACCACGGCTGTCCGTGGGACAGGGCCCAGACCCATGAGAGCATGATCCCCTGCCTGGAGGATGAATGCAGGGAGGCCATCGAGGCCATCCGGCAGAAGGATGACGAGAACCTGTGCGAGGAGCTGGGCGACGTGCTCCTGCAGGTGCTTCTGCACGCCCGGATTGCGGAGGAGGAGGGCAGGTTCACCATGGAAGATGTGGTGAACGGGCTGGCGGAAAAGATGGTGCGCCGCCACCCCCATGTGTTCGGAAACGAGGAGTATGGGTCTTTGGAACAGAACCGGAAGCGGTGGGAAGAGATCAAAGCGGCGGAAAAAGAAGAGAAAAGACGGCGGAAAGACAGGTAAATATCCGGATACTGCTTGACAAACAGAGGGAAAGACGGTATAACTAATGATACGTGCTTATTAACCACACATTTTATTCAGAAAGTTTTAGGAGGAGATAACATGAACAAAGCCGAGTTGATTACAGCAGTCGCAGAGAATGCGGATATTACGAAAAAAGATGCAGAAAAGGCCCTCAAGGCGTTTGTAGATGTAGTTACAGAAGAATTAAAGAAAGGTGAGAAGGTTCAGGTCGTCGGTTTTGGTACCTTCGAGGTGCTGGAGAGAGCGGCAAGAGAAGGAAGAAACCCGCATACAGGCGAGCCCATGCCGATCGCAGCTTCCAAAGCGCCGAAGTTTAAGGCAGGCAAAGCGTTAAAGGATGCCCTGAATTAAGAGAGCAGATGAGACTGGACAAGTTTTTGAAGGTTTCCCGTCTGATTAAGAGACGCACCGTTGCCAATGAAGCCTGCGACGCCGGCAGAGTGCTGGTGAACGGGAAGACAGCCAAGGCATCCCTGAATGTGAAGGAAGGGGATGTGATCGAGATCCGGTTTGGGACAAGGACTGTGAAGGCGGAAGTGCTGGACGTACAGGAGACCGTCAGGAAGGAAGAGGCCAAAGAGCTTTACCGATATTTATGATCCATTGCAAAAATGCATAATTATGAGAACCTCCTAATATATTGTAAGAGAATATATAGGAGGTCTTTTTTATGGTTAAGATGGCATCCGCGGAGGAACATCCGCAGGGCAGAGGCGCGCATAAAGTCAATATGATGAACCGCCGGACCGGAAGCATTACAGGCGTATCCGATGTAATTTCGTTTGACATAGCAGAAGTCCTTCTGGAGACGGAGCTGGGGATGATGCAGATCAAGGGGGCGGATCTGCACGTGAACCGTCTGTCGCTGGAGAAGGGGGAGATCGAGCTGGAGGGCCGGATCGACAGCATTCAGTATTCGGAAGTATCCGATTTCAAAAAAGGCGGAGAATCTCTGCTGAACCGGCTGTTCCGTTAGCGCCATGAGTCCGGGAATCGTAAAAGAACTGCAGTTTTTTGGACTTGCAGTGCTGAGAGGAGCAGGGCTTCTGGTGCTCTACGACCTGATCCGGATCTTCCGGAGAATCGTGCCCCATGGCGTCTTCGCCATCGCGCTGGAGGATGTGCTCTACTGGGCGGGAACCGCGCTTCTTGTCTTCCAGCTTCTGTATCGGGAAAATGACGGCGCGGTGCGGGGATACGCCCTGTTTGCCGTTGCCGCGGGGATGATGATCTATCACAGGACAGTCAGCGGCTGGCTTGTGGAGCATATCGCGGGAATCCTGAACTGGTGCCTGGGGATCGTTTTGAAACCGCTCCGCGCCATCTGGAGGAAAATCGTACAAGTCTTTCGCGTGGCCGTCAGATTTTATAAAAAGAAATTGAAAAAAGGACTGAAAGAGTTTATAATGATCTTATTCTCTTAGAGGTGAGGTATTATGGCAACAAGAACGAAGACTGGAAGGGTATACCGGCGCAGGTCGCATCTGGGCGCCTGGGGGATCATCGTGATCGTCCTGGCGGTGTTTGCTGTGAGCGCCGTGGGCAGCATCCAGCTGAAGCAGAGGAATCGTACTTACCTGGAGAGAGAGGAAGCTCTTCTGGAGGCCATCGCCGCGGAAGAGAGACGTGCAGAAGAGATCAGTGATCTGGAAGCCTATACAAGAACCAAGAAATACGTAGAAGACGTAGCGAAGGAAAAGCTTGGACTTGTCTATGAGGATGAGATCATATTTAAATCAAGGGACTGAAGAAAGGTGAGGATGGGCTGCATGCACGGCTCATCCTTTTTTCTCATATTACAGTGATGCGGCAGGATATGCATGTCGAAAAATTTTTTTTTCGAGCCGCTTCTAATTGACAAAGCTCGCAGAATCCTCTTTCTATAATGCCCATACAAAAACCGGCTGCCGACCGGAACGGGACAGGCAGCGGACGTATGGAGGAGGACTGATACGATGGAATGGACGAAGTATATCCTTTCGATGATACTGGGAGGATGCCTGCTGATCCTGTTTGGCGGGAAGGAGCAGGGGAGGAACAAGTGGCTGTTCGGCGCCGGCGCCGGGACATGCCTGGCAGCCATGGAACTGGCGGTGGAGTACATGCTGGGCGCGCAGGCCTGGCAGATGATCGTGAGCGTCATGAAGGGAACGGCCTTCTGCTCTGCGGCCGTGCTGGCGGGATACATTCGGGAATGGCTGTGCGACCGGAAGAAGGAATTTCAGGATATGGAGATCCTGCATCCGGTCCGTCAGTGGATGGAGGAATATCAGGAAAGCTTCGAGCAGCTGTCCAGAAGCTTCTGTATGGTGCCCCAGATGGCTGCCGAGGGAGCCGGAAGGGGGGAGCGGATCATGCAGAGCCGCCTGACGGAAAACCGCCTGGCGGCCGCAGGGCAGCTTCAGGAAATGAGCGGGATCCTCACAAGGACCATGGAGCGGATCTACAGCACGAGAGAGGACTTCCAGCTGGAGCAGGAGATCGGGAAAAGGCTCCGCCTGCTGGGCGTGCAGGTCCATAAAGTATTCTTCTATAATCCCAAGGGGCGCAAATGCCAGGTGTATGTGACCATGAACACCCGTCGGAAGATCTGCGTGGCCTCCCGGAAGATTGCGTCGGTACTGTCGGAGCTGTGCGAATGTGAGATGATGCCTGCCAGGGACAGCCGTTCTTTTGTGAGCCAGGAGAGGGTGACGATCCTGTTCGTGGAAAGCGTGGCGTACAATGTGCTGTACGGGGTCAAGAAAGCCACCAGACAGGACGAGGCCGTGTCCGGGGATAATTTTTCCGTTTTCTGGCTTCCGGAGGGCCAGTTCTATGCGGGGCTTTCGGACGGCATGGGCTCCGGCGTGCAGGCGTGCGCCCAGAGCGAGCTGTTTCTGGATCTGCTGGAACAGTTTCTGGAAGCGGGATTTTCCAGAGAAACCGCGGTGCGGATGATCAATTCGTCCATCGTACTGCAGCCGGAGGACCCGGTATTTTCCACGGTGGATATCGCGGCCATCGACCTGTACACCGGCGTGTGCGATTTTCTGAAGGCGGGAGCCAGCGCCAGCTTTCTGAAAAAAGAGACCGGGGTGGAGTGCATCCGGGGAAGCGGAGTGCCGGCTGGAGTGACCAGCCGGATCACGCTGGAACCTTTCCGGATCCGGATGTACGACGGCAATCTGCTTTTCATGGTGACGGACGGCGTCATGAACGCCCTCCCGGCGGGACGGGAGGAGCTGGTCATGAAGGAGCTGATCGAGCATCTGCCCCAGGGGACGCCCTCGGAGATGGCGGAGCGGCTCATGGAGCAGGTCAGGGCCTATGGAGAAGGCGTACAGGACGATATGACCATTCTGGTGGCGGGCATCTGGCGCCGGTAGAGGGACCGGAGACACGGATATGCCGGAGACGCCGCACCGGACCGCCGCCGGACCGGAAAGAAGCCTTCCGGCGCAGAAAAAGCTTCCGGAACGAAAACAGCCGCCGGACCGAAAAGCAGCGTTTGGTATAAAAGCTTCCGACATGGAGGACGAAGGATATATGGAGCAGATGAAAATCACACAGGAAAAGGTATACCGGTATATGGAGCGGTGGGACATGCTGGCTCCCGGCATGCGGGTGCTGGCCGGTTTTTCCGGCGGAGCGGATTCCACGGCGCTTCTGGAGCTTCTGCGGGAATACGGAAAGGCCGGGGTCCGGGCGCTGCATGTACACCACGGAATCCGCGGCGCGGAGGCGGACCGGGATCAGGCCTTCTGCGAACGGTTCTGCAGGGAACGGGGAATCCCTCTGAAGGTGGTGTATAAGGATGTGCCCCGTATGGCAAAGGAACAGCGGATCAGCATGGAGGAGGCGGGAAGGAAGGCCCGTTATGAGGCGTTTGAGGAAGAGTGGAAGAGCGGCCGGGCGGACCGTGTGGCGCTGGCGCACCATCAGGACGATCAGGCGGAGACCATGCTGTTCCATCTCATGAGAGGAACGGGGCTGCGGGGGCTGCGGGGCATGGAGCCGGTGCGCATGCCGTATATCCGCCCGCTTCTGTGCGTTGGGAAGGAGGAACTCCGGCAGTGGCTTACGAAACGGGGGACCTGCTGGATCGAGGATTCCACCAACCAGGAGTGTACGTATATGAGAAACCGCATCCGTCATCAGGTGCTGGCGCCCATGGAGGAGATCCGGCCCGGGAGCGCGGCGCGGATGGCAGCGGCGGCCGGGAAACTTCTGGAGGCGGAGGATTTTCTGGATACAGAACTGGAACGGTGCCGGCAGAGGACGGTTCGGGAGCAGGAAAACGGTTTCGACATCCTTTTGGAGCCGTTTCGCTCCCTGCATCCGTATCTGAAAAAACAGCTGGTGCTCTGGTGCCTGAAACGGCTCCTGGGAGATGGACGACATCCGGAGGAGGTACACGTCCTGCAGGTGTGCGCCCTGACGGAGGGCAGGAGCGGAAGCCGGGTGACGCTTCCGGACGGCTGCTTTGCCGTGCTGGGATACAGGGAGCTGTGGCTTCAGAGAGGATACGGACAGGAAAAAAACATGGAAGAGGTATCCTGTGAAGCGGGGCAGGAATACTGCTACATGGGCGCGCGGTTCGTCCTGTCGCTGGAAAATCGTGAGAAAATTGGTGAAATTCCTGTAAATCGCTATACGAAATGGTTTGATTATGATAGAATAGAAGGCAGACTTGTTCTGAGAACCAGACGTCCGGGCGACTATCTGGAGCTGTCCGGAGGGATGCGCAGGAAGCTGAAGAACTACTTCATAGACAGTAAAGTTCCGGCAAAACAGCGGGATCAGTGCATCCTTCTGGCGGACGGAAGCCATGTCCTGTGGATCACCGGCATGCGCATCAGCGAGAGAGTCAAGGTGACAGAACAGACAGAAAGGATCCTGAAAGTACAGATGATAGAAAGCAAAGGAGCGAAAGATGGAGAAATACCATATTGATGTGCTGATCGACGAAGCCGCCGTTGACAGGAGAATCCGGGAACTGGGAGAACAGATCAGCCGTGACTATGCAGGAAAGACAGTCCATCTGATCTGCATTTTAAAAGGAAGTGTATATTTCACCTGTGAACTGGCAAAAAGAATAACTGTACCGGTCGTCATGGATTTCATGCAGTGTTCCAGCTATGGCGCCGCCACGAAATCCAGCGGGGTGGTGAAGCTTTCCAAAGATCTGGATATGGCCATTACGGACCGGGACGTGATCATTATCGAGGACATCATCGATTCCGGAAGGACGCTGAGCCACCTGAAAAACCTGCTGGGCCAGCGGGGGCCGGCAAGTCTTAAGATCTGCACCCTCCTGGATAAGCCGGACCGGCGGGTGACGGAGGTGGAGGTGGATTACACCGGATTTCAGATCGAGGATAAATTCGTCGTCGGGTATGGGCTGGACTATGACCAGAGATACAGGAATCTGCCATACATCGGCGTCATAGAATTTGATTGAGTAACAGGAGGATAAGAGATTTTGAACAGACAATGGAAAGGAATCGGCACCTACGTGGTATTTCTCGTGCTGATCTGCCTGGTGCTGGTATTTTTCGAAGGGAAACTGCAGGAGCGGCCGAATTTTACATGGCAGCAGTTTGAGGAGATGCTGAAGGACGGCATGGTCGCCAGCGTCAGCATACAGCCCAATGAGGAGACACCCACCGGATCGGTCATCTACCGTCTGTCGGACGGGACCATGGGCAACACGTACGTCCTGGACACGACCGCTGCGGAGCAGACGCTGAAAGAAGCGAACGTAACCTACGAGGTGCTGCAGATCGAGCAGCCGGGATTTTTTGAGACCTACGGCATGTCATTGATCCTGTGCGGGCTTATGCTTTTCTTTATCGTCATGACCATGGGCCGGAACAACGGCGGTAGCAACAACCGGATGCTGGATTTCGGCAAGAGCCATGCGCAGCTGACGGGAGCCGGAGAGAAGACCACCGGTTTCAAGGATGTGGCGGGACTGGAGGAAGAAAAGGCGGAGCTGGAGGAGATCGTGGATTTCCTCCGGAACCCGGACCGTTATACAAAGGTGGGAGCGAGGATTCCCAAGGGAGTCCTGCTGGTGGGACCGCCCGGAACCGGCAAGACCCTGATCGCAAAATGCGTGGCGGGAGAGGCGGGAGTGCCGTTTTTCAGCATCTCCGGCTCGGATTTTGTGGAAATGTTCGTCGGCGTCGGCGCGTCCCGTGTCCGGGACCTGTTTGCCAACGCCAAGAGAAACGCGCCATGCATCGTATTTATCGATGAGATCGACGCGGTGGCAAGACGCAGAGGTACCGGCATGGGAGGCGGACATGACGAGCGGGAGCAGACGCTGAACCAGCTGCTGGTGGAGATGGACGGCTTCGGCGTCAATGAGGGCATCATCGTCATGGCGGCCACCAACCGGGTGGACATTCTGGACCCGGCGATCATGCGTCCGGGCCGGTTCGACCGGAAGATCGGAGTGGGAAGGCCGGATGTGAAGGGCAGAGAGGCGATTCTGAGAGTCCATGCGAGAAACAAGCCCCTGGGAGACGATGTGGACCTGCATCAGATCGCGCAGACCACCGCCGGCTTCACCGGGGCGGATCTGGAGAACCTGCTGAATGAATCGGCGATCCAGGCGGCGAAGGAGAACCGTGCCTATATGATCCAGGAGGATATCCGGAAAGCCTTTATCAAAGTGGGGATCGGAGCGGAGAAGAAAAGCCGGGTGATCTCGGATAAGGAGAAGAAGATCACGGCCTATCACGAAGCAGGGCATGCGATCCTGTTCCATATTCTTCCGGATGTGGGGCCGGTCTATACCGTATCCATCATTCCCACGGGTGTGGGCGCTGCCGGTTACACCATGCCCCTTCCGGAGAAAGACGAGATGTTCAACACCAAAGGAAGGATGCTTCAGGACATTGTGGTGGATCTGGGCGGCAGAGTGGCGGAAGAACTGGTCTTTGACGACATCACCACCGGCGCTTCCCAGGACATCAAGCAGGCCACGTCCATTGCCCGTTCCATGGTGACCAGATACGGCATGTCTGACCGGCTGGGGCTGATCCATTACGGAGACGACAGCGAAGAGGTGTTTATCGGACGGGACCTGGCCCACACAAGGAGCTATGGAGAGACGATCGCCGGAGAGATCGATGAGGAAGTGAAGCGGATCGTGGACGAATGCTATCAGAAAGCCCGGAAGATCATCGGCCAGCATCGGGATGTGCTGGATGCCTGCGCGGAGCTTCTTCTGGAAAAGGAAAAGATTACCAGAGAAGAGTTTGAGGCTCTTTTTGTGCAGAACAGCTAAAAACAAAAGGCGTTTTTTGTGAAGTTTGTGCACACTTCTTGCCGGGAATGTGGTACTATAATACTCGTAAAAACCCCCAATACATTATATAGTTTTTGCTACACCCCATAAGAAACAAGAAATACCTTCTCCTAAAAAAGACAGCATCAACCCCCGCTGTCTTTTTTACTGCCCTTTTTTCCGAATGTGCGAAATTTTGGAAAAACCTTGTTTTATAGATACATATGTTATATGATAGTTAGATAACAGTCTTCGAAAGGATATGGGTATGAATTTTAATGAAATCGAACAGGTACTGCGGACTAGAGAATATGCGCTTAACATGAGACCTGTACTGAACAGCAAAGCTCTGTTCAGTGATGAGACTGCCAACTACCGTACACCCTTTGAACCGGAGATGGGAGACCGGGTCACGATCCGCTTCCGTACCTGGATGGATAACGTGGATTACGTATTTTTCATCTGCGGAAGCGAAAAGATACCGATGAAAAAAGAATACACGAAAGGTGTATTTGACTATTATTCGTATACAACAGAACCCCTGACCGGGCCGGTGCACTATTTTTTTGAGGTCTGCACCGGGAACCAGAAGTGTTTTTATAACAGCCAGGGCGTATCAAAGGATCTTCAGGAGTATAATTCATTTGAGATCGTCCCGGGGTTTCGGACGCCGGACTGGGCGAAGGGCGCGATCATGTATCAGATCTACACGGACCGTTTCTGCAACGGGGATGAGACGAACGATGTGGAGGATCGGGAATATATCTATATCAACGAGGGCGTCCGCCGGGTGAGAGACTGGAACCGTCCTCCCGAATCCATGGATGTAAGGGACTTTTACGGAGGAGATATCAAGGGAATCTGGGAGAAGCTGGATTACCTGCAGGATCTGGGCGTAGAGGTACTGTACCTGAACCCGATCTTTGTCTCTCCGTCCAATCATAAATACGACAGCCAGGATTACGATTATGTTGATCCCCATTACGGCGTCATCGTGGAAGACGGCGGGGAATGCCTGCCGGAGGGGGACCAGGATAATTCCCACGCCAGCAAATACATCCAGCGGGTGGTGAACAAAAAGAATCTGGAAGCCAGCAACCGTTTTTTTGCGGAATTTGTGGCGGAAGTGCACCGCAGGGGGATGAAGATCATCCTGGACGGTGTGTTCAACCACTGCGGGTCATTCAACAAATGGTTGGACAGGGAACGCCTGTATGAGAATATGGAGGGCTATGAGAAGGGCGCCTACATCTCAAAGGAGAGCCCGTACCGGAATTTCTTCAAGTTCAACTATGAGCACGGCTGGCCTTACAACGAGTTTTACGACGGCTGGTGGGGGCATGAGACTCTGCCGAAGCTGTATTATGAGCAGTCTCCGGAGCTGGAGGAATACATTCTGAACGTGGCCAGAAAATGGCTGAAGCCGCCCTACAGCGTGGACGGCTGGCGGCTGGACGTGGCGGCGGACCTGGGATTTTCATCGGAGTACAATCATGAATTCTGGCGGAAATTCCGTAAGGCGGTCAAGGAAACCAATCCGGACGCGCTGATTCTGGCGGAGCACTACGGCAATGCCAACAGCTGGCTTCGGGGCGACCAGTGGGATACGCTGATGAATTACGATGCGTTCATGGAGCCGGTAAGCTGGTTTCTGACCGGCATGGAAAAGCACAGCGATGAATTTCGGGAAGATATGTACGGCAATGCGGAAGCGTTTAAGAATGCCATGAAGCATCATATGGCGAATTTCTGCGCTCCGTCGCTGCAGACGGCTATGAACGAGCTGTCCAACCACGACCATTCCCGTTTCCTCACCAGGACCAACCACAAGGTGGGACGCGTCCATGAGCTGGGCTCCGACGCGGCTTCCGACGGCGTGAACAAGGGTGTCTTCCGGGAGGCTGTCGTAATCCAGATGACCTGGGTGGGAGCGCCGACGATCTATTACGGCGACGAGGCGGGCGTATGCGGTTTTACGGACCCGGATAACCGCAGGACCTATCCGTGGGGAGAAGAGGATCACAGTCTGCTTTCTTTCTATAAGGAAGCGATCTGTATCCGCAAGGAGAATCCGGTGCTGACCCATGGGTCTACCTGTTTTCTTGCGCTTGACTACCAGCTTCTGTGCTACGGGCGGTTCAGCGAGGAAAACCAGATTGTGGTCGTGATCAACAACGGGAAGGAAGAGAAGGAAGTTAACGTTCCTGTATGGCAGGCAGGCGTTCCGAGACAGGCATTTATGGAACGTCTGATGATGACGCTGGAGAACGGCTTCAGCATGGGAGGGGCCGCCTATCGGGTGGAGAAAGGGAACCTGTACCTGAAGGTTCCGCCCATATGCGCCATGATCCTGCGCAGGATCTGATCAAAATCTTCGAAAGAAAAAGAGGTGAAGGCTGTGGCGCTTGTTCTATTTGCACTGGCTGTCTGCGGGATTCCGATGGCGATCATGATCGCTACGGAATGCGGTTCCAGGAGAGGCTGTGGCAGGGGGTGCGCCGCCTGCGGAAACCGGGATATATGCCACAGGCGCCGCAGGACACAGGATAAGAAGAAATGAGAAAGAAAGATATTCAATACGGGATACAACACGAGATACAAAACGGACTCAGAGACGGCGTGCCGATCGCTCTTGGGTATTTTTCCGTCAGCTTCAGCTTCGGGATCATGGCCATGAGCGGCGGGCTGTCCATCGTCCAGGCTGCGCTGACGAGCCTGACCAATATGACCAGCGCCGGACAGTTTGCCGGGCTTCAGATCATCATCGCGGGCGGGACGCTTCTGGAGATGGCGGCGACGCAGCTGATCATCAATCTCCGTTATGCGCTGATGAGCCTGTCCCTGTCCCAGAAGCTGTCCGGCAGCGTGACCATGTGGCAGCGTTTTGTCATTGCGTTCGCCAACACGGACGAGATCTTCGCGGTGGCCATGTCGCACAACAAAGAACTGACGTTCCCCTACATGGCAGGGCTTCAGGCGCTGCCGATTCTGGGGTGGACCGCCGGGACCGCCTGCGGGGCGGCCGCGGGCAGCATGCTTCCGGCTGCGGTGAACAGCGCGCTCAGCGTGGCGCTGTACGGTATGTTTCTGGCGGTGGTCATACCGGCGGCGAAGAAAAGCCGTCCGGTGCTCTTTGCCGTCATTCTGGCGGCGTGCATGAGCTGCCTGATCTATTATCTGCCGTTGTGCGCGGGGATATCCGCGGGCATGTCGATCATTCTCTGTACGGTGGCGGCGGCCGCGGCGGGAGCGGTGCTGTTTCCGGTCAAAGAAGGAGGGGAGCCGTGATGGCATATGTATATATCGGGGTCATGGCGGCAGTGACCTATCTGATCCGCGTCATTCCGCTGACGGTATTCCGCAGAAAAATCGAGAACCGCTATATCCGTTCGTTTCTGTATTATGTACCCTATACCTGCCTGACAGCCATGACGTTTCCGGCGATTCTCTACGCCACGGAAAGCGTCGTCAGCGCACTGGCCGGCGTGGCGGCGGCTGCGATCTTTGCTTTTCGGGACAAAAGTCTGGTGGCGGTGGCGGCGGCCGCGTGTCTGGCGGTCTTTGCGACCGAACAGATTCTTTCGTTTCTGGTGTAGGTGTACATTTGCAGGCCGGCCTTGTGGAAGATGTACGCATTTCCTGGCCCAAGCGGCCGGAAACGTGCCAAATCCTCCAAAATTTCTTTGAAATCCCTCATTTCCTGTGTTATCATTAAAAAAACACAGCCTGGAAGGTGTGAAAACAGGAGGGTTATATTCATGAGTGATGTAAAAAATACGATTGCAGCCGGCAAAGCGGTGCTGGGCATTGAGTTTGGCTCTACCAGGATCAAGGCGGTGCTGGTGGATGAGAACAATGCGCCGATCGCTTCCGGCGCCCATGACTGGGAGAACCGTCTGGAAAACGGGATCTGGACCTATACGCTGGAGGACATCTGGAACGGCCTGCAGGACTGCTACAAAAAGATGACGGAGGATGTGCAGAAAAAATACGGCGTGGCGGTGGAGAAGCTGGGAGCCATCGGCTTCAGCGCCATGATGCACGGATATCTGGCATTTGACAAAGCCGGAGAACTGCTGGTTCCGTTCCGTACCTGGAGAAATACGATCACCCAGGAGGCTTCCGAAGCTTTGACGGAGGCGTTCCAGTTCCATATTCCCCAGAGATGGAGCATCGCCCATCTGTATCAGGCGATCCTGAACGGGGAAGAGCATGTGCCGAATGTGGATTTCATCACCACGCTGGACGGCTATATCCACTGGCAGCTGACCGGCCGGAAGGTGCTGGGCGTGGGCAGCGCGTCCGGGATGTTCCCCATTGATTCGGATACAAAGAACTATTATACGTCCATGATCGAAAAATTCGATGAGCTGGTGGCGCCGAAGGGCTTTCCGTGGAAGGTGAAGGAGCTGCTTCCGGAGGTGCTGGTGGCAGGAGACAACGCGGGCACTCTGAGCGAAGAGGGCGCGAAAAAACTGGATCCCACCGGAACGCTTCAGGCAGGATGCCCCTTATGTCCGCCGGAGGGAGACGCGGGAACCGGCATGGCGGCTACCAACAGCGTCAAACAGCGGACAGGCAATGTCTCTGCGGGAACTTCCGTATTTGCCATGATCGTTCTGGAAAAGGCGCTTCAGAAAGTATATGAGGAAATCGATATGGTGACGACGCCCAGCGGCGACGCGGTGGCCATGGTGCACTGCAACAACTGTACGTCCGATCTGAACGCATGGGTAAATATTTTCAGAGAGTTCGCGGAGAGTTTCGGCATGGATGTGGATATGGACAAACTGTTCGGAACCCTGTACAACAAGGCTCTGGAGGGAGACAAGGACTGCGGCGGCCTGCTGGCGTACAACTATTTCTCCGGAGAGCACATTACGGGCTTCGAGGAGGGCCGCCCCATGTTCGTGCGTACGCCGGACAGCAGATTTAATCTGGCGAACTTCATGAGAGCGAACCTGTATACTTCCCTCGGCGCGCTGAAGGTGGGACTGGATATCCTTATGAAGGAGGAGAAAGTGGCGGTGGACCGTATCACCGGGCACGGCGGACTCTTCAAGACCAAAGGGGTGGGCCAGAGCATCCTGGCGGGAGCCATGGACGCAACGGTTTCCGTCATGAAGACCGCGGGAGAAGGCGGCGCATGGGGAATCGCACTGCTGGCTTCCTACATGATCCAGAAGGATGCAGGCGAGACACTGGAGGATTACCTGCAGCAGAAAGTGTTCGGCGGCGACGAAGGTGAGAAGATGGATCCGGACCCGGCAGATGTAAAAGGATTCGATGAATTCATCAGCAGATATAAGGCAGGCTTCCCCATCGAGCGTGCAGCGGTGGATTGCCTGAGATAGATAGATAAATACGGAAATACGGAACAGACACCCGGGCCCTGCGGCCCGGGTTTTTCTAAACTTAAGAAATTTGTTGTATTTTATGCGGCTGTGTGTTATAATCTGTATATCTGTAAAACAATTCTGAAATTCATATGCAGACGCATCATCAGGCGGGTCGCCATATTTCAGAAAAGAATTTCATATGGCGGGCGTATGGGAGCGTGCCATGCACTGCCGGAAGGAGGCAGGATGGGGAAAAGGGAACATCCTCTGGTATGGTATTATGATGAAAACCGGAATTTTGCGGAACTGCTGAACGGCTGGCTGTTCTGTGGGGAAGAGTATTTTTACGGGGAGGATATCGGCAGTGAGGACCGGAGAATTCTGGTAAAAAGCGAAAAGCAGGAAAAAACGAAAGGAAAGGGAAGGGCGCTTACCGGGAACTGTTTCGGGACCTTTATAAAAGCGTGAAGGGAATGGGCGTGCGTCTTCTGGTAGGGGTGGAGCATCAAAGCCATGTGCATTATGCGATGCCAGTGCGGGTGATGGATTATGACCATGCCTCATATGCCGGACAGATAAAGACGATCGGCATCCGCCATAAAGAGGAGAAGGATCTGGAAGATGAAGGCGAACGGCTGTCCGGATTCTCCAGAACGGACCGCCTGACGCCGGTCCTGACACTGGTCCTGTACTGCGGTTCAGAGCCGTGGGACGGGGCGCGCAGCCTTCATGAGATTCTTGACTTTGGAAACGTATCGGAGGAACTTCGTGAATATGTGGTGGATTACAAAATTCATGTACTGGACGTCTGCCATACCTCGGACAGTCGGCTGCGGGAGTTTCCGCCGGATATCCGGACAATGTTCCTGTTTCTGAAGTATAAGGACGATCCTGAGAAACTGAGGGAATGCATGCAGGAGGAAGAAATCAGGGAGGATACCTACGATACGATTGCGGAAGCAGTAGGAGAACGGAGAATGAAAAAGTATCATCCGAAAGGGGAAGGAGGAAAGATACAGATGTGCAGAGCGATTGATCTGCTGATTGCAGACGGAGAAAAAAGAGGGGAAAAGCGCGGGGAACAGCGAGGAATGAAGCGAGGAATGGAACGTGGTTTCAAGCGTGGGGAGAAGCATGGACTGAAGCACGGGATTGAACAGGGAATAGAGCGAGGAACAGTACATGGAATTGTGGCAATGGTTTCCGTGCTGAGGGATTATAATGTAGAAGATGCGGATATTATACAGAAAATACAGGAAAAGTTTGGGATTTCGCCAGAAGAAGCAAGAAAGTATGTGCAGTCGTTTTGAACTTGTGCACGGGAAGAAAGGAGAGGATAAAAAAGTATCATCCGAAAGGGGAAGGAGGAAAGATACAGATGTGCAGAGCGATTGATCTGCTGATTGCAGACGGAGAGAAAAGAGGGGAAAAGCGTGGGGAACAGCGAGGAATGGAACGCGGAATGGAACGTGGAATGGAGCGCGGTTACAAGCGTGGGGAGAAGCATGGACTGAAGCAAGGAATAGTACAGGGTATTGAGGCAATGGTTTCCGTGCTGAGGGATTATAATGTAGAAGATGCGGATATTATACAGAAAATACAGGAAAAGTTTGGGATTTCGCCAGAAGAAGCAAGAAAGTATGTGCAGTCGTTTTGAACTTGTGCACGGGAAGAAAGGAGAGGATAAAAAAGTATCATCCGAAAGGGGAAGGAGGAAAGATACAGATGTGCAGAGCGATTGATCTGCTGATTGCAGACGGAGAAAAAAGAGGGGAACAGCGAGGGGAACAGCGAGGAATGGAACGTGGCTTCCAGCGTGGGGAGAAGCACGGACTGAAGCGCGGAATCGAACAGGAACGAATCAACACAGAGCACGAGCACATGCGGGCGGAAGCCCGCGCCCGTGAGTTGGAGCGGCAGCTGAAGTGCGGCCGCATCTAAGTGTAAAATAAAATATATATACGAAAAACGAGACTCCATGCCGGGGAACTGCCGCCGGGCAGCGGGT
>CAJUAA010000001.1:66650-248989 GCA_910584205.1 uncultured Lachnospiraceae bacterium
ATATATATACGAAAAACGAGACTCCATGCCGGGGAACTGCCGCCGGGCAGCGGGTCTCTTTATTTTCCAGAGTACAATCGTAAATTTTACTTATCAGATCCCAAAACACCGACGATATAAAACATAGAGGAGCGCCATCGCGGAAAACTGCCTTTTTATGGAAATACTCCGCTGTGGAATATCCAGCTGCGGAAATATCCCTCCTGCAAAAATTCCATTTTTACTTCTTATCGCTTGACACGGTCAGAGGCTGATTATAAGCTGATGACAAACATCGGCAAAAGCCGATAGATAAGGAGGAAATGAAAGAACATGAGACAAAAGACGGTGGAATGCCTAATGGAACGGTTTCGGAAGCGGCTGGAAGAGGATGAGAAGAGCGAAGCGACGATCGTCAAATACGTTCACGACGCGCGGCATTTCCTGAGTTATCTGGAAAAGGAGACGGAGATCACCAAAGCGCTGGTGATCACGTACAAACAGCATCTGGCGGTCGCCTACAAGCTGTCCAGCGCCAATTCCAAGCTGGCGGCGGTCAACTGTTTCCTGCGGACTACGGGATATGGAGACTGCGTGGTGAAGACCTTTCGGATGCAGCGCGAGACGTTCCGCGACAAAGAACTGACCAGAAAAGAATACCTGCTTCTGCTGGAGACAGCACGGAAAAAGGGCAAAAGGCGCCTGTTTCTCCTGATGGAAACCATTGGGGCCACCGGGATCCGCGTCAGCGAACTTCCGTTCATCACTGTGGAAGCGCTGAAAATCCGGCGGGCAAGCGTATCGCTGAAAGGAAAGACCCGTATGGTGATCCTTCCTGAAAAGCTTTGCCGGGAGCTGGGCAGTTATGCGGAGGACCGCCAGATCAAAAGCGGCAGTATCTTCGTCACCCGGAACGGGCGTGTCATGGATCGGAGCAATATCCTCCATGAGATGAAGGCGCTGTGCCGGGAGGCCGGCGTGGAAGAAGAAAAAGTATTTCCACATAATTTCCGGCATCTTTTCGCGGTCACCTACTATAATGCGGAGCGGGACATCTGCCATCTGGCGGATCTGCTGGGACACTCGAATATCAACACCACGCGCATTTATACACTGGTGAGCTGTGAACAACAGGAACAACTGGTCAACCGGCTGGGACTTCTTGCATAGGGCTGTCGAAACCGCATAATGGGCATTACAGGGTAAAAAAAGCGCACTCCCCGAAAAAACATAAAGAGAGTGCACAAAAAAATATGAGAAAACCCCTATTTAATGCTAACTTTGACGCTTCTCTTGACGGTCGCTCTGTTATACTAAGCGTATAATCATAAAATAAGCGTCATAGCCTTACATAAAAACGCGGATTCGATATAAAATGAACGGATGATTCAAGACGTTCATATAATTGAAATAGATGTTCTAAAAAATGAGAAATAAAAAACGACTGCATTTTACCGCATAATGCCCATTATGAGGTAAGCGTACAGTTTCAGGGGAGATGTGGCCCGATATGACCGATAAAGAACTGCGGAAACTGAAAAGGCAGGACCTGCTGCAGATGCTGGTGGCACAGAGTAAGGAAGCGGCAAGGCTGCAGGCAGAGCTGGATGAGAAAAATGAAGAGATGGATCAGCTCATGGAGAGCTACGGGCGACTGAAAGACAGACTGAATGAAAAAGACGAACTGATCGAGAAGCTGAAGAACCGGCTGAATGAAAAGGACGCGGCGGCGGAAGAAGAGAACGTGCAGCACGCGGAGACGGTAGAACGGTTCAAGGAAAAGCTGGATGAAAAAGACGCATTGATCGAGAAGCTGAAGGGCCGGCTGAACCGTAAGGACGAAAAGATCCGAAAAATAGAAGAAGAGCTGGAAAACATACGCTCCGGCAGATGGAAAGAGCTGGAAGACAACGGCTTCATGGCGGAGCTGATGTCGAAGCTGAAGACGATGTTTTGAAGGAAACGGGAGACAGACGGATACAGATGGATATGGAAAAAGAAGAAGAGAAAGAAAGCAGACTGGATATCCCGGAGCTTGACCTGCTGGAGGCAGAGCTGGAGAGGGAACAGTATAAAAGCAGATATGGAAGAGTGCTCAGGAGCACGGCGTTTTCACTGATCGTCGTCGCCGCCGTAGCGGTGCTGATCGCGGTGCTGGTGCTTCCGGTCCTGCAGATCAGCGGGACGTCCATGACGGATTCCCTGCAGGATGAAGACATCGTGGTGGCGCTCAACAGCAACAGCTATAAGACGGGCGAGATCATTGCCTTCTATTATAATAATAACATCCTGGTAAAGCGGGTCATCGCATCCGCGGGCGACTGGGTGGATATAGATGAACAGGGGAATGTATATGTGAACGAGGAGCTGCTCGATGAACCATATATCACGGAGAAGGCGCTGGGGGACTGCAACATCGACCTCCCCTACCAGGTGCCGGACGGCAGGTGCTTCGTCATGGGGGACCACAGAGCGACGAGCATTGACAGCCGGAACAAGGCGGTCGGGTGCGTCAGCAATGACATGGTGATCGGAAAGATTCTCTTCCGGGTATGGCCTCTGGCAGGACTCGGAATTGTAAAGTGACAGATACAGATGCAAGGGAAGGAGACGGCATTATGGGATTTGATTTCTTATCACAGGCTGCAAAGTTTTTGCAGGAACAAAAAAATTATAAACGCTGGCTGGCAGTGTTCCTGTGTCTCGCGGTAACGACGGTATTCGGTACGGCCGCGGCTCTGAAAATGTACGGCCAGGCGATGACCCACCAGGTCAAAGTGCTGGAATGTCAGTACGAGGTGCATGAGCACACGGATGACTGCTATGAAAAGGACGAGAACGGTGATCCCACGGGAGATCCGATCTGCGGCTGTGCAGACTATGTGGTTCACGTACATAATGACGATTGTTATGATGAGAATGGAAATCTCGTGTGCCCGCTGGAAGAGATCGAGCTGCACGAGCACGATGAAAACTGCTACGAGGAAACGGAAGTCCTCGTATGCGAAGAGGGCGAGTCCGAGAGCGTATCCGGTCATCAGCACACAGACTCCTGCTATACGGAAGTGCAGGGCGAGCTGATCTGTGAAGAATCCACGGAAGGCGGCCACACGCACGACGACAGCTGCTACAGCAGCGAGCTGACCTGCGATCTGGAAGAGCATACACATGATGACGGATGCTACAGCAGCGAACTGGCCTGCAGCGACGAGAGCGAAGAGCATGAGCATGACGACGGATGCTACAGCGAAGAGCTGACCTGCGGACAGGATGAGCATACCCACGGAGACGGATGCTACAGCGAAACGCTGACCTGCGGACAGGACGAGAGCACTGCTCACGAGCATACGGACGCCTGCTACGGGACCAAAAAAGAACTGACCTGTACCCAGGGCGAGTCCGAGAGCGTGGAAGGCCACACCCACGACGACAGCTGCTACGAGACCGAGGAAACCCTCACCTGCGAGGAGCTGGAGCTGCACACTCATGTGGAAGCGCTTGTAGAAGACGGCGGATGCTACGACGAGAGCGCATTTGACGGCGAGACCGGTGAATTTATCGAAGGAAGCCTTCCGGTATGCGGAATCCCGCAGCTGGAGGAGCATGTACATACGGAAGAGTGCTTCAAGACGGTGGAACTGACGCCGGAGGAAATTGCGGCATTAAATAACGGAGCGAAGCTTCATGTGCATACGGAAGCATGCTACGATGCGGATGGCAATCTGATCTGTGAACTTCTGACAGAGGAACCGAAAGAAGAACCAGAAGTGGAACTGAACAGCACATTCGTATATGAGACAGATGGTTATACCCTTCAGTTGCGGATTCAGGGTGCGTCAGCTCCTGCTGATACGGAGGATGGGGAAGAACCGGCAACAGACAGTTCCGACCCGGAAGAAAGCACAGTTCCGGATCAGGAAGGAAATGAAACAGGAACAGAGACCGGGAACCCGGATCAGGAAACAACGGAGAATCCGGCGGAAGAGGAGCCTGTAAATACAGACGACGGACAGCAACAGCAGGATGAAGAAGCAGTGCCGCTGGCGCAAAGCCTGGAGCCGGAAACAGAAGAAACAACCGAAGAGGAAGTGACCGATTCGGCACAGGAGACAGAGCCGGATGAACCGGAAGCAGATACGCCAGTACAGGAAGAAGAGGTAAATGAACCAGAAGCAGATGTACCGAAAGAGGAGGATGTGCAGGAGCCGGAACGGCAGATTACGATTTCCGACGAATCGGGAGAGCTGACTCTGGAAGTGATCCGTATGAATGATTCGGACGCCCTCTTTGCAGAGATGAACGATTTCATTCAGAAGGCCGGTGAACCGGCAAAGATCAATGAACTTCTGGAACTGTCGGTACTGGAATTCCACCTGTATCGCGGAGAGGAAGAACTGGATCTTGCAGGATGCACAGTCAAAGCAGAGATTACTCCCAAAGCGGCGACATCGGAAGAACTGGTTGAGGCGCTCGGAGAAAAAGCGTCTGCAGAAGAAGGAGCAGGTATTATGGTATCTGCGTTCCGGAAGACTGCAGAGGAGATTCAGGAGACCGGAAACGTATTCCTGACGCCGGAGATGGAAGAGATCCCAGTGCTTGAGAGTGAGATTCCGGAAAATGGCATACTGACCGTTGCTAGATATGTGCAGCTGGACAGCAGCCAGATCGTAAAAGTAGATCATTCATTCCTCTATGAAACAGAAGACTATACCGTGATCCTGGATATTCAGGGGAATGCGGGTTACCTGGAGACAGAGGAAGGAGAAGAGACTGCTGCGCCGGTTGGTGAGGAAGCCATAAAGCTGGACAGAAAGCCGTCGGAGATCGGAAGCGGGGTTGGGACGGAAGCCGGAGAGGGTGAGGAGGCGAAGGCGGAAGAGTCGGATCCTGAAGAGGATGAGGAGGCAAAGACGGAAGAGCCGGACCCTTTGAAACCGGAGACCGAGCCTGAGGAAGCAGACCAGGCTCTGAAAGAAGAGATTTCGGAAGAAAACGGTATTATGATGCTGGCTCTGGATGCTCCGGCTGAAGGCGCGGAAGTGCTGGATGAAGCAGCGGAAGAAGAGCCGGATGCAGCGGATGAGACAGAGGAAACGGAGCCGAAGACTGAGCCGGATGAAAACGGGGGAAAAGAAAACAACTCGGAATCCGATTCTTTTGACAGTGAGACAGAAGAAGCAGAAGGTACGGTTCTGGATTCGGAGCAGGTGTCGCTGAATGTGGTGACACTGGATCAGGAAAATGAGTCCTATGCGAAAATGAAGGATTTCGTTGAGAATGAAAGCGAAGTGGCAGGAGACCTGATTGATCTGTCGATCCTGGAATTCCATATGTACCATGAAGGTGCGGAACTGGACCTGTCTACCTGTATGATGACAGCACAGGTTACGCCGAAGGAAAAGCTGCTGGATGAGATTGAAGATCTTCCGGAAGAGACAGCTGAAGATGTGGAAGAATGTATGGTGATTTCTGTTCTGCAGGATGGTGAGGAGGGCATTGAAGAGGCAGATAGGACCTTCCTTTCGACAGAGATGGAAAGCGGTCAGATGCCGGTGATGAGTGAGATAAAACTTGCACATAACCAGATGGCAATGGCAAAAGCCGGTACACCAAATCCTAACTTTACAGTTCAGTATTATGCAAATCTGCCAGTGGCTGTAACAGGTGATCATGGAGTTTTGGAAGTGATTGATACTACAGGGAAGAAACTTCCACAGAACAGTTCGACGCAACCGATTAGAAAGCTGGTTCTGAACGATCAGGGAGGCGGAACAAGCAAACGCAGTATTCTAACACAGATTACTTTGACAGAAGTATATCAATCCTATCCTTATAAATATATTGAGGCACCCAATCTTTACTATTTTAACCGCCTTCAGGATAATGTCAGCTATACGCTTAACCAGATCTGGATTTTGAAGGATGGCAAATCAGCAACGAGCACAAATGTAAACGATTGGATAGTCTGTGATCCGAAGACGGTACACTTTACGAATCGTGAAGAAATGGCGGATGAAGCGAAGAATGTCAGATATATTAAGCCTAACTCAGTTATTCGTCTTGTGTATGAACCGACAAGCGCTCCATATCAGAATGAGGTTGACTTCTATGATTACGATATTACAAATGGTGATGGAAAGACGACTTCGACAACAACAGTAAATGGTTATGGAATTAACAGTGCGGAGAATTATACGGGTAAAGGGAACGGCGCTAAGCTGGCATTTGGAAATGCGAATACCGGTACCGGACTGTTTGCTGAAAAGGTTGATGGAAAAGCAAAGAACTACCTTAACCAGTATAACCGCAGCGGCGTCTATAAAGGATGTACTTTTGGCTTGGCAGACAGTCTTAACAAGAATGGAGTGATTCAATACAAATCGAATGTTGCAGTGCCCAATCTGTTTAATGAAGGCAATGCAACGGGAAAAAGGCATATTGATGATTATAAACTGGAATTCAGCCGTGTGGGAGATACTTATACATTGAGTAAAGTAAATACCTCAGGCGGTACGGCGGTGTTGAGTAATCTGGACCAGTTTAATCATCCGCAATACGGCAGTACTGTTTATAATCATATTTGGACAAATAATTTTTGGCCAATGGATCAAAAGACAGGTGCGGATGGGAAAACCGGAGGCTCTAATATGCCATGGTTTAACGGTTATGTTAAGAGCGGTTATGAGAGAGGAAGCTATACAAAGGGTGCCTACCAGTATCCGCCCA
Organism: uncultured Lachnospiraceae bacterium; assembly: GCA_910584205.1. Taxonomy (GTDB): domain Bacteria; phylum Bacillota; class Clostridia; order Lachnospirales; family Lachnospiraceae; genus Hominiventricola. The sequence continues at coordinate 73,356 of CAJUAA010000001.1, forward strand.
GTGATGACGGAGTTGATCATAACAATATGTTCGGTATGCATTATACGGTAGATTTTGAGCTGACAGCTGATTATATCGGTCCGCTGGAATACTATTTCTTTGGTGATGATGATATGTGGGTATTCCTGACCAAACTGGGTGAAGATAAGAATCCAGTTTCTGACAGTTCTCTTGGATATGGGAAACTGGTATGTGATATCGGAGGAGTTCACAGTTCGGTAGGGGAATATGTAAATCTGTGGGACTACATCTCAAAAGGAAGTTCAGGAAATTACAGATTGACGTTTTTCTATACAGAGCGGGGACTTTCAGGCTCTACCTGTTATATGCAGTTTACACTGCCTACGGTAACATCAGATAAACCGCCTCAGCAAAGTGGATCTTTAAAAGTTGAGAAAAAGCTGACTGGTTTTCCGGAAGGCACAGTTATCTCAGATGAGTTTGACTTTACGATTATGCTCAGAGATAAAAACGGCGGGGATCTGTTGGATGACTACAGTTACACGCTGTATAAGAAAGACCAGGCCCCAACTACAGATCTCGTGTTGCATGACGGCAGCCAATTCAGTCTGGCAGATGGAGAATACATTGTAATCGAATATCTGCCGGTAGGAACGAAATACATAATTGATGAGGTTGAAAGTGAACTTTATGAAACATCAGGAATAATTACTTATCCAGAAAATGGTGAAATAAAGACAAAAGAAATCTCAGGTGTGCATATCGAAGGTACGATTGATACGACGGATCGATATGAAGTTACTTACCACAATCACAAACGTTACAAACTCCCCGAAACCGGTGGACCAGGAACGATACCGTTTGCATTGGGAAGCGTGCTGGTGATCAGCGCTGGTATGGGAGGCGCATACATTCTGCGTCGGAAGAGAAACAGGAACGCAGCATAACAGATGCGCGTATGGTGTCTGAGAGGTGCGTATAGACCAGTTATATGGTTTCAGGCATTTGAAGCGGGAGGTCCGTGCAGTTATAAGCACGGCTTCCCGGATACAAAAAGACATCGAAATAACATTAGATACATGGGAAAACTGGTCGGAAGGATCCGGCATGGTCAACCTTTTGTATATAGGAAATGCAGGAGGAGGTGTGGATCAGAGGATTGGGTGGTTTTTAAGGCGTCACCAACCGGAAGGCGGAAAACAAACAGAAATCTGCCCTCTGGAAAGTAAATTGAAAATTATAAAAAAGAAAGGAAGAAAAACTATGAAAAAGTGGAAAAAGTTAAGCAGCCTTTTATTAGCATTTGTAATGGTTCTTACTATGGCAATGCCGGTAATGGCAGCTGCACCCAGTGGTAACTTTGGAGACAAAGCAGGAACAATTACAATCAAGAATGCAGAGAAAGACAGAACCTATAATCTGTATAAGATCTTTGATCTGTCTTATGCGGGAGAAGGCGACAGCCTGACTGTGGCTTATCGGATCAGCGATGCGTGGGTAAATTTCTTTACCGGTGATAATGAAAAGTATATTGTTGATAATAATAACGATGCAAAAACGCTTGCGACCGTAACAGTAGAAGTGGACGGCAGAGAGGTAACCAAATACATCAATCTGACAGATGATAATGTTGCACAATTTGCACAGGATGCGTTGGAGTATGCGACAAAAGTAACTCCTGACAAAACAGAAACGCCGGCAGCTGCAGGTGATCTTACCGTTACCGGACTTGAGCTTGGTACTTATCTGGTATATCCGCAGGGCGCAACAGATATTGTAAATCCTTATGGATCCATCTGTTCTCTGGATTCTACCACACCGAATGTAGACGTTGTAATTAAGGCGGAATATCCGACCGTTGATAAGAAGATTGACGGTGATACAGATACAGATGACGAAACAACCGGAAAAGTTGAGAACAACACGGCTTCCATCGGTAGCAAAGTTCCTTATATTGTAGATGGCAATGTGCCGGATATGACAGGTTATAACTACTATTACTATATCTTAGAGGATACGCTGTCTGCAGGATTGACTTTTAACAATGATGTGGAAGTTACAATTGGAGGTAAAGCATTAACTAAAGTTGATACACCCAATCAGGATATCACCCAGAACGGTGAAACCTTTACTGTTACTCAGGATGGGCAGAACATCAGAATTGATCTTTTGAACTTTATCCAGTATCAGGATCGTGCAGGTGCAGCAATTGAGGTGAAATACTCTGCTACAGTGAACTCCAATGCAGTTGTTGGCAACGACGCTAATACCAATACGATTCATCTGAAATACAGCAACGATCCGTCCCAAACCTGGAATGGAACTACGCCTCCTCCGACTATTCCGGATCCGGAGGATGTAGAAGGACAGAGCCCGGATATCACAACGAACACATATGTAATTGCACTTCAGCTGAATAAGGTAGATGCAAGCGGTAACGACCTGACAGGTGCGAAGTTCTCCATCTCCGGTACAAAGCAGAATGTAGTAGTTGTCAATGGACATTATTATGAGGCAGATGCTGCAGGTACATGGTATCGCCTGAAAGATGGTACGTATACAGAGACTGCTCCAACTGATCTGACAAAAGATAAGTATGAGGCTAAAGAAGATGGTACATATCAGATGTACAAGGAAGTAACAGAGATTGATAAGGAGTACAATGGCCAGGAAGGAAAATTCGAAGCAGAAGGCTGGGTTGATGCGAATGGTGTTCTGACCTTCAAGGGCCTGGGCAACGGTACTTACACGATCAACGAGCTTGTTGCACCGAATGGATACAATCTGCTGACAGATCCGATTACAGTAACTGTAAGCTTTGATGTTGCAAATAAGAAGTGGACGGCTACCAAAGATGGTATCGCTCTGCCGGATACAGCATTTACAGAGACAGCTGCAAACGGCGCTACTTTCAATGTATTTGAATTTGATGTAGTTAACCAGTCTGGCTCCCTTCTTCCGTCTACCGGTGGTATCGGTACTACGATCTTCTACGTAGTCGGTGCTGTGCTGGTGATCGGAGCAGGTATCCTTCTGGTTACCAAGAAGCGCATGAGCGTACGCTAAGCTACACGAAAGGCGATACATATCGCAAAACCAAAACAAACAGAACAATACACTGGAATACTGAACGATGCCGGGGACGGGCCTGTCCCGCCTCCGGTTTGCCGCACAGGCTGACACCTTCCCGTGGTGTGCGGTGAGCAACGGACAAAGGAGTCCGGCGAACGTCAGCAGGCGGAAGCATCCGCTCTCAATCAAGATACAGTGGGGAAACCTATGGAAGAAGAAAAACTTGTGGAGGAGAAGGGGAAGAGGCGAAGAGGCCCTTCGATTTCAACAATCATATTAGTTTTGATACTGGTAGCAGGGGTGGGGATTTTTCTCTATCCTTCTGTCAGTGACTGGTGGAATTCCATGCATGCCACGCGGGCGATTGCAGGTTACGTGGATGCGGTGGCGGATATGTCCGGACAGGAAAAAGAGGATATGATCAACGCCGCCAGGGCATATAACGAGAAACTTCCTGATGGTGTGAATTTCAGTTTGACGGATGAAGAATATGCAGAGTATGAAAGTTTGCTGGATATTACAGGAACTGGCATTATGGGCTATGTTCAGATCACGGCCATCGGTGTAAATCTGCCGGTTTATCACAGCGTCGATGAAGGTGTTCTGCAGATTGCAGTAGGTCACATTCCCGGCTCGTCGCTTCCGGTAGGCGGAGACCGGGTGCACAGCGTCATGTCAGGACACCGGGGATTGCCCAGCGCGAAACTCTTTTCGGATCTGGACCAGATCCAGGAAGGGGATGTCTTTACAGTAACGGTTCTGGATGAGACAGTTACCTATATGGTAGACCAGATCCGTATCGTTCTGCCGGAAGAGACCGATGAACTGGCAATTCAGCCGGGAAAAGATTACTGTACGCTGGTTACCTGTACGCCTTACGGTATCAATACACATCGTATTCTGGTGCGTGGCCGCCGGATCGAGAACATCGAGGGCGAGGTCGTCGTGGTGGCGGAGGCGGTTCGGATTCCCAACTATGTGGTGATACCGGCCATCGGAATACCGCTTCTGTTCCTGGTACTGGCATCCATGCTGATCTATTATCGGATGAAGGGACCGGAGAGACGCCCGGAAGAGATACTTGAGGATCTGAGAAAAGATAGATGATTTCATGATAGGCGAAGGAGGAACTGCTCATGAAAAAGAAATGGATATGTCTGCTTACAGCTCTGGCGCTTGCCGTCGGCGCGTGCGCGGTGAAGCCGGTGATCAGTGGAGCTGCTCCGGCGGAGCCGATTAATCTGGAGACAAAAAACAGCCTGACCATCAATCCATACGATTATAATAATGCGGAAGCAAAGGATCGTTGGGAAAAGACGGACGGTATGTCAAGCGCCCATATACAAGTGGATTTATACAAAATTGCGGGTGCGGTGAAAGAAGGGGGCTATGACACTTACAGTCTGGTTCCGGCATCTGACTATAGTTCACTGCCTATCTCCAAATACTCGGATCTGCAGGGCATGAAGGCTGCGGACTGGGATAAACTGGCGCAGGATGCAGCAAAGATTGCGCTTGGCAGCGAAGTTGCAGCGTCAAATTATGTTGCGCAACAGGAACTGAAAGGAACCGGCGCAGTTTTCTCTAATCTGGAGCCAGGACTGTATCTGGCAGTTACAAGAGGATCGGATTTGTCATTTGGGAAATATATAAAAACCATGGAAGAGGAAGTGGCAGAAGATGGTACGACTAAAACAGTTGAAAAACTGTACACAATTGCCAATTCTGCAAGATATGAATATGCGTTTCTGCCGCAGTTGATTGCGCTTCCGACCAAAGCTGCAGATGCCAATGGAGAGATCAACACAGCGAATCCGGGACCGTGGTTGTACAGCATGACAACGATTCCCAAAGTGGAGGAAACAGACCGCTACGGCTCCCTCCGAATCGTCAAGACACTTTCCGAATACGAGACGGAAGCAGGAATCGCCAAACCGGAACCCACCACCTTTGTTTTTGAGATTACGGCGACGCTGGACGGAGAGACGGTGTTCCATACTTTTGAAAGCATCTCCTTTACGGCAGGCGGAACGGAATCGGTGACCATCGATCACATTCCGGCGACGGCGGACGTGACGGTGACAGAGGTCTACACCGGCTCCAGCTATGAGATCAGCGGCCCGGCTGTACGGGACGGCATCACGATCACCGCGGACGATGTGGTAGACGCTCCGTTTACGAACGTCTATAACGGGGATCGTAAGAAAGGCTACGGCATCAAGAATCAGTTTGATTTCAATGGAGATACATGGGTACATTCTCCGGTTACGCCGGATGACGAGCAGGACCGGCCCAGCCTGAGGCCGGGAACCGGAACGCCCACACAGCCGGGGGGCGAGGAGAATCCAGATGGTGAGCAGAACGGACCGAGCGAAGGGGAACAGGTTCCGCCCGTCGGACAGGGAACCGAGACGCCGGGACAGAACATGACTACACAGCCGGAAGGCCAGCCGATCGAATAGGAGGTGGACGGATATGAAAAAAACAAAATATTTCCTGACACTCCTGGCAGCGACGACCATCGTAAGCGCGGGAATCGGAAAGGCATGGGCGTATTTTACGACTTATACGGAGGCCAGCGGAGGCTACCGGATCGATCTGGGAGACCGGACGGAGATTACAGAGGAATTTGAAGACTGGACCAAACATGTGGAGATCAGCTGTGAGGAAGGCTCGGAACCGGTCTACATCCGTGCGAGAGCGTTCTGCGCGGAATATCCGCTGGAATATGTAAGTCCTACCAGAAAGTGGATCGAGCATCCCACCAGTCCGGACGGATACTGGTACTATACCGATATCCTGAACGGCGGGGACACCACTAACGTACTGGATATCAAGATCAACGATGTGCCGAAGAAAGAGAATCCGAATCCGGAGGACAATCCGGAGATCGGCGACCGGTTCAACGTCATCGTTATCTACGAGAGTATTCCGGTCAAATACAAACCGGACGGGACGGCATACCGACCGTGGGACCCGGAAGTAAGCTGGGATGAAAAACTTGTGGTGGAAGAGACCACAGGACCTGTAAAACCGGAAACTCCTGAGAACCCTGATGTCACGGAAGGAGGCAATAACTGATGAAAAGATCGAAAAAACATCTGTCTCCTGCAGTGATTATGGTCCTGTTCGCAGTGGCCATCGCCATGCTGCTGGGCGGTTCTATCAGCGGGACCCGGGCGGCGCTGACCTATTACTCCGAGACCTATACATCCAGGATCCATCTGTTTGACATCGGCGTCACGCTTCTGGAGAACGATGAACCGGTCTCCTGGAGAAATTACGCGACAGAAGGAAGCGAACTGTGGGAAGCAGGTTCCAATGTGGAAGGAAGCGAAGTCGGAAGGCTTCTTGGAGATATGCTGAAGGACGAAGCAGGTACGGAGCAGCCCCTGAAACTGGGGGTGAAATATCCGGAAGTGCTGGAGGTCCAGAATACCGGAACGATCAATCAGTATGTCCGCGTCAGTATCTATAAATACTGGGTGCGGGGCGACGAGGATACGAAGAGCCGGTCTGCGGAAGACCAGCCGAAGGAAGATCTGCTTCATGAACTGGACCCGGATATGATCGATCTGCATCTGATCACGGATCAGGGATGGCTGCTTGACAGAGACGCCACAACGGATGAACGTACGGTTCTGTATTACAGCAGATGTCTGGATTCGGAAAAGATTACGGAGCCCTTTGCGGATACGCTGACCATCGACGAGAAGATCGCGACGAAGGTATCCGAGAGCAGGGATACGGTGAACGGCGTGACGACGATCACCACCACCTATCTCTACGACGGGGCGGAGTTCCGGATCGACGTGGAAGTGGACGCGGTGCAGGAGCACAACGCGCAGGATGCCATCTGGAGCGCATGGGGCAGACACGTGATCGTGGACGAAGCCTCACGTACGCTGTCACTTGTATACTAGGCGGCGGGCAGGAAGGAGGATCATATGAAAAGAAAGATCGCGGGAACATTCCTGCTTGCGGGACTGGTCATGAGTATGGCAGTCCCGGTGCATGCGGAGACGTACTCCGGAGATCCTAACTGGGGCGTTACATTTACCGGAGACAACAAGATGGAGAGCAACTTCAGCCTGTCGGACATCAACGATCTGGCAAGCGGCATGCAGCCGGGCGACAATACCGTCATTACCCTGAAGGTGAGAAACGACAACGGTACGGCAGTGGACTGGTACATGAGAAATGAGGTGCTGTCTTCTCTGGAGGACGGCAGCCAGAAAAACGCGAAAGGCGGCGCCTATACGTATCGTCTGGTATATACGGATAAAAGCGGAACTCCGACGGAGCTGTACAACAGCGATACCGTAGGCGGCGACGCGGGAACCAACAACGAAGAGATCGTAAACCGCATGGGCGGCCTGAGAAGCGCAACCAGCTCACTGAAGGAATTTTTCTATCTGGATACCCTGTCCAACGGCGAAGGCGGCTATATAACGCTGGAGGTGGCGCTGGACGGCGAGGCGGAGGGCAACGCTTTCCAGCAGACGCTGGCGGACCTGAACATGGATTTCGCGGTGGAGCTTCGGCCGAATCCTCCGGGAGACCGCCGGAGCAGACGGGATGAGGAACCGGGAACGAATCCTCCTCCGGCCAGCAATGTGGCGGGTACCGGCGTGGTGCAGACCAATGACGACAATCCGATCATTCTCTATTCGGCGCTGCTGGTGATCTGCGGGATCATGCTGCTTACCTTCTGTATCTGGAACTGGCGCGCATACCGAAAGCGCAGAGAGGAGGCATAAGGGATGAAGAGATATAAGAGATTGTTCAGCGTGCTGCTGTCCCTGTGCCTGATCTGTCTGACCGTGGCGCCGGTCCGTGCGGCGCAGCTGCCGGAAGGCGGCGACACGACGACCGGTACGGAAGGCGACACGACGACCGGAGGCGGAAGCTCTTCTTCCGGATCGGGGAGATCCTATACCATCCGGCTGTTTGCCGGCAAGCAGGGCGAGTTCAAGGAAGGGGACAAAGAGCTTCTGACGCTGGAGCGCGGCTACGGCGATCAGGTAACGTTCCAGATGAACAGTGTTCGGCTGATCAACGGTGAGAAATATTATATCAAAGGGTTCCGTGAGAGCGGAAAGGACAACAGCGAGGCGGAGACCTATCCGGCATTCAATGTGACCGGAGACCAGGACTACGTGGTGGCCTACGGCGTCTTAAGCGACGCCACCACCTACACCATCAACTACGTGGATACGGCAGGCCGGGCGCTGGCGCCCAGCGAGACCTATTACGGCAACGTGGGCGACCGGCCGGTGATCGCTTATCTGTATATCGACGGGTATCAGCCCCAGGCGTATAACCTGACCAAGCGGCTGGTGGACGATCCCATGGAGAATGTGTTCACCTTCACCTATACCCGGATCGCAACCGGCGGTGGAGGCGGTACCACCGAAGAAGATGAAGGGACCACAACGACGCCCGCACCACCCGCGCCGGGAGCGTCCGGAACACCTGCAGCGCCCGCGGCAGGCGGAGCGGCGGCAGCCGGGGCAGGAGCCGGAGGGGCAGGCGGTGGCGGCGCAGCTGCCGGAGTACCCGGAGCGGACGAAGGAGCCGGTCCCGGAGGGGTAGAGGTTCCGGATGAGGAGACGCCTCTGGCGGAGCCGGAGGAGCTTCAGGATCTGGATGAGATTCCGGATGAGGAAGTCCCGCTGGTGAATATGTTCGGCGGTGACGCAAGGCTTCTGGGCATTCCGGTGCCGGTGCTGATCGCGGCGAGCCTGGCCCTCATGGGCGGTATCACATATTTCGTGATCCTGAAAAAGAGAAAAAAGAAAGAAGTAGAAGAAGAGGAAGAATCATGATGAACGAATCAGAGACATCCGCACATCCTTCTGCCGGAAAGGGCGGGAAATTATTTCCTGCCCTTTGCAGCGTGTTCGGAACACTGATTCTGTTGAGCGTGATCGCAGTCTTTCTTCCGCTGACCGTTCCGCGTCTCATGGGCTATGAGATCTACGAGGTGGTCAGCGGGAGCATGGAGCCGGAGATCCCGGTGGGCAGCATCATCTATGTGGAAGATGCAGAGGCCTCGGAGATCCCGGAGGGAGATGTGATCGCGTTTGTGAAGGGGGATTCCGTCATCACGCACCGGGTAGAGGAGAACCGGTATGTGGAAGGTGAGTTTATCACGAAAGGTGATGCCAACAGCCAGGAAGATATGACACCGGTGGATTATGACAGCCTTGTAGGGAGGGTGGCATTCCACGCGCCCATGCTGGGTACGTTCATGAGACTGATGACCAGCATGACGGGGAAACTGTACGCCGCTGCCTTTGCAGCGTGCGGCGTGATGTTCCATATGCTGGCAGGAGTTTTGAGAAGCCGGCGGGACGCCCGGCGGCGCGGGGAGTAGCAAATCTATGAATACAGGGATATTATACGTGCAGATGTTCGGCGGGTTTTCCATGAAATGGAACGGGACGCAGATCGGAGGAGGGCCCAAGGCGAGGGAATCCCAGTTTTCCTATCTGATGCAGCTTCTGCTGCACCACAGGAAGGAAGGCGTGGGCAGGAACCTTCTGGAGGAAGCGCTGTTCGGAGAACGGGAAGTGGGAAATGTCTATCATTCCCTGCGGAGCGTGCTCTACAATGCCAGAAAGAAGCTGCGCCAGGCGGGTCTGCCGGATGTGGAGTACATATGCCAGAAGAAGGATGTGTACTACTGGACCGACCAGATTCCGGTGGAGGAGGATACGTCCGTGTTCGAGGCGTGCGTGGAACGCGCCAGGAGCGAAGAAGATCCGGAGCAGCGCCTGGAGCTTCTGCTGGACGCCTGCTACCGCTACCGGGGAGAATTCCTGCCCCGCCAGATCGGCGTGATCTGGGCGGCGCAGGAGGCCCGGAGGCTGCAGGCCATGCTCTATGCCTGCGTGGAGGACGCGGTGGTGCTGCTGCGGATCCACGAGGACTGGCAGCGGATGAAGGAGCTGGGCGTCTATGTGTCACGGATCAATCCCTTTGCAGACTGGGAGACGGTCACCATGGAGGCGCTGATCTCCATGGGCGACATGGAGGAAGCCCAGAAGCTGTATGACAGTACGGTGGAATACTACATGCAGGTGCAGGGGTTCCGGCCCAGCGCGAAGCTGGGGGAACTTTTAAGCCGTCTGGGTACACAGATGGAGCACCGGTACGCCATGCTGGATTCCATCCAGGCGGAGCTGGTGGAGAAGGACCCGGGCGGAGGAGGGTATCTGTGCCCGTGGCCGATCTTTGAAGGCATCTACCATATGGTGGGGCGGATCATGGAGCGCAGCGGCCAGTCGGTCTATCTGATGCTCTGCACGGTGGTGGACAGCAAGGGGAACCCCATGGAAGAGGGGCCTCTCCTGGAAGAGCTGTCGCCCAGGCTTCAGGACGCCATCCGGAATTCCGTGCGCCACGGAGACGTGGTGGCGAAATACGGCAGGGGCCAGTATCTGGTGCTGCTGGTGAATACCACAAGGGAAAACTGCAGTGTGGTACAGAAAAGAATCAACTATAAATTCGTTGTGGGCCGGCAGCGGACGGGAGTGAAGTATTATGTCAACAGTGTGGTCTGCCCGGCGGATATCAAATAGAAAGAGGCAGTCATGGACAGGTCGCAGAGGTATATCGGTTCACCGAACGGAATCGTCCTGTGTATTGACCGGGTAGAAGCGAAGAATCAGATCTCAGGCCGCTTTTACCACCGGTATCAGAGAGAGGGAACGGCGTTCCGGAACACGGAACAGATGCTGTTCCGGTTTGAGCAGTTTTTTGACAGGATCCAGTTTCCATATCCGACCACGTCGGAACGGACGTTTCAGGAGAGGGCAGTGGAAGAAAAAGTCAGTCAGGAAAGGGCAGAAAAGATGAGCGATGAAGAATTGTTGAGAAAACACGGCGAGCTTGGGACCTTTGTGGTCCGCGTGCAGCACAGGGAAAACAGCAGCTGGCAGGGGCGGATTACGTGGATGGAGAAGAACAGGACGCTGTACTTCCGGTCCGCATGGGAACTGCTGAAGATGATCGCCAGCGCAGTGGAGACCACCGGGGAGGCTGCGGAGGAGCCGGAAGAGAAGGAACCGTCCTGGTTTGACGAGGAAGAATGATGGATCTGTCCGTAATTATTCCGGTCTACAACACGGAGCAGGGCCTAAGGGCCTGTCTGGATTCCGTGCTGGCTTCCGGATACCGGGATTTTGAAGTGATTCTGGTAGACGACGGGTCCACGGACGGAAGCCCGGAGATCTGCCGGGAATATGCCGGAAGGGATCAGCGGATCAGGCTGATCCGTCAGGAAAACCAGGGCGTGTCCGCGGCGCGGAACCGCGCCCTTGAGGAAGGCCGCGGGAAATGGGTCGTGTTCGTGGATTCGGATGACGAGATTTCCCCGAATTTCCTGGGGATGGTCGTCCGGGAGGAACATGAGGGGCAGGATCTGCTGATCTTTGATTTCTTTGACCGGGATTCCGCTTCCGGGCAGGAGGAGCGGGGATGGGAGACGCTTCCGGTCCGTTATACAAAAGAAGATCAGATCCGTCTGATCGGGTGCACGCTCAGAGGCTGGCAGCTGGCCGAAGGCGGCAGGGCGAACCTGCGCTCCCCGTGTGCCAGAGCATACAGACGATCGCTGATCGAACGGCATTCGATCCGGTTTCTTCCGGATGTCGTCATGGGCGAGGACATACTCTTCAATACCGAATATCTGCTGCGGACGGAGGCGTGTATCTATATCCCCCATCCGGTGTATCACTACAGAGTACGTTCCGGGTCTGCCACGCACAGTTTCATTCCGGGGCTCTGGCAGAATTATTTTATTTTCCATCAACAGTTAAAAAACCTGCTGGACAGGTATCAGGTATTTTCCGCGCTGGCAGGGGCTTACTATGCCGATGTGCTGGAAAATATGGCATATGTGCTGATCAACGGGGTGTTCAGCCCCCTGAATCCGGAACCGTACAGGGAAAGCCTGCGGACCTGCGCCCGGATGCGTTCGGACGGAATCTGCGCGCAGGCGCTGAAGCAGAACCGGAAGACAGGTATCATACCAAGGAGGATCCTCCTGGGTTTTTTTCGCGTAAGATGCTTTTGGGTCGTCAAAGTGATCTGCAGGGTATGCTACGCGTATCTGAATAAATAAAAGAGGGACAGGAACATGGTTGTACTATTGACAGGCGGCAGCAGCGTGCTGATGAACGCGCTGATCGACAAATTGAACAAGAACGGCCATCGGGTCTATCTGCTGACCGGACAGAGGGACAGGCGCGTGACGTATAAGAGGGTGTTCGAGCGGTATGATTTTGCCTGTGACAGCAACAGCGTCAAAGACATCGTGGAGAGCATCCGGCCGGACGTGACCGTATTTACCGGCGCCTATGACACGAATTATGACTGGGAGTTGTCGGCAAGGGAGGAATCCGTGCGTTATCTGGCGGGGCTTGTGAACGTCCTGTCTGCCTGCAGTATGGCGAAGAGCGGACGGTTTCTCTATCTGTCTTCAGAGGAAGTGTTCGGAAATACCTATGCGGAAAATATCCGGGAGGAGGAGCCGGCGGAGCCCAAAGGCTTCCGGGCGCTGGCGCTGGCCCAGGGAGAAGAGACGTGCGCCAATTACCGGCGGACCCAGGGGACGGACGCGGCGGTGGTCCGCCTGGATCACCTGTACTGGGTGCCGAAAAAGGGAGAGCAGGAAGACAATCCCTGTTTCCGTATGTGTCTGGAAGGGTTAAAGACCGGGAAGATCTCCGCCGGGAGCAATCACACGCTTTCTTTGCTTTACCTCAGTGATGCGGTAGAGTTAATCTATAAACTGATCTGCGCGGAGGCTCCGGCCCATGCGCTGTACCACATCTCTTCCATGGAGCCGGTCACGGAGCTTGCGCTGGCGGAGATGATTCGGGACGAGGCGGACTGCGGCGTGGAAATGACGGACGTGACGGTGGGGATGAACAGCCGCCTGGTGCTGGATTCGAGCCGGTATGACGAGGAGTTCCCCCACAGGATCTTCCACGACTGCAGGGACGGGGTCCGGCAGGTGATGCGCTATATGAAAAAGCACAGCGCGTCGTTTCTGACGGAGGAGGACCAGGGCGTGGGAGCGGCGGTCCGGACGTGGAAATACGCCCGGGAGATCTTCTGGCTGCTGGTGCCGTTTCTGGAGAGCACGGTGCTGTTCTTCCTCGCCTTTTTTCTGAACGGGATCGCGGCGGACAGCGAGTTTATCGCCAGGCTGGATATCTATCTGCTGTACGTTCTCCTGCTTTCGGTGGTCCACGGACAGCAGCAGGCCGTCTATTCCGCCCTGCTTGCCACGGCGGGCTACTGCTTCGGGCAGATGCAGGGGCGTACGGGCTTTGAGGTGCTGCTGGATTACAACACTTACGTGTGGATGGCGCATTTGTTCATCGTGGGCCTGACGGTGGGCTATCTGAAGGACCAGCTGCGCTTTATGAGGAATGAACACAGGTCCAAAGTGGGCTACCTGAGCGGGCAGCTGAAGGACATCGAGGAGATCAACGACAGCAACGTGCGGATGAAGCACAATTTTGAAGAGCAGGTGGTCAACCACAAGGAAAGCCTGGGCAAGATCTACGAGATCTCCTCTACCCTGGAGCAGTACGGGCCGGAGGAAGTGCTCTTTTACGCGGCGCAGGTGCTGTCCAGGCTGATGGACAGTCCGGATGTGGCGGTGTATACAGTGGCAAACGGCGATTACGCCAGGCTGTTCTCCGCCACGTCGCCGGAGGCGCGCAGGCTGGGCAATTCCATCAAATATACGGCCATGGAGGACATGTACGGGGAACTGAAGGCCCGCCGGGTCTACGTGAACCGGGAGATGGAAGAGAACATGCCCATGATGGCGTGCGCGGTCTACGCGGAGGACGACATGCAGCTGATCCTCATGGTCTGGAGTCTTCCATGGCAGCGGATGACGCTGGGAGAGGCCAACCGCCTGATGGTGGTGGGCCACCTGATCCAGAACGCGGTGGTCCATGCGAACCGCTATCTGGAGGCGCTCAGGAACCGGCGCTACGTGGAAGGGACAAATGTTCTGGACGAAGAGGCGTTTACCCATCTGGCGAAGGCGTTTTCCGACGCCCGGGACAAGGGGCTGGCGGAATATATGCTGCTGGAGATCCTGACGGAAGAGAATTACGAGTCCGTGGCCGCCGTGCTTGGAAAGGCCATACGGCAGACGGATTATCTGGGGCTTCTGCGGGGAGGGAGGCTCTATGCGCTCCTGCCCAATACGGGCCCGAAATATATCGGGGATATTATCAGCCGGTTCCAAAACTGCGGCTATGAATGCCGGGTGGATGAGGAGGCGGTCATATGACGCCGGCGCGGGATGAACGGATCTTTCTGCTCATCCTGTTGGGAAACTTCATCGTGTCGGTGATCTATCTGCTGGTGGGCGTGCTGGTCCTGGTGCCGGCCCAGGCGGCGGCGTCAAAGGAGGACGGGACGGAGGCGCTGTATGACAACCGGAGGACCTATGTGATCCGGTTCGTGGAGATGGTGCTCTGCCCGGTGATCGTCCCGCTGTTCTTTTTGATGGGGCATCTGTGCTACCTGTTCATCTTCTGGAAAGAGCCGAATCTGGAGGATGTGATCTTCAGCAAGGACCGGGTGAAGACGAACCTGAAAGCGGACGAAGAGGTGGAACGGGACATCATTCCTCTGGAGGAAGCGATTCTGGTCAACGAGAAAAAGGATCTGCGCATGGTGATGATGAACGTCATGCGCAAGGATATCAGCAATTCCCTGGCTTCCATCACACTGGCTCTGGACAGCGAGGATTCGGAGACGTCCCATTACGCGGCGGCGGTGCTTTCCGACGAGCTGAACCGGTTTCGGATCCGGGTACAGAAGCTGTGGCGCCGGATCGGGGAGGAAGGCCCGGATGAGACGGAGTGCGAGGAGCTGCTGCTGGATTATATGGATAATATTCTGAAGCAGCGCATCTTTTCCAGCCACGAGCAGCGCAAGTTTGTGGGAACCATGAGAGAGGCGGCGCAGTCTCTGTTTGAGAAGGACCGCACAAGGATCACCTTGAAGCAGTACGAGATGGTCTGCCTGCGGCTGCTGGAAATGAAGGAATATGAAGCGTCCGGCGTCTGGTGCAAGCGGATGGCGGAGCAGTACCCGGATGAGCTGGCGTCCTATACGTGCAGGCTGAAGCTGTATTTTGCCTGTCAGGACAGAGAGGCCTTTTTTGACGCGCTGGAGACCCTGAAGAGGTCGGACGTGGTGATCGATACGGAGACGCTGGAGCTGATCCGTGTATTCAGTGTAAGGAGGCAATGATCATGCCGATGCCAATCGTTAACACGCTGCAGATCCTGGGCATCATGGCCGGATATCTGGGCGTGACGCTTCTGCTTCCATGGATCCTCCTGCGGAAAGGCTTAAGGGAGGTACCCGGCGCAGCCATGCGGTTTCTGGCGTATTTTATGGCCGGAAATTTCTACATCATGAATCTGGTGTTCCTGCTGCAGCTTTTACATATTTCAAACCGTCTGACGCTGGCTGCCGGGACGCTGCTTCCGCTGCTGGCGCCGCTGTACCGGCACCGGAAGGAGGTCATGCCCCGTCTGGAACGGATGTTCTCGAAGGTACGGGTGCTTCTGGGACGGGAAACCGGCAAGAAGACGCTTCTGATCCGGATGGGACGCAGGATGAAGAGGCTGTCCTCCGGGGAGACCGGCATGTGGCTGGCGGCCCACGGGCCGGAGCTTCTTCTGATCCTCGGAGTCGTCCTGCTGGTGTTCTATCTGTACGGGAGCAATGCGGTCCGGGTGTACGGCTATGTCTCCTCGGACATGGTGCTGCACAATTACTGGATCAATGAGATGAGCCGCAACAACATCTTTGCCGACGGCGTGTATCCGTTCGGGATGCACTGTATCTTCTACTACATGCACGCGGTGTTCGGAGTGCCGGTCTACGTGCTTTTCCGGCTGTTCGGCGTGGTGCAGACGCTGATGATCCATCTGGTGATTCTGGCGTCTCTTCGGACCGTGTGCCGGTCCAGATACGCGCCGTACGCGGGGATCGCGGCCTATATGCTGACGGACCGGTTTTATGAATACGCGTATTATCGTTTTTACGCGTCGCTGCCGCAGGAATTCGGGATGCTGTTTATCTTTCCCGCCGCCTGCTTTGCCATCGCCTTTCTGCGGGAACGGAATGTGAAGGGCAGACGGGCGCGGCAGTATCTGGCGCTCTTTGCCATCAGCGTGTCCATGACGCTGGCGGTGCATTTTTACGGGACGATCGTTACCGGGCTGTTCTGCGTGGGGATAGCCGTGGGCTATGCGTTCCGCTGCTTCCGCTGGCAGTACCTGAAGCGGATCATGCTGGCGGGCGTCATCGGCCTGCTGCTTGCCGTACTGCCCATGGCGGCGGCCTATGCCATGGGTACGCCTCTGCAGTATTCCCTGAACTGGGGCATGTCGATCATCACTGCGGATTCCGGGGAAAACGACGCCCAGGATACGGACGGCGCCGCTTCGGAGGAAGGCCAGGAGAAGTCCGCGGACGGGCAGGGAGACGGCGCCGGGCAGGAACCGGCGGCGCCGAAGCAGAGCCTGGTCCGGCGGATGCAGGGCGTGCTGCATGCCGTTCTGAATGATATTGAGTATTATGTGGTGCATGGGCGGCCCGACATGGCGCGGTTTCTGCTGGGAAGCATCGGGGCGCTGCTGCTTCTGGGCGCGCTGTGGATGCTTCTGCGGAAATACGAATACGGAGCGGCCCTTCTGTCCGTGGGCGTCTTTATGGCGGGGCTGAGCCTGGTGCAGTCCGCCATCACGCTGGGCATCCCGCAGGTGGTGGAGGTGTCCCGCCATGCCATGTATTACGCCTACGGGTTTGCGGCGGTGTGGAGCCTCTGTGTGGACGCGGTACTCTTTCTGCTGTTCGGAGAGCGCAGGCAGATCGACCTGGGCGCTCTGGGCGCCCTGGCGGCGGTGTGCGCGGCGGTGGGAGTGACAGGGATCCGTACGCCGGTGCTTTTGAGCGCGTATGAGACCAACGGGGCGATCACCTGTCTGAACAATATTCTCCGGGAAAACAAGGACGGCGATACGTGGACGATCTGCTCCGCCAATGACGAGCGGTGGATGGTCTATGAGTACGGCCGCCACTATGAGCTGATTACGTTTCTCCGGGATATGGCGGATATGGAGAAGGGGCCGACCATCACTATCCCCACGTCCACCGTGTACTTTTTCGTGGAAAAGGTCCCGGTCCTCTATCTGGATTACATCAACGCCGTGAGGCCGGAGAAGACCGTGTCTCTGGAAGGGGCAAAGAAGCCGCTTTCGACGGCGGGCGGGATCTATCCCTACATCGAGGAGGAGCGGTGGGTGACCATGTCCCACATGTATTACTGGGCCCAGGAGTTTAAGAGGCTCTATCCCAACGAGATGGAAGTCTACTATGAGAGTGATGATTTCGTCTGCTACCGTGTGCGGCAGGATGGCTATAACCTGTATGATTTTGCCATTGATTACGGCTACAACAAGGCGGCAGGCCAGGAGCAGGAGAAGGTAAGATGATATCGCGCCGGAATTATATATCAATCAGTATCATAATGGGTGTCGTACTCTTTCTGTGTATGTTCATCAACAATCTGAAGGACGCGTGGAACGACTATACGGTCAACGACTGTGTGGAGGACGCTTCCGCCTATCCTTCCCGAGCGGGTATCTTTCTGCCCGCGGAGCATGCCGGGGAGGACGCGGAAGCAGAAGCTGCGGAAGCTTTGACGGGTGCCGCTGCGGTGACAAGAAACCGGGTGGTCTGCATCGGCGGGCCGGACGGCGAACTGGCCCGTCTGGTCCGGGAGTGGGCGATGTATACCAGAAGGGACATGGACAGCTATCCTTCTGCGGAAGCGTACAGAGAAGGAGAAAACAACACGAACCCGGCGGAGCTTCTGGTGGTCGATCCGGAGCAGATCCGCTGGGAGGGAGAGGATACCGGCATCCTGAAGGCCTGCGTGGACCAGGGGACCCATCTGGTGTTCCAGAGCCTGCCGGACCCGTCTGTGATCCGGGAAAACGAAGCGGCCGGAGAACTTCTGGGCATCCGCAGCGTGGAGCAGGAGGAGACGACGGTGGAGGGCATCCACCTGTATGAGGGTTTCCTGCTGGGCGGCGAGAAGATCTACCGGGAAGAGGAGGGCGACGAGACAGGGTATCAGGATATGGAACTTACGTTTCCCTGGTATCGGCTGGATTCCGCCACCCGGGTCTACATGAGGGGGCTGCCGGAGGATGAGGCGGCGAAGCCGGAGGACTATCCGCCCATCATCTGGAGGAAAAGCTTTGGAAGCGCCTTCTCGTTTGTCATCAACGGAAGCTACATGGAAGGCCCCGCGGGGCTGGGGCTTCTGTCCGCCATATCGGCGGAGCTGTATCCGTATGAGCTCTATCCGGTGGTCAATGCGCAGAACATCGTCCTGCTGAATTATCCGGGAGTGGCGGATGAGAACCGGGACGTGATGGAACAGTATTACAGCCGTTCGGCCAGGCAGGTGTTTCAGGAGATCGTGTGGCCGGGCGTGAGCACCATGCTTCAGAAATATCCCATCGGTTCCACCTGTATGATGACGCCCCAGTACGATTATGAGGACGACGCGCTTCCGGACGGAAAACAGCTTCTTTTTTATTTGAAGATGTTCAACGAGCAGTCGGTGGAAACGGGGATCTCCATTTCCGGCAGATGGGATACGCCGCCGGCCCGGAAGCTGGCGGAGGACCAGGCGTTCTTCGAGGAGGCTGCGGGCGGCTATGACTTTGCCTCCCTCTACGCCGGGGACATGGAAGAGGAAGAGATCCTGGCGGTCCTTCAGGAGGAAGCGCTGTCTTCCGTCCGGACGGTGGTCGGGGACCCGGGACGGGAAGGGACAGAGCTGTTCGGTTTCCTGTCCGAATATGTGACCGGCCAGAACGCGGTGTGGGACGGGCTTCGCTACTCCTTCCGGGGAGATTTTACGATCCGGTGCGTGGAGACGGCGGTGGGTTATCTGAGCCTGTCCTGCGACATGGAGCGAGTGGCGTACCCGCAGGAGGACAAAGACCTGTGGGAAAATCTCAGCCGGTATATGGCAGGGTCCGTGGACAGCTGTAAGGGCATCATCGAGGGATTCCAGGGAACTACGGTGTCGGAGTGCGACATCCGCCTCCGCCGTTTTCTGGGGCTGGACTTTGAAGACAGCCGCACCGGCGATACGATCCGGCTTCGGGCAAACGAGACGGGAGGGCCGGTATGGTTCCTGCTTCGGACCCATCAGGAGGCTGTCAAAAGCGTGGAGGGCGGCACTTTCACAAAGCTGGAGGACGGCGCGTTCCTCATTGAGGTGACGGCAGAAGAGGCGTCCATTGAACTGGAGCCGGCGGAGAAGCGGTATTATTACTGATCGGAAAGGAGACGCAAGATGAGAGTCTGTATGGTAGTGGAAGGCTGTTATCCTTATATGGCGGGCGGCGTGTCCAGCTGGATCCACGGCATGATCCGGTCTTTTCCGAAGCTGGAATTCGTGCTCCTTACCATCATCAGCAACCGTTCCCTGAGCGGGAAATTCACGTATGAGCTGCCGGAGAACGTCACGGAGGTACACGAGCTGTATCTGGAGGATGTGGACTGGAACCGGAAGGGCTTCCGGGGAGGCAGGCTGAAGAAAGAGGAATATCAGGCCATGCGGAGCCTGATCCTGGGCCGGCATGTGGAATGGGAGCGCCTGTACCGGCTGTTCCAGGAGACGGGCATCTCTCTGGATAAGCTTCTGATGGGCGAGGATTTTATGAACATCGTGAGGGAATATTATGACCTGAAATACAGCCAGCTGGTATTCTCGGATTTCCTGTGGACCATGCGTTCCGTGTACCTGCCGCTGTTCTTTGCCCTGAAGATGAAGCTTCCGAAGGCGGATCTGTATCACTGCGTGGCCACCGGCTACGCGGGCGTGCTGGGCAGTATGGCAAAATCGCTGTACGGGTGCCGGATGATGATCTCGGAGCACGGAATCTATACGAGAGAGAGGGAAGAGGAGATCCTGCGGGCGGAATGGGTGAAGGGCGTCTACAAGAACATCTGGATCGATCAGTTCCGGAAGATGTCCAGGCTGGCATACGACAGCGCGGATCTGGTCACCAGCCTGTACGAGCACGCCAGAGAGCTGCAGATCGAGCTGGGATGCCCGCAGCAGAAGACCATGGTGACGCCCAACGGCGTGTCGGTGGACCATCTGCAGGACATTCCGGGCAAGCCGGAAGAGGACGCAGGGAAGATCAACATCGGCGCCATCCTCCGGGTGACGCCCATCAAGGACGTGAAAACCATGATTCAGGCGTTCAGCTTTGCCAAAGAGAGGGAGCCGCGCCTGAAGCTGTGGATCATGGGCCCCTGCGACGAGGATGAGGGATACGCCCAGGAGTGCATGGAGCAGGTGGAGGCGCTGAAGCTTACGGACGTGGAGTTCACCGGCAGGATCAACATCAGGGACTACCTTGGCAGGATGGACCTGACGATCCTGACCAGTATCAGCGAGGGACAGCCGCTGACGATCCTGGAGAGTTATGCGGCCCACAAGCCGGTCATCGCCACGGACGTGGGGAACTGCCAGGGACTGATCTTCGGGGAACAGGACGATTTCGGCCCGGCGGGAATCCTGACCCACATCATGAATGTGGAGGAGATCGCGCAGGCCATGATCGATATGGCGAGAAACGAGCCCATGCGCCTGCAGATGGGAGAGAGCGGCTACCGGAGGGTCATGTCCGGTTACCGGATCGAACACATGCGGGCGACCTACCGAAAGATCTATCATGATTTTTCTGACAGCTGCGGGCTGCCCTGGGAGGAGGAAACGTAAGCGACATGGCAGGTATCGGAACGAAATTAACGAACATATTTGAAAAGGATACGGTGACCACGGACCTGATCGGATTCGGGTACAGTTCCATCTCCACGGTGGCGCCCATGTTCGCGGTCATCCTGAACATTCTGCTGATGGGCCATTTCCTGAAGTTCAGCGAGCTGGGCTTCGTGGAGCGGGAGCTGTTCTCCTGCACCGTGCTCTATATCTTTATCTTTGCGCTTCTGACGGCGTCGCCCTTTAACTCGGTGCTGTCCAAATATATTTCGGATGTGATCTACGAGGAGCGCTATGAGGATATCCGCCCCTGTTACTATCTGGGGCTGCTCATGAATCTTCTGCTGAGCTGCCTTCTGGGGATCCCCTTCTGTCTGTGGGAGCATTTTGTGGGAAAAGTGGATGTCTTCTACGTATTTATCGGATACTGCGGCTATATCGCGCTGGTGCTGGTCTTTTATTCCATGCTCTATCTTTCCATTGCGAAGGACTATCAGAAAATTTCCCTGTTCTTCTTCCTGGGGATGCTGGAGGCGTTTTTCCTGTCGCTCTTTCTCCGGTATGTGATGCACTGGGGGATCCGGGAGAGCATGCTGTTCGCCCTGATGACCGGTTTTTACTTTATCGCGTTTCTGGAAATCGCGGTGGTGAAGCGGTATTTTGGCAGAAGCAGCAACCGGTACCGGTCGGTGCTCCGGTATTTCCGGAAATACTGGCAGCTGGTGGTATCGAACTTTTTCTACACGCTGGGGCTGTACATCCACAATTTTGTGTTCTGGACCACGGACATGAAACTGGTACTGGTACGGACTTTCGTGTGCAACCAGCCCTACGATATGGCCACCTGCCTTGCCATGTTTACCAACCTGTCCGCCACGGTCATCTTCATCACCCGGGTGGAGATGCATTTTCATGAAAAATACAAGGGTTATTCGGAGGCGGTCATCGGAGGCAAGGGCGCGGACATCGACACCGCCAAGCGGGAGATGTTCCGGCAGCTGTCGGCGGAGCTGGTGAACCTGATGCGTATCCAGTTTATCATCACGTCCGTGGTGTATCTGCTGTGTGTGGTCTTCCTGCCCCGGTTCGGAATCTCCTGGCTGACGATCCGGATCTACTCCTGCCTGGTGGCGGGGTATTTCATCCTGTTCATCATGTACTCGGAAATCATCTTCCTGTACTACTTCAACGACCTGACGGGAGCCGCTCTGACGGCGGTCAGCTTCTGTCTCGTTACGTTTCTGGGGAGCCTGTTCGCCACGCACCTTTCGGAACTCTGGTACGGAATCGGACTGGTCATGGGGGCGTTCACGGGGTGGACCGTGGCGTACTTCCGGCTGCGCTACATGGAGCGGCATCTGGACGCCCATATCTTCTGTAAGGGCTCCATCCTGAAGCCGGGCATGGGCACCCAGCCCCCGGGCAAAGTGTACGACCGGGCGGCGCAGAACTAAAAACACAGCATCGGACCCGGGGCAGCGGGAGGGGAGATGCGGAACTGTCATAGGAGAGAGTATGGAAAGTATGATCATAAGAATCGGGCTCGTCCTTGTGGGCGTCGTCATCATGGCGCTCAGCTTCTGGATGAATTCCTATAAGAAAATCACCGTCAATTTTGCGGTGGTGTGGGAGATTTTAGGCGTCCTTCTGATTCTGATCGGAATCATTCCCGTGTTTTCGGAATGGACTCAGTGGGTCTCCTCCGGTACGGGGCTGGCTTTTTTCTGCGTGGGCATCGTATTTCTGTTTGAAGAGATCAGGACCAGTATGCTGATCTCCCAGCTGGTGATGAAGAACCAGGAGATGGCCATGCAGATATCCCTGCTTAATCAGGAAAACGAATATGTCATGAACGAGCTGGAGAGGCTGGGAAAGGCCGCGGAGGATTCGGATGAAAAAGATAATCTTTGTGGTTAATACCATGGGCCGTGCCGGGGCGGAGACCGCGCTTCTGGAGCTTTTGAAGGCGCTGCGCCATCCGGATTATGAGCTTTTTCTCTATGTCATTATGGGACAGGGGGAGATGATCCGGCATCTGCCGTCCCATGTGAAGCTTTTGAACGACCGGTTTTCCGAGCAGTCCGTGCTGTCGCAGAAGGGAAAGCGCGTCATGATGAAGACCGTGTGCAGAGCGTTTTTCAAAAACGGCGGATATGCGGGGAAGCTTCGCGGCATATGCAGGAACGCTTCGGAGATGCGCCGGGCGGGACGGCTGCAGACCGACAAGCTTCTGTGGCGTATGCTCTCGGACGGGGCGCAGCGTTTTGACGATACGTTTGATCTGGCGGTGGCCTATCTGGAAGGCGCGTCCGCCTATTATGTGGCGGACCATGTGAAGGCGCGGAAAAAAGCGGCGTTTATCCATATCGACTATGCGGGCGCAGGCTACACCCGCGCCATGGATCAGGGCTGCTGGGAGCGGTTTGACCGGATCTTCGGCGTGTCGGACGAGGTGAAGGAACATTTCCTGAGAGTGTATCCGGAATATGAGGAAAAGACGGGCGTCTTCCACAACATCGTGGACCAGGAGGCGATCCGGCGCCGCGCCGGGGAAGCAGGCGGCTTTCAGGACGATTATGACGGGATGCGTCTTCTGACCGTGGGACGGCTGACCAGACAGAAGGCGTACGACATAGCCATCGACGCCATGAAGATCTTAAAAGACAGGGGATACCGCGCCAGATGGTATGTGCTGGGAGAAGGAGACCAGCGCAGGGCGCTGGAGAAGAAGATCCACGCCCTGGGCCTTGACGAAGATTTCCTGCTGCCGGGAGCCGCGGACAATCCGTTCCCGTATTACCGGCAGACGGACCTGTACGTACATGCCACCCGGTTTGAGGGGAAGAGCATCGCCATCCAGGAGGCGCAGACGCTGGGGTGCGCGGTGATCGCCTCGGACTGCAACGGCAACCGGGAGCAGATCAGAAATGGACAGGACGGGATTCTGTGCGGGCTGTCGCCGCAGGCCATCGCGGACAGCATCGGGTCCCTGCTGGAGGACGAAGAAAAACGGAAGAGGATCGGGCAGGAGGCGGCGGAGAAGAGCACGACCCAGGGCCAGGAACTTCAGATGCTGCTGGAACTTCTGGAACAGGGGGGTTGAATGTGGAGAAAAAAGAATTACTGATCATCATACCGGCATACAATGAGGGAAAAAACATCCGTCAGGTGCTGACCGACCTGGAAGGGCTGGATATGAAGATCCGGGCGGATATTCTCATCATTAACGACGCCTCCACGGATTCCACTAACTGGATCGTGAAGGAGATGCACTATCCCATGATCTCCCAGTTGTTCAACATGGGCTATGGCTGCGCCCTCCAGACCGGGTACAAATGGGCGGTCCGGAGAGGCTATCGGTATGTGATCCAGATGGACGGGGACGGACAGCACGACGTATGCAATATCCCGAGGATCTACGACAGGCTCAGAGAGGCGGACGGGGACGGCGTATGCCCGGATATCGTGCTGGGCGCCAGATTTATGAAGGAAAGTTCGGAGTATCCGGTTTCCGCAGCGAAGAAGATCGTCTACGCCATGTTCCGGTTCCTCATCCGCCTGACCACGGGGCGGCGGTTTTCGGATCCCACCACCGGACTGCAGGGGCTGAGCCGCAAGGCGTTTTTATATTATTCCAAATACAACCATTTTGATGACAAATATCCCGACGCCAATATGCTCATCCTCATGTCGCTGATCGGGTTCCGGGTGGTGGAGATCCCGGCGGTCATGCATCTGAGGACGGAGGGAAAGAGCATGCACTCCGGGCTGAAGCCCTTCTGGTATATGCTGAGGGTCATGTACAGCGTGGTCATTATCCTGTTCCGTGTGAAGGTGCTGAAACAGGATGTGGGAATGGGAGAAAGAAGTGCGGATAAGATCTGAGGCGCGGCCATGGTTCCAGGCGGCGATTTTGGAGGAGAGCAGCATGGAGATTTCCAATCCGGGCCGGGGCTGGTACCATATCTATACCTTCCCGGCAAAGCCGCCGGAGGACGGCCGTCCGGTGGACGGGGAAGTATGGCTGGACGACGCCTGCCGGCGGGAGACGCTGGCGCTGGCCCTGGTCGATATGGGATGCTGCCGAAGCTGTGAACTGCCCCCGGAGGTGCTGGAGCATCTGGAGCGGATTCTTCAGTTTTTCCGAAAGGAGCGCAAGCAGGTCATCCTGCGGCCCGCCTACGACATCCGGGGGGACGGTATGGTACGGGAACCGTATGAACGCGGCCTGGTGAAGCGCCATCTGGAGCAGATCGGCGCGGTTTTAAGCCGCCATGCGGAGGATATCCTGGTGGTGCAGGGGCTTCTGGTAGGGAGCTGGGGCGAGATGCACGGCTCCAGGCATCTGAATCCGGAATCCCTGCGGGAGCTGGCAGAGACGCTGGATGGGGCGGCGAAAGGCGCGTGCTTTCTGTCCGTCAGGACGCCGGAGCAGTGGCGGCAGGTGACGGGAGGGAGAACATGTGTTCGAGAATTGCGCGGAAGGCTGGGGCTCTATAATGACGGTATCTTCGGTTCCCCTACGGATATGGGTACCTACGGGGGGCTGGAACGGGAAAAAGAGCTGATCTGGCAGAAACGGCATCTGGCAGGGACGCCCAACGGGGGCGAGGTCCTGTTCTGCGCGCCGCCTGCGGGGTATGAGGAGGCGGACCGGGTGTTCCGCATGATGCACCTGTCCTATCTGAACAGCATCTGGCAGCAGGCGCAGCTGAATGTGTGGAGAGGGCAGACGGTGAGAGGGCGCGGGTGCTGGGACGGCGTCAGCGGCTTTGACTACATCGGACGCCATCTGGGTTACCGGTTTGTGGTGCGGGGGGTCCGGGCGCTGCCGGGGCGTAAACTGCGGATCACGGTGGAAAACTGCGGATATGCGGATTTTTCCCAGGAGACGGACGGTTATCTGGTTCTGGTCCCAAAAGGAACGGAAGGCCCCCCGGTGCGGGTGAGGGTCTCCGCGGATGCGGGAAACTGGAGATGCGGACAGAAAGCCCGGTTTGTGACCGGGCTTTCGGAGGAGAATGTCCGTATGGGACGGACAGAGGTGTATCTTCGTCTGGAACTTCGGTCAGACAGGACGCCGGTCCGCTTCGCCAACCGGGGCGCGGGAGAACAGGTCCTTCTGGGAGAGATCGGGCAGTGAGCGGATCTCCAGATAACCGACGGCAGCGCCGTGGACCCCGTATACGATGTCGTTGGCCAGCCGGACCTCGTGTCCGCTGAACGGATCACGGATCTGCAGGCAGACCCGGTAGGTGCCGGCGCCCAGACAGCTGTCGCGCACGTCGAAGGGGACGTCCAGCGTGATCTCCCTGTCCGGTTCCCATAAGCGGGTGTCCGCCGGGACCGGAAGGGTGAGCGTCCTGCCGGTGTCGGTGTGCTCCAGAGTCAGGTTTACGTCGAAGGAGCGGTAGCAGCAGGAAAATCCGGTATTTTCCAGCGTGACGGACAGTGAGGAACTGCCGTCCATGGGATCCGGGCGGGAGAAGGCGGTGGAACGAAGCACATAGCGGTATCCCAGATGCCTGGAGATATAGTCGTAGCCGCTCATGCCGTGAAACGGCCCTTCCCCGGTGTAGACGGAAGCCTTCCATTTGTTCAGTACGGCCTCGTCGTAGGCGCCGTTCAGATAGGAGACTCGGGCTTTTTGAAGGTCCGCGGCGGCGCGTTCCAGATCGTTGTACGGATTGTCCAGGACCACCTCGCCCCCATGGGGGATCTTCCGGCCCAGGAGGTTCAGAAAGGAGAGTTCTTCCTCCCGCGGACGTTTTCCGTCCGGCCCGTCGCCTGGTTTTCCGTAGGTATCCAGATCCGTGGCGGAGCCCAGCATGCCGTCGTTGAAGACGCCCAGCCTTCCGGACAGGGAGGTTTTCCGGGAAACGGGATCGGAAAGCCCGGTGACGGTGCGCCACTGGTCCGGCGTGCGTACCGCCAGAAAAATGTCCGGAGAGACGACGGTGTCCAGGTGGTTCATCAGCGCCGTCAGGTCTTCTGCATTGGCGTAGCGGGAGCCATGCATCTCTCCCCAGGAGCCGATATAAGCGCCCTGGAGGAGATAGACGCAGTCTGTATGGGCGTTTAGAATCTCCGCTGTCTGGGTCATATGGGTCAGGATCTGCGAAAGGTCCGATGGCTCCCGTTCGTAGGCGTGTCCGTCCCAGTCGTACAGGAATCGTACGATGAGCTGCTTTCCGGCGTCGTGCCAGGCGCCAAGGAGGCTGTCAAGCCTTGCGAGGCCATCTTCGCTGACGGGGCCGCCGGCGTAGTTCTGCAGATTGAATTCCAGCAGGGCCAGTCCGGGCCCGGGAGCCATGCGGCGGATCTCAAGAAGCGTTTCAGGGTCTGTATCGGACAGATCGTACCGGTAGATCCGGTACCAGCCGGTCCATGGATTGGACAGTTCCAGGGCGGATTCCGGACAGTCGGCCGGGTGATATTCGGTAAAGCGAATCCCTGCGGTCACGATAAAGATCCCTGTGGCGAAGAAGATGCACAGGATAAACAGCAGGGAAAACAGGTTTTTTTTCGTTTTCATAGTCTGAAAAGGTTCCGGTCTTTCCTAATGACAGGTATAAGAATATACGATTTTGTGTAGCGTCTGCCATTATATTAAAAGGAAGCTCGCT
This sequence comes from uncultured Lachnospiraceae bacterium, assembly GCA_910584205.1. GTDB lineage: Bacteria > Bacillota > Clostridia > Lachnospirales > Lachnospiraceae > Hominiventricola. The sequence continues at coordinate 100,887 of CAJUAA010000001.1, forward strand.
GATGCTCGCGCAGGTCATCAACTTCCGCTTCGCTCCAGTTGGTGACATTGTATCACAAACAGGATTGAAAAACCACTATGAAAATCAGACGGTACAGACATCAGGCTGCGCGGACATCCATCCTGCGCGGACATCAAGGTGCACAGACAGGAGAAGCGTTCATGAAGAAAATATCGGTGATCATTCCCATGTACAATGCGGCGCAGTATATCGAGCCGTGCATACAGTCGGTACAGAATCAGACGTGCGGGGAACTGGAGATCCTTGTGATTGATGACGGATCTACGGATTTCGGTCCGGCCGCGGTGGAAAAGCTGTGCAGGTCGGACGACCGGGTCCGTCTGATCCGTCAGGAGAACGGGGGCGTTTCCCGGGCGCGGAATCACGGGCTTGACGCGGCGGAGGGCGAATATGTGTTCTTTCTGGACAGCGACGACGCCATCCATCCGCGCCTTCTGGAGGAACTGTCCTGTCAGGCGGACCGGTATCAGGCGGATCTGGTTTTCTGCTGCTGCCGGAAATTAAAGGACGGGGAATTTCAGAAAGCCCTGCGGGACGCTTCCGCAGACGACCGGCCCGCCCGGTGGAAGATGGCGGAGGCAGAGGAGGCGGAGCAGTGGCTGCACCTCCAGTATGTGAACGAGCTGACGGGCATCGGCGGCAAGCTGGTCCGTACGTCCCGCATCCGGGACCTGCGCTTTGACGAGGGACTGTCCAACGGGGAGGATACGTATTTCCTCTATGAGCTGATCAGCCGGGGCGTCCGGATCGGGCGCTATCCCGGGGACTGGTATTATTACCGGATGCATGAGCAGAGCATTACCCATTCCGCCGCCATGCTGCAGGGAGACCGGTATGTGGAGAGCTGCCGGCGGGTCCGGGACCTGGAGTACGGGAAAGGGCGCATGGACTATGCCCTCACGTGGGAAGGGTATCTGATCCAGCAGATGAAGCGGGCGTTCCTGGTCCGCAGGAGCCGAAAGGACCGGAAGGGGCAGAAGAGCCTGCGGAAAACGGCGTCGATGGAGCGGAAGCATCCGCTGTACCGACGGCTGTTTATCAGCACCCGCTTTCTGTTCTGGTGCTGTTTTTACTGTTACCCGTTGTATGCACCCCTTGGCAGGTTCATCCCTGCCTTATGGAAGCTGAAGGAGTCGATCGTGATGAGTAAAAAGGACGCGGATGTGGGAATTCTGACGTTCCACTGTTCGGACAATTATGGGGCCATGCTGCAGGCCTGCGGCCTGAAAACCTGGCTTAAGGAACAGGGGGTCCGGACCGACGTGGTCCGCTACGAGCCGCCGTACATGACCGGAAGGCACTGGTTTATCCCCTATGTGCCGATCCCGGGCCTGAAGGGCCGGATCTGGTGCCTGAAAAATATGCTGGACGGTTACCGGAACCACCGGAAGATGGGGGAGGACTATACCAGGCAGCGGGCGAACATGCGCCGGTTCCGGGAGGAGCATCTGGTGGATTCAAACCATCCACGGCTGCTGTTCGCACCCCAGCTGAGCAGCCTTCCCTACCGGAATTACGTGGTGGGCAGCGACCAGATCTGGAACCCGAACATCACCTGCGGCCTCAGAAAGGCGTATTTCGGGGCGTTTTCCAACAAGCGGAAGAAAAATGTCGTGGCCTACGCCGCCAGCTTCGGAGGCGCGTCCATTCCGTCTGCCTGGGACGGACAGTTTGCGAAGCTGATTCAGAGCGTGGACGCCGTGTCGGTCCGGGAGGAAGCGGCGATCCCCTATGTGAAGCGCTTCTGTAAAGGAGAGGTGACGGCGGTGCTGGACCCGGTCTTCTTTCTCCCGAAGGAAACCTGGCAGAAAATGGAGCGGGCGCCGGAGAAAAAGGGCTATATCTTCGTCTACATTACGGAAAAAAATCAGGAACTGACGGACTATGTGAAAAAATTATCAAAAGAGACCGGGCTTCCGGTTATCGAGACGAGAACCGGCAGGCTGGGGGCGGACGACAGCTTTCAGGTGGACTATACCACGGGACCGGCGGAATTTCTAGGCTACATCCATCACGCCGACTACGTGGTGACCAACTCCTTCCATGGAATCGCCTTCTCCATCATTTTCCGGAAACGGTTTCTGGCGTTTCTGCACCGGAGCCTGGGGGCGCGGATCCGGAATATCCTGAAGCTCCACGGGCTGGAAGGGCGGATCTGTGAGGAAGGAAATGAGCCGGAGATGGAAGGCGGCGTGGACTGGGATGCGGTGGCCGCAAGGACCGAAGAGCTGACCAGAGATTCGGGACGGTTCCTGCTGGAACACCTGTCCGTTCAGTGAGGAGGCGCGCGATGAAAGACCATACAGCAGTATTATATAAGGAAAAAAAGGAATGCTGCGGCTGCGGCGCCTGCGCGGATGCGTGTCCCGCCGGCGCGATCCGCATGGTCCGGGACCGGGAGGGCTTTTCCTATCCGAAGGTGGATCCCGGGCTGTGCACCGGCTGCGGACGATGCGCCAAAGTCTGTCCGCTGAAGGAGGACAGCCGGGAAACGCAGGCAAATGCGTATTACGGAGTACAGGCGAAGGAGGAGAAGGTCCGGCACGGAAGCTCCTCCGGCGGCATGTTCCCGGTCCTGGCGGCGTATGTCTTCCGGCAGCAGGGCGTGGTCTACGGCGCCGCGTTCAATGAGAAGATGGAAGTGGCGCACCGGCCGGCGCGGAACATGGAGGAGCTGGAAGGGCTGAAGAAGACCAAATACGTCCAGAGCAGCTTACAGGGCGTGTATAAAAGCATTCAAAAGCAGCTGGAGGACGGGCGTTGGGTGCTGTTCTGCGGGACGCCCTGCCAGGCCCACGGCCTGAAGAAATTCCTGCGAAAGCCGTATCCCCGTCTGATCCTGACGGATCTGATCTGCTACGGCGCGCCGTCCCCCGGAGTCTGGCGTTCCTACGTCCGGGACGTGGAGCAGAAGCACAGAGGCAGGATGACGGCGTTTTCCTTTCGGGACAAGAGAAACCGGGATAACGGGCACACGTGTGCATACGTAGTGAATGGGAAAGAGTACGCGGGAGACCTGAATCGGAATCCGTACTGCCGGATGTATTTTACCAACTATATCATACGTCCCTCCTGCCACAGCTGCCGTTTCTGCAGCGTGGATCGGGACAGTGATATGACCATTGGCGATTACTGGGGGATCGAGCGGGTCCGGCCGGATCTGGACGACGGCATGGGGACCTCCGTGGTGATCCTCCATACGGAGAAGGCGAAGGAGATCTGGGAACAGGTGAAAGAGGAGCTGTCCTGGTTTGCCTGTGAGGAAAAGGATGTGCTGCAGCCCAGGCTCACCGGGCCCACGGCGGCGGGAACCGGCAGAGGGCTGTTCATGGCGCTGTACGGGCTTCTGCCCTTTTCCGCCTTTCAGGTTCTGTTTACAAAAGCCGTGTCCGGCGGCGTATGGCTGAGGAGGTTGTTGAGACGTTGAATATCATGCAGTTTACCAAAAAAGCCGGGCGGGCGGTATATCACAGGCTCCGGGACGCAGAGTGGAGGCACTATAAAAAACGGCGGAAACGCCGGCTGAAGAACACGGATTTTACGATCATCGCCTCCAACTGCAACGGGTCGTTCATGTACTACGACTGCGGGCTGAGGTATTTGACGCCCACCGTCAATCTCGCCATGCGCATGGATGATTTTGTGAAAATGGCGGAGCGCCTTCCCTGGTACATGGAGCAGGACATCGTGCAGGCGGAGGAGACCCAGGGATGCCCGGCCGGGATTCTGGGCGGGGACGTGCGGATCGAATTCGTCCATTATCAGACGTTCGAGGAGGGCGTCCGCAAATGGGAAGAGCGCAAAAAACGGATCAATTGGGAAAACCTGTTTCTGGTGGGGACGGAAAAGGACGGGTGCACCGAGGAGACGATCCGACGGTTTGAGAACCTTCCTTATCCCAACAAGGTGCTGTTCACCCGGAGGGAATATCCGGAGTATCCGTCCACGTATTACATCCGGGGATTTGAAGACCGGCAGGAACTGGGCGTGCTGACCTTTTATAAGAAGCAGCTGAGAAAAAGGCGGTATCTGGATGATTTTGACTATGCGGCCTTCTTAAACGGCGGCCGATCCGGACAGACAGAAAGTGGAGGAAGCTGATATGACGGAGATGTTTCGATATTTGACAGGAATACTGGAGAAGGAAGAACAGCGGGCGTGGAGGATCTGCGCATTTTTAAGCCTGTTAAGCCCCATTGTGGATATCTTCAGCTTTTCCGTCATCATCTATATTATCAACATTGTGGTCCGGGAAAACGAGGCTTCCCCGAGGCTGGTGGCGTTCACCTTTTTCATGGCGGCGGTGTCCGTGGGGAAATGCCTGTTTGAGCTGTACAAGAGCCGGATTTCCAACCGGTTCGTGTACGACGGGGCCCAGAAGCTGTCCATGAAGATCTATGAGCTGCTGATCAAGGAGGATCTGACGGACCATAATGAGAAAAGCGCCATGCAGGCGCTGACCATGGTGCGCAGCGATACGACCAGCTGCATCAACATCATCAACGCCTGCATCGGCATCTGGGTCAACGGAGTGACCATGGCGGGGTACGCGCTGGTGCTGATCCTGGTATCCGGATGGATCGGGGTGGCGGTCAGCGCGCTTCTGGTACTGCTCATGGCGGGCGTCTTTCTCCAGAACCGCGCCCGGATCAAGACCTACGGGGAGCGGTGCCGGGCGTATGAGATCCGCGCCAATTCCCAGATCACCATCGCCTACGGCACCTTTAAAGAGATGAAGATCGACGACCGGTCCGCCTTCATCCTTCAGAAATACGGGGACGCCAGCAGCGGTTACGCAAAGGTGCAGAGTGAGTTCCGCTATAAGAGCGGCGGCGTCAGCATCCTTATGCAGAATTCCATCATGGCGGTCATGTTCGCCGCCCTGGCGGTATTTCTCGTGGCAGGAGCGGATCTGGCGGCGGTCCTGGCGCCCATGGTCGTCTACATTACGGCGCTGGTCCGCATGATTCCCATGGCCTACGGGGTCATCAGCGGCATGAACAATGTGGAGTTCGCCAGAAGGCCCTATCAGACATTGAAGGAAAATATGGCGCGGTATGAGGCGGTAAAAGCAAGGGAGACGCAGTATGCGGGGCTTCGCCAGAAGAAACTGACCTTCCGGAAGGGACTGTCCGTCCGGGGGCTGACCTTCGGCTATCGGGAGGACCGGAAGATCTTCGACGATGCCTCCATCGAGATCCCGGTAGGCTGCTCCATCGCCGTCATCGGGGCGTCCGGCGCGGGCAAGACCACATTTCTGGATCTGATTCTGGGCCTTCTGAAGCCCCAGAGCGGGCATGTATTGTATGACGACTACGATATCGTCACCCAAACGGACGGGGAAGGGCCCTGCCGCGCCAGCATGGGCGATCTGGTCAGCTATATTCCCCAGACCGTGTACCTGAACGGAGAGACCATCCGGAACAACGTGGCGTTTTTTGAGGACGAGAACGAGATCGACGACGCCCGGGTGGAGGAGTGCTTAAGATGCGCGCAGATCTGGGAGGACGTGCAGCGGATGCCCGACGGGGTCCGCACGCTCATCGGGGAGAACGGGACGGCCATCTCCGGCGGCCAGAGACAGCGGGTCGCCCTTGCCAGAGCGCTCTATAAGGATTTTGAACTGCTGGTGATGGACGAGGCCACGGCGGCTCTGGACATGGAGACCGAGCGGGCGGTCATTGACTCCATCCGGCAGGTAAAGGGCAACAAGACCCTGCTTATGGTGACACATCACATGAGCCTGGCAGGGGAATGCGACGTGGTGTATAAAATCGAGAATCAGAAGATCGTTCAGGTCAAATGAAAACGGCTGTGGGAAGGGAGAGGATGCAGATGTACAGGGACAGGGTGTCCATCGTGACGCCGGTCTACAACGGGGAAAGCCATCTGGCGGGGATGCTGGATTCCGTACTGGCCCAGACGTGGCCGAATCTGGAGATGATTCTGGTGGACGACGGTTCGTCGGACGGGACGATTCAGGTGGCGGAGGGCTACCGGGAAGCATTTTCCCGGAAGGGCATTCCCTACGAGATCGTAAAGGCGCCTCATAAGCACGCGTCCGGAGCCGTGAATCAGGGACTGCCTCTGGTGACGGGAGAATATCTCATCTGGCCCGACAGCGACGACGTACTGGCGCCGGAATCCGTCAGGAAGCGGGTGGAGTTTCTGAAAGCCCATCCGGAATACGAATGCGTCCGGTCCCTGTCCTGGTACTTTGACGCTTCCACGGGAGAGCGCAGGGAGAAGGGCGACGAGAAAAGAGGGGATCTGTCGAAGGAGGAGCTGTTCTGGGACATTCTGGAATCGTCCACCTTTGTCTGCTGCGGCTGCTACATGCTGAGATCCGAACGGTTTTTTGAGATCTATCCGGAGCGCAGGATACCGGAATATCCGGTAGGCCAGAATTTCCAGATGCTCCTGCCATTCATGTACCGCCACCGGTGCCCCACGCTCCGGGAGGAGCTTTACGGGGTTGCGGTCCGTCAGGACAGCCATTCCAGAGCCAGGCTGACCCAGGAGCAGGAGGAGCGGAAATATCTGGACTACGAGCATCTGATCGACGACATCGTACAGATCTGCGGGATGACGGACCGGAAATCGCTGGAACGCATCGCCTGCTGGAAGGCAAAGCGCAGATACTCCATCTCGCTGAAATACGGCCGGAAGAAACAGGCGGTCCGTGCCCTTCATACCATGCGCCGGTGCGGAAACGCGGGATTTGGGAGGGTTTTAAAGGAAACGATCTGGATCTGCCTGGTCAACGGCTGGGTGGAGGAGCACATTTATCCGATTTATCGAAAACTGTTTGAGAGGACCCGGTAGGAGACGCAGGGCCCGTCAGACATCCGGAAAGGATATTCACAGGAGGGATATTCATGAGAAAAAGAAACGGAAGGCCGCTGATGGCGTGGATTCTGTGCATGACGGCCATGGCGGCGCTGTTGTCCGGCTGCGCGAAAAAGAATGCGGGATATACAAGTAAAAGAGAGGCGGACGGCGAGATGCGCGGAGTGTGGGTGAGCACCGTCTGGGGGCTGGACTATCCGTCGGCGCCGACCACCTCGGCGGAGGAACTGAAAAGCCAGGCGGACGCCATACTGGAGGGAGCGGATCAGTATGGATTTAACACGGTTTTTCTGCAGGTGCGCCCCTGCTCTGACGCGCTCTATCCGTCGAAGATCTATCCGTGGAGCAAATATCTGACCGGGCAGCAGGGGACGGCTCCCGACGGGGAGTTTGATCCGCTGGCCTACTGGATCGAAAAGGCCCATGAGCGGGGGCTGGAGCTGCATGCGTGGATCAATCCCTACCGGGTGGCCAGATCCGCGGGCGACTGGGACCTGCTGGCGGCGGACTCGCCGGCCCTCCTGCATCCGGAATGGGTGATTCCCTACGGAGACGGGCATTATTTTGACCCGGCGCTGCAGGAGGTGCGTCAGCTTGTCATCGACGGGGCGGTGGAGCTGGCGGAAAACTACGAGCTGGACGGCATCCATATGGACGATTATTTCTATCCGGGGGCGGAGTTTGACGACGCCGCTTCCTACGAGGTCCTGGGAGGAGAATTTGCGGACATCGGGGACTGGCGGCGCCACAATGTGGATCTGCTGATACAGGGGATGGATGAGACGCTGCATAAATTAAAGCCGGATCTGGAATTCGGCGTCAGCCCGGTGGGAATCTGGGCCAGCGACGCCATGCATCCGGAGGGCAGCGCCACCACCGGGCCGTTCAATTCCTATTTCGGCGTCTATGCGGATACGAAAAAATGGGTGGAAGAAGGATGGGTGGATTACATCGCGCCCCAGCTCTACTGGGCGGCGGGAGACGCGGAGTATGATTTCAACGTCCTGATCGACTGGTGGTCGAATCTGGTGGCGGGCACCGAAGGAGACGTGAAGCTGTACATCGGTCTGGCGGACTACAAGACCGCGGAGGAGGGAACCGAGGACAGCCCCTGGTACGAAGGAAAGGAGATCGCTGTACAGGTCCGCGCCTGCGCGGATGCGGAGCATGTGGACGGCACGATCCATTTCCGGTACCGGTTCATAGAGGCCGATCCCCATCTGCAGCAGGTGCTGAAGGAAGCATACGGCGTAGAAGATTCCGCCGCTCCGTAAAAGGAGAGCGGCGCAGGGAATTTTTTTCGCTTGTAAAGCCGCTTTTTAAAACTGCATTTTATGAGAGCATACTGTCCAGCAGCTCCTCCCACTTTTTCAGAATGGGTTCCAGCCGGAATTTCTCCATGCCAAGACCGGTGTTCTGGATGAAACGCTCCCGAAGGGCCGTATCCTCCATGAGCAGCAGGATCTTTTCCGCCATCCGGTTCAGATCAAAGGGCGGGATCAGAAAGCCGTTCTGCCCGTCTTCGATGATGATGGAGGGCCCGTAGGGGACGTCAAAGCTGACGCAGGGCACGCCGCAGGCCTTCGCTTCCAGGATGCACATGCCGAAGGGCTCTGTCCGTGACGCAAGGACACACAGGGACGTGCGCTTCAGATAATCCTCCACATGGTTCACCACGCCGGTCAGGATCAGCCGGTCCTCCAGGCGGCAGCGGCTCCTGACGTCCTCCAGGATGCCCCTGTATTCTCCCTCGCCGAGAAAATACCATTTCCAGTCCGCATGGGCCTGAAGGACCTTCGGGACGATCTGCGCCAGCAGGTCGATGCCCTTGAAGCTGTTGAGCCGGCCCACGGTGAGGATCATCTTTTCCCGGCTGTCCGCACTGGTCGGACAGTCAAAACTGGATTCCAGGGGATTGAAAATATAATCGATCCGGTCCCGGCGTTTCAGCTTCTCCTGATAATTACGCAGATCCTGAGGAGTCAGAACGACCATGTAGTCGGCAAACCGGGCGGAAAAGGCGGCAATGATCCTCCGATAAAGGGATTCCTGCTCATAATAATAATGAAAATGTTCCCAGGCCAGGACCTTTGCGGGGGTTCCAAAGGCGGCGGGGATGGACAGAATGTCCAGCACCAGATCAATGTCGATGATCACGTCGATCCGGTGCTTTTTGATAAAACGGCGCAGGGCAGGCAGCAGAGGCAGGTAGCCGGGCCCCGGGGAGATCCACTTTCCGCCGTCCTTCAGCCGGTATCTGGGGATATCCGGCGAGAGGAAAAAGGAAGGCTCCTGCCGGCCCTCTACGATGCTGAGAAAGCAGATCCGGTAGTTTCCGGCGGCGGCAAGCCCGTTGGCAATGATCGTGGACACACGCTCCGTTCCGCCGGGCCTGGTAATATCTCCTGAGAAAAAACAGATATTTTTCATAAACAACTCCTGTTCTGATGCGTATTTTTTGGCAAAATTTTTATAAAAAAGCTCTTGACTTTTTGTGGGTCCCGTAGTAGAATATCTATTGTTGTGAAACGGAAGTGTTGACAACAATACCCCAAAAGGGTTTTACATACAGGCAAACAACCCGAAAGGGTTTTCACATATATGCGGGTGTAGTTCAATGGTAGAACACCAGCCTTCCAAGCTGGATACGTGGGTTCGATTCCCATCACCCGCTTCACCTGAAAGGGTTTTATATATACGCACGAGTGGCTCAGTGGTGGAGTATCGCCTTGCCAAGGCGAGGGTCGCGGGTTCGAATCCCGTCTCGTGCTTTCTTTAAAAGGTGCGGAAACGTTGATTTTACAGCGTTTCCGCTTTTTGTGTTTCCATTTCGTTATGGGGAAAGTGCGGAATCTGTTTTCACTATAGCAAGTAATATTTGGATCGTCAACAGGGTTTTTAAAAGTTGCGGTGCAAAATATGCAGATAAAAGGGCAAAGTTTGCATGTATTGTAGAAAATGGTCGAATGTTTTTGTATAATTTTGGCAATTGTATGTTATTGCTGAATTTTATATTCATTTTGGAGGGCACATGAGAGAAAAAAATCAGAATGAAATTGAAAATCTGGAGCGGGAAATTGAAAAGCAACAAAGAAATGTTTCTTTTGACACAAAGGAATACACAATTGAAATTATTGTTCAGAAATATTTGTCGGAAATAGACAATGAACAAAATGAATTTTTTGTTCCGGAATACCAGCGAGAATTTGTTTGGGATACTTTACGCCAGTCGCGGTTTATAGAATCATTGATGATTGGTTTGCCAATTCCGTATATTTTTCTGGCAGAGACATCCAAAGGACGATATGAGATAGTCGATGGATCGCAGCGAATTAGGACATTGGCTGCTTTTTTGAATGACGAATTGGTTATCAAAGGTCTGGAAAAAATAAAAGATTTAAATAAACTGTGTTTTTCGGATTTGGATATTTCTCGCCAGAGAAAATTCAAAAACATTTCTTTGAAAATGATTGTATTGTCAGAAAGAACAACAGATGAAACCAAAAATGATATTTTTGAACGGATTAACAGAGGCAGTGATCTGCTTAAAGATATGGAATACAGAAAAGGAATATATAAAGGAAAATTTAATGATTTCCTTTATAAACTGGCTCAAAATGAGCTTTATGTAAAATTGACTCCTATAGCAAAGTGGTTAATCAATCGTCAGGAAAGAGAAGAATTGTTATTAAGGTTTTTTGCTTTTTCCGAATGGTATCCGTCGTTTAGTGATTCGAGCGGGATATCGAAACAATTGGATAACTATATGAAAGAAAAGAATGAAGAGTTTAAAGATGCATTAGAACAGGAAATGACAGAACGGTTCAATATAACAATGGAATTTGTAAAGAAATGTTATCCCTATGGTTTTGCAAAAAATACAAAAACGAAGCAGGTGGCCAGGCCGTATTTTGAGGCGTTATCAGTTGGTGCGTATCTGGCTTTAAAGGAAAACCCCAATTTAATAATTACGAAGGAGAGTGCAGAAAAATTATTGACTGATCCGCAGTTTATTGCATCTGTTTCTGGAAGATATCAGACACATAGGGCTAAGACGATTAGGGCCCGAATCGATTTTGTGAAAGATGGTTTGAAACAATATGGGTATGTTGAGTGTAAAAAATGATTTGAAAAACAGATTTGCAGAAATAAATACCATGAAGAATATATTGGTTAAAAATCAATCTGTAGAGTGCCAGGTAGTATTAAAGTCTGCCTTGATTTTGATGTTGTATAATACAGTAGAGGGAATTGTCAGTAATGTGTTGACAGAATTGTTTGACAGAATTGCTGAGATTCAAATGTCAGTTACTGATTTGCCGGAAAGATTACAAAAGACTGTTTTTTCATATCATTTAGAACAAATAGGTCGAAAGCCGGAAAGATTGAAAGAATTCAACCAGTGCAGTAATATAGAACTGTGTAAAATTTCCTATCTTGAGATCAGCAGGTCCATGAAGTTATATTCGGGAAATCTGGATTCTAAAAAAATCAGAGATATATCAAAGCGAATGGGAGTGGATTTGCCAAATAAAATAGATGTTCCAGAACTCATGGATGTGAAAGAGATCAGAAATAAACTGGCACATGGAGAAATCAGATTTTCCAATGCATGTCAAGATATGACCCTGCAGGAGTTGGAACAATTATGCAGTAAAGTTCAAAAATATTTGAATAATGTTATATGTTCATATGAACGGTATTGCAATGATTTGCGAAATGAAAATGATGCTGCAGAGAGATAGTGTTTATACAATTTAAAACGGCTGCTGCTGAAATATCCGTTATTTCAGCAGCAGCCGTTTTCCCATTGCAATCCGCGCCGGATGTGGTAGAATAGGTGCATACAGGAAAGAGGTGGCGTATGAAGATTCTGCTGGCGGCCATAAACGCGAAATTCATCCACTCCAATCCTGCCGTGTACAGCCTGAAAGCGGCGGCAGGCCTTTCGGGGGCGCAGGTGGAGATCGGGGAATACACGATCAATCAGAATACCGACCATATCTTACAGGACATATACAGGAAGCAGCCGGACGTGGTTGCTTTTTCCTGCTATATCTGGAACCGCCGGATGGTGGAGGAACTGATCCGGGAGCTTCCGGAGGTGCTGCCGGGCGTCCGGCTGTGGGCAGGCGGCCCGGAAGCCACCTGGGATGCGGAAGGGTTTCTGGAAGTGTGCCCGGAGATGTCGGGAATCATGCGGGGAGAAGGGGAAGAAACCTTTTGCCGGCTGGTGACATATTATATAGAAGGAGAGGGTTCGCTCTCCGGGATCCGGGGACTGACTTACCGGGGAGAGGACGGGCGGATCCATGAGACCGGGGACGCGGAGCTGCCGGATCTGGACCGGATTCCTTTTCTTTACCGGGACCCGGAAGCGTTTGAAAACCGGATCGTGTATTATGAGTCCAGCAGAGGCTGCCCCTTCCGTTGCAGCTACTGCCTCTCCTCCGTGGAACGGCGGGTCCGTTTCCGAAGCATGGAGCTGGTGAAAAAAGAACTGAATATCTTTCTGGAGGCGCGGGTGCCGCAGGTAAAATTCGTGGACAGGACCTTTAATCTGGATCACGGCCGTACGGAGGAGCTGTGGAGGTGGATTGCGGAGCACGACAACGGCGTCACGAATTTCCATTTTGAGATCGGGGCGGATCTGCTCACGGACCGGGAGCTGGAGATCATAAGCCGCATGCGCCCGGGGCTGATCCAGCTGGAGATCGGGGTTCAGTCCGTCAATGAAGATACGATCCGTGAGATCGACCGCACCATGGATCTGGAGCGCCTGAAGGCGGCCGTGAGGGCGATCAGGGGTTTTCATAACGTGCACCAGCATCTGGATCTGATCGCCGGCCTTCCCTTTGAGGACCTGAAAAGCTTCCGGCGCTCCTTTGATGAAGTATTTGCCCTGGAACCGGAACAGCTGCAGCTTGGTTTTCTGAAGGTGCTGAAGGGTTCGAAGATGTATGAGAAGGCTTCGGAATATAGGATCAGGCGCCATCGGGAACCGCCCTACGAGGTGTTTTCCACCCGCTGGATGTCCTATGGGGAGATCCTCCTTTTAAAAGGCGTGGAGGAGATGGTGGAAATCTATCATAACAGCCATCAGTTTGAACAGACTCTTCGGGAACTGCTGAAAAGGTATGAATCCCCATTTGATTTTTTCCATGAACTTGCGGTATATTATGAGGACAGGGGGTACCACCGGATCAACCACTCCCGGATGGCAAGGTATGAGATCCTGAGGGAATTTCTGAAGCATCAGGGATGGAGAGAACTGGTGTTTGATCAATGTATGGTCTACGATCTGTACGCCCGGGAGCATCTGAAGAGCCGCCCGGCCTTTGCGGAGGATTTAAGCCCTTACCGCGGGCAGCTGAAAGCGTATGAAAAAATTTATGGAAAACAGGTTCACGTCGAAGTATTTTTATGTGAGGACAGACCGTGTTACGTGCTGTTTGACTATGGAAGGCGGGACCCCCTTACAAAGGAAGCCCATGTGGAGGTATTGCATTGACAAAGAGAACAAAGGAGATCCTGGATCTTCTGGACCGGCAGTACGGGACGGAGTATGTGTGCTATCTGAATTATGAGACGCCGTGGCAGCTTCTGATCGCCACCATACTGAGCGCCCAGTGTACGGATGCCAGAGTAAATATTGTGACAAAGACGCTGTTTCGGAAATATGATACGCTGGAGAAATTTGCGTCCGCAAAGCTGGAGGAGCTGGAACAGGACATCAAACCCACCGGTTTTTATCACAATAAGGCGAAAAACATCATCGCGTGCACCAGAAGGCTGGTGGATGTCTACGGCGGGGAAGTCCCGAAGGATCTGGACGCGCTGACCTCGCTGGCGGGTGTGGGCAGAAAGACGGCAAATGTGATCCGGGGAAACATCTACCATGAACCCAGCGTGGTCGTGGACACGCATGTGAAGCGGATTTCCGGAAAACTGGGGCTTACAAAGGAAGAAGATCCGGTGAAGATCGAATACGACTTGATGAAAAAACTTCCGAAGGATCACTGGATCCTCTGGAATATCCACATTATTACGTTTGGAAGGACGATCTGTACCGCCAGAAACCCGAAATGTCAGGAGTGCTTTCTGACCGGATACTGCAGAGGATATAAAAAAGATGGTTGATGAATATGTGGCGGTGGATGTGGAGACCACCGGTCTGAGCCCGGAGCGGGACCGCCTGCTGGAGATCGGGGCGGTGCTGGTGCAGAACGGAAAAGTCTCAAAGACCTGGGGGACGCTGATCGATACGGGCCAGCCGGTGCCTCCGCGGATCAGGGAGCTGACCGGCATCACGGACGAGATGCGAAAAAGCGGCGTGCCGGTGAGGGAAGCGGTCCGGGGATTTCTGGAATTCCGGGGAAGGCTTCCTCTGGCAGGGCACAACATTCCCTTTGATTTTGCTTTTCTGAAACAGGCGGCGGTAAGAGAAGGGATGGAACTGGAAGCGGAGGCGCTGGATACGCTGAAGATTGCCAGAAAGACGCTGCCGTACCTGCCCTCGAAATCCCTGTCGGCACTGTGCGCGCTCTACCGGATCCATCCGGGCAGTGCGCACCGGGCGCAGGACGACGCCATGGCGGCCCATGAGCTGCTGCAGAAGCTGTGGGCGGAGTACGGGCAGCAGGTTCCGGATGCTTTTGTGCTTCAGAACCTGTTTTATACGGTGAAAAAACAGAGCCCCATCACAAATCGGCAAAAAGGATACTTGAAGGATCTGCTGAAATATCATAAAATAAAGACAGACATCTGTATTGAGGACATGACAAAAAGCGAAGCTTCCCGCATGATCGACCGGATCCTTCTGGAGCACGGCAGGATTATGTGACGGGATCTGAATGAAGAAAGGATGGGGCGAGATGAATTTTTACAATGACAGGACGCGAAGGAAGATCGCGGCGGTGATCGTGATTCTGCTGGTGATCGCCATGGTGCTTCCGCTGCTTGTGTACGCATTATAGGTGAGGGTGAGGAGAAGAAGAGATGAAAAAGTGGAAAAATGTATGCATGGGTATCTGCCTGCTGGCGCTCTGCATGGGAATGACGGTATTTGCAGAGGAGGCGACGATCCTGAAGGGCGTCACCATTGACGGGGTGGATGTGTCCGGTATGAACCGCAGGGAGGCGGTTCAGGCACTGGAAGCCCATGAAGCGAAGATCGGCGCGCAGAAGGTGACGCTGAAGATCGGAGAGGAGACGGTGGAGACGGACCTGACGGCGTTTGGGCTGTCCTGTTCCAGCGAGGAAGCGGTGGACGAGGCGCTTGGGATCGGCCGTGTGGGCAACATCGTCAAGCGTTATAAGGACCAGAAAGACCTTCAGCACGGCGGCAGGGAGATCACTCCCGGCTGGGAGGTGGACCGGGCGCAGGTGAAGGCGTTTCTGGAAGAAAACTGTACCAAATTTGACCGGGAGGCCGAAAACGCCACGCTGAGCCGGTCCAACGGAGCGTTTGACTTTGTCCCCGGAACCCAGGGACTGGTTCTGGATGTGGACGGTTCCGTACAGGTAATCATGGAATGGCTGGAGCAGGGCGTTTCTTCGGAAGGGATGGACAATACGCTGGAGCTGAAAACGAAGATCACGGAACCGGAGGGGAGCGCGGAGCAGCTCTCGGAAGTCAAGGATCTTCTGGGAAGCTTTTCCACCAGCTTTTCCACATCCAGTGCCAAGCGGTGCATGAATGTGAACAGCGGCGCAGAGCATGTGAACGGTACGGTGCTGTATCCGGGAGAGAGTTTTTCCATGTATGAAACGGTGGCACCCTTTACGGAAGAGAACGGCTATGCCATGGCGGGTTCTTATCTGAATGGAGAAGTCGTGGACAGTATGGGCGGCGGAATCTGCCAGGTATCCACGACGCTGTACAACGCGGTGCTGAGAGCGGAGCTGGAAGTGACGGAGCGGTATCCCCATTCCATGACCGTGCATTACGTGGAGCTGTCCGAGGACGCGGCGATCGCCGGAACCTACAAGGATTTTAAATTTGTGAATTCCACCCAGGCGCCCATCTATATCGAGGGCTACACTTCGGCGGACAAGAGGATCACATTCAATATTTACGGCAAAGAGACGAGGGACAAGAACCGCACGATCTCCTTTGAGAGCGTGACGGTTGAGAAAGTGGGCGGCAATACCATCCTTCGGGAGGACGGCGGACAGCCGCTGGGCTATAAGACCTCTTCCAAGGCCAGCACCGGGTACATAGCGGAGCTCTACAAGGTGGTTAAGGTCAACGGCGTGGAGACGGAGCGGATCAAGATCAACAAGAGTACTTACAAGGGGAGCGACCGTGTCGTCACATACGGTACGGCGGGCGATCCGGTCCTGTCTGAGAACCTGCGGGCGGCCATAGCGCTTCAGGACGAGGCTCTGGCGGACGCAAATATCGCGGGCGTGGTTCCGGCGGCTCCTCCCGAGCAGACTCCGCCTCCTGCCCCGGCAGAGTGATGAAGGAGATGCCATGGAGATAGGGAAGGTTCCGGAGAATGTGCTGAAAAGGGCCGTTTTCCGGCAGATCCATATGAAAAGAGAGGAAGTTCTGGTGGGCGCTTCCGTGGGCGAGGACTGCGCGGCAGTGCAGCTTAAGCCGGACGAGGTTTTTGTCCTGTCCACGGATCCCATTACCGGGACGTCGAAGAATATGGGAAGGCTGGCGGTGCAGATCACGGCCAATGATCTGGCCAGTGCCGGGGCGGAGCCTGTGGGTATCCTGCTGACGGTGCTTCTGCCGCCTTCTGCGGAGGAATCTCTGATCCGTACGCTCATGCAGGAGGTGGAGAGTGCCTGTGAGGACCTCCATGTGCAGGCCATGGGCGGCCACACGGAGATCACGGAGGCGGTCAACCAGCCGCTCCTGTCAGTGACCGGGGTGGGAAAAGTGAAAAAGGACCGGATGGTTTCCACCGGCGGCGCCCGGGTGGGGGATGACGTGATTGTGACCAAATGGGTCGGAATTGAAGGGACGTCCATCATAGCCAGAGAAAAAGAAACCGAACTGCTCACCCGTTTTTCCAGGTCTTTTGTGGAGGAGGCAAAAGGGTTTGATCAGTATCTGTCGGTGGTTCCGGAGGGGCTTCTGGCGGCAGCCTCCGGCGCGACTGCCATGCATGACGTGACCGAGGGAGGGATCTACGGGGCGCTGTGGGAGCTGGCGGAGGCTTCCGGAGTGGGGCTTGAGATCGATCTGAAGTCGATTCCCATCCGGCAGGAGACGATCGAGGTATGCGAGCATTTCCGGCTGAATCCCTATCAGTTCATCTCCAGCGGTTCCATGTTGATCACCGCCCGGGACGGAAGAGGGCTGGTCAGGGAGCTGGAGCAGGCGGGTATCCGCGCGTCGCTGGTGGGACGCTGCGTGGAGGGAAAGGCCAGAAAGATTATAAACGGCGAAGATACGGCGTATCTGGAACGGCCAAAGACCGATGAACTGTACAAGATCTACCGATAAAGGAGAAAGATATGGCGCTGAACGTGGTGTTGTATGAACCGGAGATCCCGGCCAATACCGGGAACATCGGCAGGACATGCCATGCGACCGGGACCAGGCTTCACCTGATCGAGCCCCTGGGCTTCCGGCTGGGTGAGAAGGAGCTGAGACGGGCTGGCATGGATTACTGGAAGGAACTGGATGTGACCACCTATGTGGACTATGAGGACTTTCTTGCCAGGAACCCGGGCGCCAGGATCTATATGGCGACTACGAAGGGGCCGAACCTGTATACGGAGGCCCGTTTCGAGCCGGACTGTTATCTGATGTTCGGAAAAGAAAGCGCGGGGCTGCCGGAAGAGCTGCTGCGGGACCATCAGGAGTGTGCGGTCCGGATTCCCATGATGCCGGATATCCGTTCTCTGAATCTGTCCAATTCAGTGGCGGTGGTGCTGTATGAGGCGCTGAGACAGCAGAACTTCCCCCATATGCAGCGGGAGGGAAAACTTACAAAATACGATTGGGACCAGAGATTATGAGAGAAAAGACAAAGGTAATTTTGATACGGATGCTTTGCCTGATGCTTGCGTTCGGCATGGGCGCTTCCCCGGTTACGGCGTATGCGGTGAGTAAGGAGACGCAGGCGGAGATCGACCGGATAAAGAAAGAAAAGGAAGAAGCAGAGCGGGCAAAAAGGGCGGCTGAGCAGCAGAAGGGAAATCTGAACAGCCAGAAATCCAATATGGAAAAATACATGAAGGATCTGGAAAACCAGGCGAAGAGCCTGAATGAGCAGATCAGTATCCTGGAGTCGGATATTACGGCCAGGGAGGAAGAGATCGCCCAGAAGGAAGTGGAACTGGTGGAGGCTCAGGAGGAGGTCGACCGGCAGTACGAGGATATGAAAAAGAGGATCCAGTACATGTATGAGAACGGCCAGGGTAATGTGCTGAACTATATGTCGGCGGCGCTGACGGACGGGCTGACGGATATGCTGAACCGGGCGGAGTACGCCATGGATATCAACCAGTACGACCGAAGCATGCTCAACAGCTATAAGGAAGCAAAGGCGGAGCTTCAGAGACAGCAGCAGGAGCTTCAGGAAGAGCAGGAAGCGCTGGAGGAGATGAAGGAGGAAGCCGAGAAGAAAAAGGTGGAGGTTGCCAACCAGCAGAAGGCCACCAGCTCTAAACTCAGCGAGTTCGACGATCTGCTGGCACAGGCGATCAATGAACTCAGCAGCAAAGAAGAGATCGTAGCGGAGAAGACGAGGATCCTGAACCAGCTGATTCAGAAGGCGGCGAATGAAGAGCAGCAGGCAAGGCTTGCGGCGGCGCAGCAGGCGGCGTCTTCCATGAACGGCGGCTATATCATCTCGGCGGATGCAAAAATTGACCGGAGCCCCAAGAGCCTCAGTGAATACGAGATCACGCTTCTGGCGTGTATGATCTACTGTGAGGCGGGCAATCAGGGCTGGGACGGCCAGACCGCCGTGGGCTATGTCATTATGAACCGTGTGCGGAGCGCGCTCTACCCCAATTCTCTGGAAGCGGTCCTGAGGCAGTCGAAGCAGTTCGAACCGGCAGGCTCCGGACGTTTTGACCTGGTGCTGAGAGCGGAACAGGATGACGATATCCGCAATATTGTAACTCAGTCCTGCTGGGACGCGGCGCGGACGGTGGTCAACGGGAGCAGCAATGTGGGAGATTCCCTCTTCTTCCGTACCTGGAAGCCGGTGCCGACGCTGGTGGAGAATCTGAAAGCCGGAGGAGTTCCGTACTGGATTATCAAAGACCATATCTTCTATTATTACTGGACCAGCTATTCGACGAAACCGAAGCCGTCCGAGCCGGATGATAAAGATGACGATGACGACGATGAGGAAGAGCCGAAGAAGCCGGACCCGCAGCCGGAGCAGCCAAAGGAACCGGACCCGCAGCCGGATCCCAAGCCGGATCCGCAGCCTGACCCACAGCCGGATCCGAAACCTGAGCCTGACCCGGATCCCAAGCCGGATCCTGAACCGGATCCAGGTGAGACTACCGACCCGACATCCCCCACCGACCCGGATCAGACTGAAGGGGAAGGAAATGAGGGTGAAGAGGGGTCTGCCTGAAACAGCATGAAGAAAATACAAAGAGGCTCTGACCGGCAGCAGCTGCCGGCCGGAGCCTCTTTTTGGGTTTTTATGCGGAAACGCAGGAGAGATTTTATTCGGTGAACGTATAAAGGGCGACCTCGTTAATCTCCCGATTGGTTGCCACGATCACATCCCTGCCTTCTTTGTTTACAAAATGCAGGGCGTTGGCGCAGCCGGTATTCCGGTCGATGTATTCCGTCTGATAGGTGCCGGATTCCGGGTCCCAGGTGATGGCGATGGTATCTTTGGTGCCCTTTCGCCATCCTACGATCCAGGTGGGTTTTCCGAGCAGTTCGCATGCCCAGGTGGCGTGGAGCATTTCGGTCTCGGATTCCGGGCGGCTGTATTTCCACTGGGGGACATAATTGCCGTGGGCGTCCAGATGGTAGATGGTCAGCGACGCGCCGTGGAAGGGACTGATGCATCCCAGCTCCAGCTGGCCGTCTCCGTCAAAATCCACCAGTACAGAGTCGCTGGAGGGGACGTGATGGATCTGCGTGACCGTCCAGTCCGCTCCCGCCACCGCGGGCGGGTCGATCAGGAAGGTGCCCTCCTCGCAGCCGATCAGCGCGGCGTCGTGGCCGCCGTGCCGGGTGAGGCTGTAGCCGTGGTTTTTCAGCAGGCCGTCTTTGATCAGCGTCAGCTCCAGCTGATGCCCTTCATCGAAGGCGGACAGGTCGGATGGAAGTTCAGCTCCGAAGCAGGCGCCTTTGAACCGCCAGTCCTCCTTGTACTCGTGGCCGGTCTTCAGGCAGCAGGCGATCAGATAGTTGCGGCCTGCCCGGTGCAGGATACCGAACCGGTGCACGAAGGGAGCGCAGCAGAGGGTGCGTATTTCCCAGTTTCCTTTTCCCTTCGGCGTAACGATGACGATTTTGGCGTTGGCGGAGTCGTTTGGCGAATAGAACTGATGGGTGGCGAGGAACTGCCCGTCCGTACCGGGAACCTGCGTCATGGTCATGACGCCGCCGGGTTCTGTCCATACTGTATCCAGCTGCGTGCCGTCCTCGGAGAAAAGCAGGCATGGATCGTGTTTTTCGGCAGCCACAAGGAAGCAGTGCTCTCCCTGATAAGTAAGTTCGGATATTGAGTAACATTTATTCAAATTAGAAACGACTTTTTTCTCTGTTTTCATAATGATAATCCCTCCTGATGGATTCTGTCAGTGCTGTCTGTCAAGAATATCGCTCATACTTCTGCAGGCGAACCGGATGTCGTCTTTCCAGTCGGCATTTCCCACATCCCACATTTCCGTAACATAACGCCGGATGCCCAGCTCCCACGCTTTGGCGATGATGGATTCAAAATCCACATGCCCGGTGAGAAACGGAATCTCCCGGAATTTCCCCGGAACCGTCTCCTTCAGATGCAGAGCGAAGATGTGATCCCGTCCTGTTTCCAGATCCTCCAGTACGCTGGTGCGGTAGGAGACGGCGGCATTGGTCAGGTTGCCGGAATCCGGATAGACGCCCAGATAAGGGCTGTCGATGAGATTCACGTATTTCATGGCTTTTTCCGTCGTGTTCATGAATTCCGTCTCCATGGTTTCAAAGCCCATGACAATTCCTTTTGCCGCAGCCATCATGGCTGCTTTTTCCAGATTTTCACAGAACATACGTTCGCTTTCCGCTGTTCCGGATTCGTAGTACACGTCGTATCCGGCCAGCTGGATGATCCGGATGCCCAGGTCGTCGGCCAGCTGGATGGCCTTCTCCATGATATCCATGCCGCGGCGCCGAACCTCCGGGTCCGAGGCGCCGAATGGATATTTGCGGTGCCCGGAGAGGCACATGCTCCGGATGGGGACGCCGGTGTCCTTCATGGCTTTTACAAGCTCCAGGCGTTCTTCAGCGGTCCATTCCAGACGCGCCAGCTTTTCGTCTGTTTCATCGATGCTGATTTCGACAAAATCGTAGCCGCATTCTCTGGCACAGGTAAGCTTTTCACTCCAGTTCATGGTTTTTGGCATGGCTTTTTCGTATAAACCGATCGAGTATGCTTTCATTTTTTCCCTTCCTTTCCTGTGGTAAGTATGTCCTGAATTGTGCGCGGTCAATATGCAGATTCTTCTTGCGTTTCTTTCTGACCTGGTTCTTCTTTTGAATGAACATAAAAATGAACAGATAAAACACATGTGAAAAACCTATAAAAACACAAAAATAGAACATATAATAATGTATAAATGATTATAACTGTTGTAAAATCCATTTTCAAGATCAAAAACGAACATTTTTATGTTATTATCAAAATTTGTTAAAAACGTAAAAATAAAAATTCGTCATTTTGTATAGCAAAACGAACATAAAAATAAAAAGAAGCAGAAAGAGACTGGAAAAATACTGAAGAATAAAACATTTTTTAGAAATCCAGACAATGGTAAAAATATACAAAAACGTTATGAAAAATGGAAGAAACAGGAAAAGCAATCATAAAAACGAACAAATACACTGTTGCAATTTGGGAGTATTTACGTTATATTTAGGACAGAATAAAGAAAACGAACGATGTTAAAGGAGGAGCAATGACATGAGTAAGGTTTCTGAGATGACCCGGGAAAGCTGGATCATGAGCACATTTCCCGAGTGGGGCACCTGGCTGGTGGAGGACATTGAGAATGAAGTGGTCGAACCCGGCAACGTAGCCATGTGGTGGCTGGGATGTACCGGCGTATGGTTCAAGACGCCGGGAGGAGCGAATATCACCATCGACCTGTGGTGCGGCAATGGAAAACGGACCCACGGAGACGGTAAGATGAAGCCGGGGCATCAGATGGCAAATATGTGCGGCGGCCGCGCCATGCAGCCGAATCTGCGCAATGTTCCGTTTGTGATCGATCCCTTCGCGTTTAAACAGGTGGATGCGGTCTTTGCGACACATTATCATCAGGATCACATGTCCGCGGAGTGGGCGGCTCACGTTCTGAAGAGCAATATGACCACCACCGATGAAAACGGCAAAGAGATCCCGGTGCCGTTCGTCGGGCCGAAGAAATCCGTGGAGACCTGGGTTGGCTGGGGAGTTCCTGCGGACCGCTGCGTAACCGTGAAGCCGGGAGACGTCATTAAGATCAAAGATATCGAGATCGTCTGTCTGGACAGCTTTGACAGGACCTGTATCGTAACGACCGACAAGACGGGGCCGGACCGGGAGGAACTGACCGGCGTATGTCCGACGGATATGGACGACAAAGCGGTCAATTATCTGGTGAAAACGCCGGGCGGCAATATCTATCATTCCGGAGATTCCCATTTCTCCATCTATTTTGCAAAGCACGGCAAGGATCACGACATTGACGTGGCGTTTGGTTCCTTCGGCGAGAATCCCATCGGCATGCAGGATAAGATGAGCTCCATCGACGTGCTTCGCATGGCGGAGAATCTGCAGTGCAAAGTGGTGGTTCCGATCCACTGGGACGTATGGACCAACTTCCAGGCGGACTGTGAGGAGATCAAGCTTCTGTATGAGTTTAAGAAAGACCGCAACGAGTACAAATTCCATCCGTTCTTCTGGCAGGTGGGCGGAAAATACGTATATCCGCAGGATAAGGATAAGATCTACTATCATCATCCGAGAGGATTTGAAGACTGCTTCGAGCATCCGCAGAATATTCCGTACAGGTCCTGCCTGTAAAAAGAAAGGGGGAGTACAGAAATGTCTACTGTATTACAGACCATCGTGGAAAAAAAGCACTACCGGTTCATCGACGGGGAAGGCGTCACCTGGCAGGAGGCGGTCCGCCTGAGCGCGGAACCGCTGGTGGCGGACGGCAGCGTGGATGAAGATTACTACAAACAGATTGTGGCCTGTGTGGAAAAATACGGACCGTATGTGGTATTTGAACACAACGTCGCCATGCCTCATACTCAGGAGAATGCTTCGGGCGCTCACAAGACCGGCATCGGATTCATGGTATCGGAGAAAATGATTGATTTCGGCGAGGATGAGGACGGCGAGAAAAAGGAGGCCAATCTCTTTTTCACCCTTTCCTCCACCAATCCGGACGAGCATATGAGCAATATCCAGCAGCTCTCGGAGATCTTCGTGAATGATGCGCTTCTGGACGCGCTGGCGGCTGCCAGGACGCCGGAAGACATTCTGGAGGCGGAGAAGAACCATCCGTGTGAAGAAGGGTTTTGAGAACACGTTGAAAGCTGAAAAAGGAGAAAAATATGGTAGTATTAGATATATTGAATGCAGTCTGGACCTTCTTTGCCACGTATGTCCTTCAGAAGGCTCCTTATATGGTAGGGTTCCTGACGCTTTTGGGCTACTGCCTCATGGGCAAGAAGTGGTACGATACCCTGGCCGGAACACTGAAGGCCATCATCGGCATGCTGATCCTGAATGCGGGTTCCAGCGGGCTGACGACCACGTTCCGCCCCATCCTGGCGGGCCTGAAGGACCGTTTTAACCTGACCGCGTGCGTGATCGACCCGTATTACGGGCAGAACGCCGTGACCGCGGGCGTGGAGGAGGTCTTCGGGAAAGGCTTTTCCCAGGCGATGACGCTTCTGCTGATCGCGTTTATCGTCAACATCCTTCTGGTGCGTTTTAACAAAATTACCAAATGCCGCGCCCTGTTTACCACCGGCCATGTGCAGGTGCAGCAGGCGGCGACCGCTTACTGGCTGATCATGTTCGCGCTGCCGGGCCTTTTGACTCAGAATGTGGCGCTGATGGTCGTCATGGCGGTGATTCTGGGCGCATACTGGGCAGTAGGCGCCAACCTGACCATCAAACCCATGCAGGAGCTGAGCGAGGGCGCAGGCTTTGCCATCGCGCATCAGCAGATGTTTGGTATCCGGCTTTCCTATTATCTGTCCGACAAACTGTTCGGCGACAAAGGCGGAAAACGGAAGGTGAAAAAGGTCGGCGAGATGGAGATGCCCGGATTCTTCTCGATCTTTAATGAAAACATGGTATGTACCGCGATCCTTATGACGGTGTTCTTCGGCATTATCATGGCGATCATCGGCAAGCCGTTCTTTGTGGAGAGCGGGGCCACCACGGAAACGGAGAATTTCCTGTATTTCTGCTTTAATACGTCCCTGAACTTTGCCGTCTATCTGGCGATCCTGCAGCTGGGCGTGCGTACCTTTGTGACAGAGCTGACCGCTTCCTTCCAGGGAATTGCGGATAAACTGCTTCCGGCTTCCATTCCGGGCGTGGACTGTGCGGTCTGCTTCGGTTTCGGCGACTCCAACGCGGTTACTTTCGGATTCCTGGCGGGCCTGGTTGGACAGATCATTGCGATCCTTGTACTGATTGTCATTGGTTCTCCGACGATCATCATCTGCGGTTTCGTGCCGGTGTTCTTTGACAACGCCACCATGGGCCTGGTAGCCAACGAAAAGGGAGGCCTGAAGGCGTGCCTGATCATTCCGTTCATTGCCGGCCTGGTGCAGGTGTTCGGCGCGGCGCTGATCGCCGGCTGGGTGGGCCTGGCGGAATACGGCGGATATCTGGGCATGTTCGACTGGGATACCGTGTGGCCGCTCTTCACGGTGATCATGCGCTATGCAGGATATATCGGCGTGGCCATCGTAGTGGTCGTGCTGCTGGCGATCCCGCAGATCGAATACCGGATGGATCCGGAAGGCTATTTCCTGATTACCGAGGATTACGACGCCTACGTAGAGTATAAGGCAAAAAAAGCCGGGGCAAATGAAGCATAAAACAAAGTGAAATATAAAGGAGATAAGATTATGGCAAAACTTGATGGAAAGAAACTTCTGGCGTGCTGTGCAAACGGTGCGGGTTCTTCGCTGATGATGGAGAACGCGATCAAAAAGGTGATGAACAAATACGGGATCAAACCGGCGGAACTCCGCCACTGTCCGGTATCGGAGGGAAAGACGGCTTCCCGCAGCTATGACGTAGTCTTCTGCGCCCGCACCTTCGCAAAGACCTTCGAAGGCGTGGAGAAGAACGGCACGATCCTGATTCCTCTGAAAAATGTCATGTCAGCACAGGAGATTGAGGCGGCGCTGAAGGATGCGGAGCTTCTGGACTAAGTACAGAGACTGAACAGCAGGAAAGAGCAGTCCATAACCGGACCCGGTAACCGATCACGATC
The DNA here is from genome assembly GCA_910584205.1 of uncultured Lachnospiraceae bacterium. GTDB lineage: Bacteria > Bacillota > Clostridia > Lachnospirales > Lachnospiraceae > Hominiventricola. The sequence goes on from CAJUAA010000001.1 coordinate 126,417, forward strand.
CACAGTTACCGGATCCGGTTTTTCGCAGACGGTGGTTTGGGTTGACGTGTAAAGGAGTTTGGGATAATATGATAAAAGCAGTAATCTTTGATGTGGACAATACGCTGTACAACTTCACAAAAGCCCATAAGGCAGCGTTCCGGGCGCTTGCGGCATATGCGGACGAACGGCTTGGGCTGTCCGGGGAATCCTTTGAACGGCTGCACCGGGAGACGGCAGAAGAGCTGAGGGCGTATATGGGAGAGGTGGCCGCGCTGCACAACCGCTGTATCCGTTACCAGGTGATGCTGGAGAAGCTCGGACTGCCGCTGTATCCCCATGTGCTGGAAATGGAAGGCTTTTACTGGGACACTCTGCTGAAAGAGGCGGTTCCTTCTGCCAATGCGAAGGAAACCCTGCGGTCGCTGAAGGACCGGGGGATCCGGATCGGCGTCGGCACCGATATGACCGCGCGGATGCAGTTCAGAAAGCTGGAGATGCTGGGCATGCTTGCGTATGTGGATTTTCTCGTGTCCAGCGAGGAGGCGGGCGCGGAAAAGCCGGCGTTATCCTTCTTTGCGCGGTGTGTGGAGAAGGCGGGGTTCGGGAAGAAGGAGTGCCTTTTTGTGGGCGACAGCCTGAGAAAGGATGTTCTGGGCGCTCTGGACGCGGGCCTGCAGGCAGTGTGGTACGGTCCGGAAAGCCCGGCGGAGGAGCGGGAAGATGTGCTGCGGATTACGGATATGAGGCAGCTGCCGGAGGTGGTATCGGCTCTGTAGCTGCCGGAACGGGTTAAAGGAGCAGTGTAAGATATGAAAAACAACCGGAAAGCTGTTGACGAGCGCCATCTGAAGATCTTGAATATGATCCGTGAGCGCGGAGAAGTGAAGGTGGAGGAGCTGGCGAAGGCTTTTCAGATCTCGCCCATGACGGTTCGGAGGGATATGCAGTACCTGGAGGAGGAAAAGCTGATCGCCAGGATCCATGGCGGGGCGGTTTCTCTGGAAAAGGCCAATATGCTGCTTTCACAGGATGAGAAGATCGCCCTGTGCAGAGAGAGGATATCGGAATACGCCGCCCGCTTTATTGACGACGGCGATACACTGTTCATAAACGGGAGCCGGACGGCTCTGAATATGCTGAAATACGCAGGAGATAAAAAAGTACTTGTATATACCAATAACTGCTGGGGAATCGGGGAGAGATATCCGGAGGGTGTGACGATCCGTTTTACCGGCGGAGAAGTGCGCAGCAATGTGATGGTCGGAGAATATGTGATGCGGAATCTGCTGGCCATGACGGCGGACAAGACATTTCTTGGGTGCGCGGCTGTCTATGACGACGGCGAATTCCGGTACGATATCCCGACGGAGATCGGGATTAATGAGGCCATGATTTCCCGCACGACGAAAGCGCTGTATGTGCTGGCGGATCATACGAAGATCAAAAGGCGGGAAGATCAGGGGAATATCTACGGAAGCTGCGCCTATGAGCAGTCATGTACGCTGATTACCGATGACAACGCCAGTCCGACCGTCGTGGAACAGCTTCGCAGATACGGAATCCGTGTGATTCTGGTTCCGACGAAGTAGATCGATGAAGGGAACGGAACTATGACAGATTTGTCGCAGCTTCTTCTGTACCTTCCGGGAGCGATCCTTTTTCTGGTGGGTTCCGGACAGGTCAGAAGCCGGCTTCAGGCCCGCGGGGCGGATTCCTGTGCGGACGCCGGTGTGGTTGGCTGTAAACATGTGGTAAAAAAGGATAAAAAGGACAGGGAAATATATAATTATTATGATGTAACGGTAGAATACCGGAACCCAAAGACCGGGCATAAGGAACGTCTGGCGGTCAAATCGCCCGTGGAATATGCAAAGACGCAGATGGTCCGGATGTACTGGCCCCGGGGCGGCGGGAAACCGGTCCTGCTTGAATATAAGGAAGAGTTTCTGTTTCACCCATGGGTTACCATGGTCGGCGGGGCGCTTCTGATTCTTCTTGCCCTGGAACAGAATCGGGGACGCGAGGTGCAGGCCATGGCCTGCCTGTCGCTGATCCTGATCGGCGCGGGGGCCAGTCTGACGGTCGATTATATTCGGCTGAAAAAGCACGGGCTGCAGCCTCTGGAGGCTGAGATCACAGATATCTATACTCGCCAGATCTCCAGGGAGACGAAGATTCTGAAAGGGGCGAAGTATACGTATTATCCGATTGTCCGGTTTGAACTGGGCGGAAAGGAGAATATCCGGCGCTGCAATATCAATTCCAGCGGGAGAAATACGTTTCAGGCAGGGGAACACCTGAAACTGTACTATGATCCAGGTTCCGGCGAGGTGTTGGAGAAGCATGCGAGGACGGGAGCCGCGGTGGCCGGAGTCCTTCTGATGCTGATCGGCCTGCTTGCAGGGGCCAGTATCCTGTCGGTGATTCTGTGATTGTGCAATATGAACGAAAAAAAAACGATGCGAGCGGGATAAAAACGACAATAACAATAAAAATACAAAAAAACGGAAAAACTATTTACAAAAGAAAAAAAATATCGTATAATATCTAAGTTCGCAGATGTAAACAAAACAAAAGACATATCGATGCGTGGCTCAGCTTGGTAGAGCGCTGCGTTCGGGACGCAGAGGTCGCAGGTTCAAATCCTGTCGCATCGATTCCTTGGCAGGGGCGCATGACGTCCGGTGGACGTCAGCTTTGCGCCGACCGGAACGGAGTGTAGAACGCCGGAAAGCTTGAATTTATGGGCTTTCCGGTTTTTTGTGTTTGGATGGATGATTTTGGAAGGCGCTCCGACGGTGATTTTAAGTGATTTGACTAACATTTGCCTGACAAAGTTTATGGGCGATCAACAGTGTGGCAGACAATGGAGGAGTACAGAATCCCATTACTTTTTCCATGTGGAGCCAATATAATAAAGGTAAGAGAAACGGAGGACCAGTACTTGAATGAATAAAAAAATCAGGTGGATTTTTTCCAGGCATGGGAAGACTTGAGTATATGCAATGATTTTCTGTTTGGGAAGATCATGCAGGATGCAGAACTCTGCAAAGGCCTTCTCCAGCGGATTCTTCCGGATCTGGAGATTGACCATATCGAATATCCGGAGCTGCAGAAGGCCATCGGACCGGATGCAGATGCGAAAAGTGTGAGAGAGGAAGCAAAGAAATATGGATGATGTTCTGGAATGCCGGAAGGTCTGGATTTGCAGGCTTTCCGGTTTTTATCCCATATAAACGGCACTGAAATCCTGCACTCATAGTTCTCATTCTCTGGTGCCGTTTATCATACTTTTCCGGCAATTATTAAACACCAAATATATAAATTGCAAAAAACATAAAAATTTTCTGTAACGAAACATCATTTTTCCGGATATATAAGCAGAGGAACCAAAAGACGGGGGGAGGTGGCTGCCTTGAATGACATAGAGAGGGCGTATACAACGCATGCAAGGGATGTGTACCGCTATCTGCTCAGCCTGACGCATGATGAAGATCTGGCGGAAGAGCTGACGCAGGAGACCTTTTTTCGTGCCATGAGGACCATGAGCAGCTACGACGGGAGCTGCAGGCTGTCCGTATGGCTCTGTCAGATCAGCAGGCATCTCTGGTATCAGTGGCTGGAAAAGCATTCCAGATGGAAGCGGGAGGAGCTGACGGAAGAGCTTCCGGGCGGGGAGACGCCGGAGCGGTCTGTGCTGCTCCATATGGAGAAGACGGCGCTGTATCGTGCGATCCACGCGCTGCCGGAGCCCATGCGGGAAGTGGTCCATATGCGTCTGACCGGCGAATTCACTTTTGCGGAGATCGGCGGTATCCTGGGGAAGAGCGAGAACTGGGCGCGGATCACCTTTTATCGGGCCAAGAAGAAAGTGATCGAGGAAATGGAGGAATGGAAATGAAATGTTATATAGTCAAGGATCTGCTGCCCGGCTATATCGACGGCCTGACCTGCGAAGAGACAAATGCGGAGATCCGGGAGCATCTCAAGGGCTGTCAGGACTGCCGCAGAGTCTATGGGCAGATGTCGGCCGCCATGCCTCAGGATCTTGCCCTGCCGGAGGAAAAGGCCCTGGATCAGGACATTGATTTTCTGAAACGGCTGAAAGGAAAAATCCGGCACAGATATGCGGCGGTGGCTGCCGCGACGGGCCTGACGCTGTTGGCGCTGGCGGCATTTGCCGGAAAATACCAGATTGCCCTGCCTTATGATTCGGAGCACATGGAAACGGAGATGTATCAGGCGGTTCCCGTGGTCAATGACAACGGCGTGACCCAGTGGACGGACGTGGACGCGCTGAACTTTGAAGAGACGGGAACGGTGATAAAAGAAGGCCAGGAACCCATTGATCTGGTGAGGTTTGTGGTCAGGGAACCGGAACCATATGATGATTTCCGGTCATACGGCAGGACGATCCTGCGGGATGGACAGGAGGTCCGGGTGGTCTACTACTGTTATACCAAAAGCCTGAAAAGCTGTCTGGTGCCGGAGGAAAAGGCGCGCAGGGTCTGTTGGAAATCCACCGGGGATATCTATGGGATGAGACTGTACCGCGCAGACTATACGCCGCTGATGACGGAGCTTTATTATCTGCCTATGGAAGGGCTTTGGCTTGACTATCGGTTTGCGCGTCTCTCAGACCGGGAATTCGACGGGCAGAGGGAAAATGCGGTGCTGGTCTGGAACGGCATGAACTGACCGGATGTCATGAAAATCCAAAAAGAAGAAGGGAGAAAAAAGATGTATTATTTGGTTTATCTGTTGGGAGTTGCATATTTTCTGGCAAACGGAATCGGAAGCGCTCAGCGGTATCTGAACTTTGCGGACCATATTTCTCTGGCGTTCGTCCTGGGGCCGTGTGTGCTGATCCTGTTCTGCACGAGGTCCTTCTGCGCGTTCGGCAGAGGTGTGACGCATGCGTTCGGGAAAAGGGACGCCCCGGTTTTCCGGCTTGAGGAAAGCCTGCATGCGGTCCGGATGGTGATGGAGACGGCGGCTGTCTCGGGAGGGCTGGCGTTTCTGATCAGCACGGTCAATGTTTTTCGGGGACTGGCGCCTTCGTGGGCGGAGGCGGACGGGATGGTCTGGCTTCTCCTGGATCTGAGCGTGGCGCTGCTTCCGCTTTTTTACCTGCTGGTGGTCTGCATGGTGCTTCTGCCTCCATATTATATGCTGAAAAAGCGGCTGCCGGGCAGAGCGTACAGGACAGGCGGGGAGACGAAAAGCCTGGAAGGGGCGGAAGCGCCGGAAAAAGAAGAATGAACCATACAAGTACACAGAGAACATCCGGCCATGCAGTATTTTGCATGGCCGGATGTTTGATTTTGGGCATGTTTTATTAGTTTTTCCCATATAAAAGATACAACTTAGAAAAAATATAAATACAACGATTGAAAATGTACGGAAAAAATTGTATGTTGTAGGATAAAAATCAGAAAAAGCGATTGACAAAGCCTTTCCAAGGATGTATATTGTAACTAAAGAAAACGGAAACAGATAAATGATATTCGTGAAAATGCCAAGGATATCCAATGGGGATTGGTGATATTGGCAAGAAAAACACAAAACAATTTTATCGTACAAACTTGTTCCGACAGGAACAACTTGTAAATACAACTTTTCATACTAAAATTCTATGTTGGGAGGAAAACAAACATGAAAAGAAAAGTTTTAAGCACAATCCTTGCAGCTTCCATGCTGGCTACTCTGGTAGTTGGATGCGGCGGCGGTGGAGACACCCAGACCAATGCTCCGGCAGAAGATGCTGGAACTGAGGCTCCGGCAGAAGGAGGAGAAAGCGCGGCGGCGGATGCTCCGTCCGGAGTGGCAGCAGACAAAGAGGGCGGCAAAGTCGGTGTGGCAATGCCCACGCAGTCTTCCGAGAGATGGATCAAGGACGGCGGCAACATGAAAGAGAAACTGGAGGCTATGGGTTATGAGGTAGACCTTCAGTACGCAGAGGACGATGTGCAGATGCAGGTTTCTCAGATCGAGAACATGATCGCAGCAGACGCTGACTGCCTGGTTATCGCAGCAGTTGACTCCGGAGCGCTTACGACAGTAGAGGCACAGGCAAAAGAGAAAGGTATCCCGATCATCGCGTATGACCGTCTTCTGATGGATACGGACGCAGTTTCTTACTATGCATCCTTCGATAATGAGGGTGTTGGCACTGCCATCGGCGAGTACATCAAGACCGCAAAAGATCTGGACGCTGCAAAGGCTGCAGGCGAGAGCTACACCATCGAGTTCTTCATGGGCTCCCCGGATGACAACAACGCGGTTCTGCTTCACAAAGGCGTGATGGGCGTTCTTCAGCCGTATCTGGATGACGGTACTCTGGTATGCAAGACCGGAAGAACCTCCTTTGAGGATACCTGTATCTTAAGATGGTCTCAGGAGACCGCTCAGCAGTGGTGCGAGAACTATCTGACCGGCTACTATGCAGACGAGGATCTTGACATTGCATGTACCGCATTCGACGGATTTGCATACGGCGTGAAGGCTGCTCTTCAGGGCGCAGGCTATACCGCTGACAACTGGCCGCTGGTTACCGGACAGGATGCAGAGCTGATGGCATGCAAGAACATCCTTGACGGAACTCAGACCGCTTCCATCTTCAAGGATACAGGCCTTCTGGCTGACAAGTGCGTAACCATGGTAGAGGCAGTGCTGAAGGGCGCTGAGCCGGAGATCAACGATACCACAACTTATGACAATAACGTAGTAGTCGTTCCGTCTTATCTGTGTACTCCTGTTGCAGTTGACAAAGAAAACCTGCAGGAAGTCGTAGTTGACAGCGGATACTATCAGGCAGCAGATTTAGGACTGTAATTACAGTTTGACTGAAGCGGCGGCGCAGGCCGCCGCTTTTTACAGGGGTTTATCCTGCGGTGGGCGGTCGGATGTGCGTATCAGACAGACTGCCGCGTGGAAATATAAAGAAAAGGAGCAAGAGGTATGTCAGATTATATCTTGGAGATGAACCACATAACCAAGGAATTCTCAGGCGTGAAGGCACTGGACGATGTAAATCTGAAGGTGAAAAAAGGCGAGGTCCATGCGTTGTGCGGGGAGAACGGAGCCGGGAAATCCACACTGATGAATGTGCTCTCCGGCGTGTATCCATATGGTACCTATTCCGGAGATATCGTCTACAAAGGTGAGGTCGGAAAGTTCCACAAGATCAAGGACAGTGAAGCCAAAGGAATCGTTATCATCCATCAGGAACTGGCCTTAAGCCCTTACATGTCGGTGGCGGAGAATGTGTTCCTGGGGAACGAACAGTGTTCCGGCAAGGGCGTCATTGACTGGACGAAGACCAGGGCGAAGGCGGCAGAGATGCTGGCGAAGGTCGGACTGGAGGGCGAGGACGTCAATGTGCCCGTGAACTCGCTGGGCGTAGGCAAGCAGCAGCTCATCGAGATTGCCAAGGCCATGGCGAAGGATGTGGAGCTTCTCATTCTGGATGAGCCTACGGCGGCTTTGAACGACGAGGAGTCCGCAAAGCTTCTGGAGATCATGCTGGAGCTGAAAAAGCAGGGCGTGACCATGATCATCATTTCCCACAAGCTCAATGAGATCAGTTATGTGGCGGATGCCATCACCGTTATTCGTGACGGACACACCATTGAGACGCTGACCAAGGGCGTGGATGATTTTTCGGAGGACCGCATCATCAAGGGCATGGTGGGACGTGAGCTGACGAACCGTTATCCGATCCGCGAGGGAGTGACCATCGGAGATACGATCTTCGAGGTTCAGAACTGGAACGTATACCATCCGGAAGATCCAAACCGGCAGGTATTGAAGGATGTGAACATTCAAGTGAAAGCCGGCGAGGTAGTAGGCCTTGCGGGACTTATGGGAGCGGGACGTACGGAATTCGCCATGAGCGTATTCGGGAAATCCTATGGACAGAAGATCAGCGGTACCGTGAAGATGAACGGCAAAGAAGTAGAACTGAAGGATGTACGGACCGCCATCGACAACAAGCTGGCCTATGTGTCTGAGGACCGGAAGGGCAACGGACTGGTCCTGATCGACGATATCAAGAGAAATATGACCATGGCTGCCCTTCGCAATTTCTTCTCCAAAAACGGCGTGGTAGACTCCAATGAAGAGATCGTGAAGGCAGAAGAATATAAGAAACTGATTAACGTAAAAGCCAATTCCATCGACCAGGCCGTGGGATCTCTGTCCGGCGGTAACCAACAGAAGGTGGTTCTTGCCAAATGGATGCTGACCCAGCCGGATGTGCTGATTCTCGACGAACCCACACGTGGTATCGACGTGGGCGCCAAGTACGAGATCTACTGTGTCATCAACGATCTGGCAAAGGCAGGAAAGGCAGTCATCATCATCTCCTCCGAGATGCCGGAGATCATCGGTACCTGCGACCGGCTGTATGTGATCAACGAGGGCCATATCGCGGGCGAGCTGGCGAAGGAAGAGATGACTCAGGAAAAGATCATGGGCTGTATTATGGCTGATAACAGGAAAGGTGCGTAATCATGGAAAAGAATAAAGTTGTCAATATTGATATGAAACAGTACGGTATGGTACTGGCGCTTATAGCGGTTTATGTTATTTTTGCAATCATGACCGGCGGCAAGAATCTGTCTCCGGCGAACATCAACAACCTGATCATGCAGAACGGCTACATTGTCATTCTGGCTGTGGGTATGCTGCTGTGTGTACTGACCGGTAATGTCGATCTGGGCGTCGGTTCCATCGTTGCGACCTGCGGCGCCGTCATCGGTATCGGTATGGTAGACTATGGCTGGAACATGTGGATCGCCATCCTTGCGGCGCTGATCGTAGGCCTGCTCTGCGGTATGTTTGCGGGCTTCTTCATCTCCAAACTGGGAATCCCGCCTTTCATCGTAACACTGGCAACCATGCTTATGGGCCGCGGCCTTACCTACGTGCTTCTGCAGGCACAGACCAAGGGACCTCTTCCCGCTGACTTTGTGTACATAGGCGCAGGCTTCCTTCCGACGATCAAGGTCGGCAGCATTGACCTGGTATGTCTGATCGTGGCGGCAGTGATATCCGTCCTGATCGTGATGGCGGAGCTGAAGAGCATTGCCACCAAGAAAAAATACGGCTTTGCAACCAACCCCACCTGGCAGTTGATCGTAAAAGACGGCATCATCATCGCGATCGTATGGTTCTTCTTCTACAAGCTGGCATGCTACAGCGGTATTCCGTTCGTGCTTGTGCTGATGGCGCTTCTGGTAGGCCTGTATCACTTCATTACGACCAAGACTGTGGCAGGACGCCAGATCTACGCTCTGGGCGGTAACGCGAAAGCGGCAAAGCTGTCCGGTATCAATACGGAAAAGGTATTCTTCTGGGTTTACACCAACATGGGTCTGCTCTGCGCAGTGGCAGGCATCGTCCTGTCCGCTCGTAACGCTTCCTCGACTCCGAAGGCCGGCGACCAGTTCGAGATGGACGCCATCGCATCCTGCTATATCGGCGGCGCTGCGACCTCCGGCGGCATCGGAACGATCATCGGAGCGGTTGTTGGAGCATTTATCATGGGTATCCTGAACAATGGTATGTCCCTGTACGGTTTCTCTACAGACCTTCAGAAGATCGTAAAAGGTGCGGTTCTTCTGGGAGCAGTTACCATCGACCTGGTATCCAAACGTAAAAAATAATGGAGCTTTAATAAGGAAGGGCTGCCCTTCGGGGCGGCCCAGTTGAATCAAATGAGACAGCGGGAAGCAAAATATATAACACTGGTAAACTGGATAAAGGAAAAGATCGCTACAAGAGAGCTGCGCCCGGGGGAAAAGCTGTATTCGGAAAACGAGCTGAGCCGGATGTTCAATCTGAGCCGTCAGACAGTGCGCCATGCCATCGGCGTTCTGGAAGAGGAAGGGCTGGTGGAGCGGGTGCGCGGCAGCGGGACCTATGTAGGCAGCCGCAAGGGGAATATTCGGAAGCGCATGATGAACATTGCGGTCATCAGTACCTATGTGGACGGTTATATCTTTCCGACGACACTGCAGGGGATCGTGCAGACACTGTCGGGTGCGGGTTACATGACGCAGATCGCTTTTACCAACAACCGGGTGGACAGCGAACGCAGGATCCTGGAGGGGATTCTGGAAAAGGACAATGTGGACGGCGTGATCGTGGAAGCTACCAAGAGCGCCCTTCCCAATCCGAATCTGGAGTATTATCTGGAGATCCAGAGACGTCAGATCGCCCTGCTGTTCTTTAACTGCGGCTATCCGGAGCTGAAGGCGCCGGTGGTGGCGCTGGACGATGTAAAGGTGGCGGAGGACGCGGTCAACTATCTGCTCTCCCAGGGGCACCGGAAGATCGCGGGGATCTTTAAGGCGGATGACGGACAGGGAAAGCTTCGGTACGCAGGCTATGTGGAGGCGCTTCTGAAGGAAGGCATCGGCGTGGACGACCGGAAGATTCTGTGGATCGATACGGAGGATCAGAAAGCGCTTCGGAATATCAAGAATTCCGTGCTGCGCAGGCTGACAGACTGTACGGCGGTGTTCTGCTATAATGATGAGGTGGCGTTCGGGCTGCTCGAGCTGCTTCACAAAGAAGGATTCCGGGTTCCGGGACAGCTGTCAGTGGTCAGCATCGACGGTTCGGAGCTTTCCATGCTGGCGGAACCGCATATTACGTCCGTTCCCTATCCCATGGAGGAGCTGGGACGGAAGACGGCCGAGAATATGCTGCGCCTGATCGAGGAACCGGATTTTGACGGCAGGTACCTGTTTCGTCCGGAGCTGCTGGTGCGCGATTCTGTGAGGAAAATAGGAGGGATCAGTTAGATGGACGATCATAAGCATAATTATCCCACAAAGGTGTCGCTCATTCTGCGGATGGTGGTGTCGGTATATCTGCTGTATCTGGTGTGGGAACTCAGAGAAGCACCGGCAAGTCATACCGGAGTGGAAAGCCTGCTGTTCATCGCTGCCATGGTTCTTTTTACGGCAGTGGCCGTGATTCTCGGCGGCCTGTCTCTGAGAGCTTTTCTGAGAGGCGAATACGGGCATCCGGAGGACGGGGATGATTCAAAATCCTGAAGGAATGAGAACCATTACGAACGGAGAATGATTCGGAATCCTGAAGGAATGAGATACAACTACGTACGGAAATTCACGCGGTGAATGACACGCATCGCGTTGAACATATGGAATCTGCGTCGAATCGGCCGGATTCCGGCAAAAAAATGACAGTGCCGCGGTGTCAGCGGAAGAATGGAGATTATAATGAAAAATTACAAATTCTGGTTTTGTACAGGTTCCCAGGATCTGTACGGAGACGAGTGCCTGAGAAAAGTGGCGGAGCATTCTGCAAAGATCGTAGAGGGAATGAACGCAGGCGGAAAGCTTCCGTTTGAGATCGTTCTGAAACCGACTTTGATCAGCCAGGCGTCCATCCGGAAGACCTTTAATGACGCCAACAACGATCCGGAGTGCGCGGGCGTTATCACCTGGATGCACACGTTTTCTCCGGCGAAGATGTGGATCATCGGACTGCAGGAGTATAAGAAACCCCTGTGCCATCTGCTGACCCAGTTTAACGAGGAGATTCCCTACGGAACCATCGACATGGATTTCATGAACGAGAACCAGTCCGCTCACGGCGACCGGGAATACGGACACATTGAGAGCCGCATGGGCATCGAGAGAAAACTGATCTTCGGACACTGGAACAATCCGGAAGTGCAGGAGCGCATCGGAAGCTGGATGCGTACGGCTATCGGCGTCATGGAGTCCTCCCACATCCGCGTCTGCCGCGTGGGCGACAACATGAACAACGTGGCGGTAACCGAGGGCGACAAGGTGGAAGCGCAGATCAAATTCGGCTGGGAGATCGACCACTACAATGTCAACGATCTGGTGGAATATGTGGACGCGGTGCCGCAGGGCGACGTGGACGCGCTGGTGGAAGAATACTACAACAAATATGAGATCCTTCTGGAAGGAAGAGACGAGGCGGAATTCCGCAGACACGTGGCGGTTCAGGCGCAGATCGAGATCGGTGCGGAGAAGTTCTTAAAGGACGGCGACTATCATGCCATCGTCACCCATTTCGGCATGCTGGGCGGCTTAAAGCAGCTTCCGGGTCTGGCAATGCAGAGACTGATGGAGAAGGGCTACGGCTTCGGCGCGGAGGGCGACTGGAAGACGGCGGCCATGGTGCGTCTGATGAAGATCATGACCGAGGGAACGAAGAACGCAAAGGGAACATCCTTCATGGAAGACTATACCTACAATCTGGTTCCGGGCAAGGAAGGCATCCTGCAGTCCCATATGCTGGAAGTGTGCCCGACCATCTCCGAGGGACCGATCTCCATTAAGGTACAGCCGCTTTCCATGGGCAACCGCGAGGATCCGGCGCGTCTGGTATTCACCTCCAAGACCGGTCCGGCCGTGGCGACCTCTCTGGTGGATCTTGGCAACCGTTTCCGCCTGATCATCAATGCAGTAGACTGTAAGAAGGTGGAGAAGCCCATGCCGAAGCTTCCGGTAGCAACGGCGTTCTGGACGCCGCAGCCGAACCTGGCAGTGGGTACGGAGAGCTGGATTCTGGCAGGCGGTGCGCATCATTCCGCATTCTCCTATGATCTGTCTGTGGAGCAGATGGTGGACTGGGCAGCGGCAATGGGTATTGAAAGCGTTGTCATTGACAATCATACTACCATACGGGATTTCAAAAATGAATTGAAATGGAATGCGATTGCATACAGATAATTCATAAACAGCATCTGCCCAGATGCGGAACTTAAAAAGGAGCGGTGAAAATATGTTAGAAGAACTGAAACAGAAGGTATTTGAAGCCAATATGCTGCTTCCCAAATACGGCCTTGTGACCTTTACCTGGGGCAACGTCAGCGCCATTGACCGGGAAAGCGGACTGTTTGTCATCAAACCCAGCGGTGTGGACTATGAGACCATGACAGCGGACGATATGGTCGTCATCGACATGGACGGAAACAGGGTGGAAGGGCGTTATAAACCGTCCTCCGACACACCGACCCATCTGGAGCTTTACAAGGCGTTTCCGGAGATCGGCGGCATTGTACACACCCATTCTCCCTACGCGACCAGCTGGGCGCAGGCGGGCCGCAGCATTCCCTGCTACGGGACGACCCATGCGGACTACATGTACGGAGAGATTCCCTGTGTCCGCTGCCTGACTAAAGAAGAGATCGAGGGCGCCTATGAGGCGAATACGGGACTTCTGATCGCGGACTGCTTCAAGAATCTGGATCGGGACGTGATGGCAGTTCCGGCCGTACTCTGCAAGAACCACGGTCCCTTTACCTGGGGTAAGGACGGCCATGAGGCGGTTCACAACGCGGTGGTCCTGGAAGAGGTGGCCAAGATGGCGTACCGTGCAGAGACCATCAATCCGCGGATTCAGCCGGCTCCGCAGGAGCTGCAGGATAAGCATTACTTCCGGAAACACGGAGCCAATGCTTACTACGGACAGGATACGAAATAAAAACATGGAATACAGCAGAAGAGGGCTGCCGCATGATGATGCGGCGGCCTTTTCCGGTTTTGGCGGGCGGGTTTCTCTTTATTTTTTTCAAAAAACAGTTGTTTTCTACTGCCAATACAATTATAATCTATACTAGCTTTTTTAAGACGAGGAGATAAAGTGATGAAGAAAGTTGTCAAGTTCGGGGGAAGTTCGCTGGCCAGCGCAGAGCAGTTTGAAAAAGTGGGGAAGATCATCCTGGCAGATGAAAGCCGCCGCTATGTGGTTCCGTCGGCGCCCGGAAAACGGTTTGACGGGGATACAAAGGTGACGGATATGCTGTACCAGTGCTACTATGCCGCTGCCAACGGAGAGGATTTCAGCGGTATGTTAAGGCAGATCAAGGCCCGTTACAACGAGATCATCGGCGGGCTGAATCTGAAGCTTTGCCTGGACGAGGAATTTGAAATCATTGCGGAAAATTTTGATAATAAAGCAGGAAGCGACTATGCGGCTTCCAGGGGAGAGTATTTAAACGGCATCGTCATGGCATGCTATCTGGACTATCCGTTTGTGGACGCGTCGGAGGTGATCCGGTTCGCACAGGACGGCAGCTTTGACATGAATGCGACGGACCGTATCCTGGGAGAGCGGCTGAAGGAGCTGAACAAGGCGGTGATCCCGGGATTCTACGGCGCTTATGAGGACGGAAGGATCAAGACATTTTCCAGAGGGGGATCGGATATCACCGGTTCCATCGTGGCCAGGGCGGTAGGCGCGGACCTGTATGAGAACTGGACGGACGTATCCGGTTTCCTGGTGACTGATCCAAGGCTGATCGAGAATCCGGAAGTGATCGATACGATTACCTACCGGGAGCTGCGGGAGCTGTCCTATATGGGCGCCACGGTGCTGCATGAGGACGCCATCTTCCCGGTGAGGAAAGCGGGGATACCCATCAACATCCGCAACACCAACCGTCCGAAGGACAACGGCACCATGATCGTGTCCAGTACCTGCCACAAGCCGGAATTTACGATCACGGGTATTGCGGGCAAGAAAGGCTTTGTGACGGTCAATATTGAAAAGGACATGATGAACTCGGAGATCGGGTTCGGCAGGAAAGTCCTTGAGGAGTTTGAGAAACAGGGGATTTCCTTTGAACATATTCCGTCCGGCATCGATACCATGAGCGTCGTGGTCCATCAGGAGGAGTTCGAGGAGCACGAGCAGAAGGTGCTGGCGGGAATCCAGCGGGCAGTGAATCCGGACTATCTGGAGGTGGAAGGGGATCTGGCGCTGATCGCCGTGGTGGGACGCGCCATGCGTGCGAACCGCGGAACGGCGGGCAGGATCTTTTCCGCACTGGCACATGCCAATGTCAATGTGAAGATGATCGACCAGGGATCCAGCGAGTGGAATATCATCGTCGGAGTGCGGAACGACGATTTTGAAAAGGCGATCCGGGCGATCTACGATATCTTTATTACGACGCAGCTGTAGGCGGCTGCGGATGGAGCGGGGTTCGGGACCCAAAAGAGCTCCTGCATTCTGAAAAAGAGGGAGGCAGGAGCTTTTCCATTTCTTCCAATATTCTGAAGAATCATTAAATGTTTATGAATTTTCACAGTTTTGCAGAAAACTGTGCTATACTGCAAACATGATTTTGAGAAACAGATATCAGAAGAAATGAAGGTGACAGGATTGGTTACAAGGGAAGAATTTTATGTAAACTCCTCGGACGGCATCCATATGATCCATGGATACCGCTGGTATGATACAGAGAAGAAGATAAAGGGCGTTCTGCAGATTGTACACGGAATGCTGGAATATATGGAGCGCTATGAAGAGCTGGCGCAGTATATGGCGGCCGCGGGATATTTTGTGGTGGGCCATGACCATCTGGGACATGGGAATTCGGTCAATGACCCGTCGGAACTGGGCTATGTGGGAAAGGACGGAGCGGTGCTCTGGCTGAAAGATATGGAGCTTGTACGGAAGATGGGGGCGTCCTATGCGCCGAAGGCGCCGTATATCATACTGGGACACAGTATGGGTTCTTTTTTGGTGCGGAGATATCTGATCTATTATGGAAAACGGGTAGACGGGGCTGTGATTATGGGGACCGGGCACCAGCCGGCCGTACTGGTGAAAGCAGGCCTTTGCCTCACCTGCCTTTCCATGCTGCGAAGAGGCCCCAGAGGACACAATGCGCTGCTGGACAATATGACCTGCGCCGGCTTTGCCAGAAGATATCCGGATAATGCCCATACCGGAAGCTGGATGAGCAGGGACCCGCAGGTGATGGTCAGTGCGCTTCAGGACGAGAAGATGAATTTCCAGTTCTCACTGAATGCCTTTGAGTCCCTGTTTCGGACGGTGGAGGAGGCGACGGACCCGAAGCGTGCGGCGAGGATGCCGAAAAAGCTTCCGCTGCTTGTCCTGGCGGGAGACGAGGACCCGGTGGGAGAGAACGGGAAAGGTGTCCGCCGGTTCCAGGCGATGCTGAAGCGGATCGGAATGGAAAAGGTTACCTGTATCCTGTATCATCAGAATCGTCATGAACTGATCCATGATCTGGATAAAGAGCGGGTATTTGCAGATATATTAAGATGGACGAATACGATAGAAAAACAGGCAGGAGGTAAATAAGATGAAGAAATGGATTGCATGGGCGCTGGTTACGGCCCTGCTGACCTTTCCGGCGTTCCGGTCGGAAGCTGCGGAACCGCCGGTGCTTGCGCTGGGTGCGGATCTGAGCGAGTCTCAGAGGGCCGTTGTGTTTTCAGAGATGGGCATTACGGAGGAAGAGGCTGCTTCTTATCAGACGGTCTACATTACAAATGATATGGAACACCAGTATCTGGATGATTCGCTGGGAGCGTCCGTGGTGGGAAGGCATTCCCTGTCTTCTGTGCTTCTGATTCCCCAGGAAAGCGGAGCAGGACTCAGTGTGGAGACGCACAACATCAATTACTGTACGATCGCCATGTACCGCAATGCCCTGCTGACAGCAGGCGTATCGGACGCAAAGGTGATCGTGGCGGCGCCCAGTTCCATCAGCGGAACGGCGGCCCTGATCGGCGCGGTAAAGGCGTACGAGGCGTACAGCGGCGTGCCGGTCAACGAAGACGCGTTTTCCGTGGCGACGGATGAGCTTGTGCTGACCGGGGAGCTGGTGGATGAACTGGATTCCGAACAGGTATCGGATCTGATCGCCTATCTGAAGCAGCAGATTGCAGAAAACGGAATGGATGATCCGGACAAGCTGGCGGAGGCCGTGCGCCAGGCGGCCGCGGAGATGGATGTGACTCTGACCGACGAGCAGGTAAGCAAGATCGTGGATCTTCTTTTGAAGCTCAGTAAGCTGGACATTGACGCCGGCAAGCTGGTAAGCCAGGCAAAGGAGCTGTACGACAAGCTGGATTCTCTGGGGATCGATCTGAGCACAGAGAAAGTGGGTAATTTTATCACCCGCTTCGTCTCTTCGGTGTGGGACCTGATCCAGAATTTCATGTCGCGGGATTAGTCCTCTTCGATGACGTGGAAATCCAGATAGTCAAAGTCGATATCATCCACAAAACTGTCCTGGAAGAACCGGGTCCGGGCGTGCCGCCGGAACTCCCGGATGTTGGACTCAAGCCAGATGGGCTTGCTTAAATCAAATGCGTAACAGATCTCGTCCACCGCATGGAATACTTTGTGGGTCCGGGTGTCCTCTGCGTCATTGCAGATCGTGATATCCCGGACCATCCGGTTGTCCCGGAACAGTTTGCCCCATACACGAAACATGGAAAATCCCTCCCTGTAAGATGATTGACGGCTTCTGATGCCCTGGACCTTAGTATATCGGCTTTGGACGGGAAAGTAAAGGGGAGTTTTTTGAAGTTTTCTTTTGGAGGAAGCAGCGTGTGGAACGAGTAAAAGAGATCGAGAGAAGTATCATAAAAAAATACCGGAAGACGATCTGGCGGCCCTTTATCCGGGGCATTCAGGACTACGACCTGATAAAGGAGAATGACCGGATCGCGGTCTGTATCTCCGGCGGGAAGGATTCCATGCTGCTGGCAAAGCTCCTGCAGGAGCTGAAGCGCCATGGAAAATATCCTTTTGAGCTGGTATTTCTTGTGATGGACCCGGGATATAATCCGGCCAACCGGCAGCGGATCGAAGACAATGCGGCGCTTCTTGGCATTCCGGTGACGATTTTTGAGTCCGATATCTTTGATGTGGTGGCGGATATCCGGGAAAATCCGTGCTATCTGTGCGCCCGGATGCGCAGGGGCTTTCTCTATGCCCACGCAAAGAAGCTGGGATGCAACAAGATCGCGCTGGGCCATCATTTTGACGATGTGATCGAGACGATTCTCATGGGGATGCTGTACGGCGGACAGATGCAGACCATGATGCCCAAGCTTCACAGCACCAATTTTGAGGGAATGGAGCTGATCCGTCCCATGTATCTGGTACATGAAGAAGCGATCCTGGACTGGGTAAGATATCATGATCTGCATTTTCTGCAGTGCGCCTGCCGGTTTACCGAGCAGTACGAAGTGGATGAGCACGGCGCCAACAATTCCAAACGCCAGGAAATGAAAGAGCTGATCGCGCATTTTCGGAAGGTAAGCCCGGTCATTGAGAAAAATATTTTCCGCAGTGTGGAAAATGTGAATCTGAACACCATTATCAGTTACCAGAAGGGAGAGGAATCCCATCATTTTCTGGATGATTATGAGCGTTGATAAGTACGGCTTATAAAAGAGCGGAAAATGACAAAATATTTCATGAACCGCAGGGCTTTTTTAACAGAATCTGCGCTCTTTTTATGGTATAATAAGGAAACGTATCCCTTATCATCAACGCTTCGCGTTGGTAACAAAGTATAATAAGGAAACGTATTTCTTATCATCAGCGCTGGACGCTGAAAATGAGCGGGGAAGAGAGGGAACGAAAGGACCGTCTGTTCCCGGAGGAGTGGAAAGTAAATGGCAGTGGAGATGACGATTCAGGAATATATTCGCGGCCGGTCGGATAAGGACAGTTTTGAGACGGCGATGTTTATCTATGAATCGGCTTTGATACAGATGAGAAGCCGGATTGAGGTGCTGGACAAGGAATTGAGCCATGTGTATTCCTACAATCCGATCGAGTACGTGAAATCCCGGCTGAAGACGCCGGAGAGTATCATGAAAAAACTTCGGAAAAACGGACACAGTATCAGTATTGACGATATGGTGGAATACGTCAATGACATCGCGGGGATCCGTATCACCTGTTCCTTCTTCTCGGAGGTTTATTTTCTTGCGGATATGCTGGCCAGACAGGATAATCTGTCGGTACTGAACATCAAGGATTATATTGGGCATCCGAAGGAAAGCGGCTACAAGAGCTACCATATGATCCTGGCGATCCAGGTGGCTCTGGCGGATGCGGTGATTCCGACGAAGGTGGAGGTTCAGATCCGGACCATGGCCATGGATTTCTGGGCCAGTCTGGAGCATAAGATTTATTATAAATACGAGGGAAACGCTCCTGGCTATTTTGCCAGAGAGCTGCAGGAATGCGCTTCCATCATTTCGCGGCTGGATGCCAAGATGCTGTCCCTGAACGAGGCGATGAAGCGGATTGACGGAGAATAGGAAAAGCTGTCCCGGGACCGGGGCAGCCTTTTATCGATGCCGTAACATGAGGAGTGCCCCGGCAATACGGATGCCGGGGCTTATTATGAAAAAATTTATCTGTATGTCGCTGTTTGTTTCTATCTTCCTGTAGTATAACAGCCAAATGTGTCGAGAATATGAACAAATAATGAAGATATTGTAAAAACACACAAAAAGGACAAGTGAAAATGTATTTTTGTATACAAATTAAATAAAATAAAAACAGAGCATTTGACAGACAGTTGTAAAAAAAGACAAAAAATGATAGAATAAGGAAGGATATATGAGAGGAGAGCAGACTATGGCAGCAGAGACGGCACCAGTCTATGTGATTGGACATAAAAATCCGGATACGGACTCCATCTGTTCCGCAATCGCTTATGCGGAGCTGAAGAACCGCCTTTTGGGAGGCGGATACTGCGCGGCGCGCGCCGGGCAGATCAATCAGGAAACACAGTATGTCCTGAACTTTTTTCAGGCGTCCGCACCCAAATACATTGAAGATGTCAGAACTGACGTTCGGGATATTGAGATCCGCAAGACCAAGGGAGTGTCCGGGCAGATTTCGCTGAAGAAGGCGTGGAACATGATGAGGGCGCTGGGGGTGGTGACGCTTCCCATTACGGAGGACCAGAGGCTTCAGGGACTGATTACCATCGGCGACATTGCCAATGCCTATATGGATGTGTATGACAACTGCAGCCTGTCTGCGGCCCATACGCCCTATAAAAACATTCTGGAGACGCTGGATGCGGTCATGCTGATCGGAAATGAGGAAGAAGTCTACGAGAAGGGCGAAGTGGTAATTGCGGCGGCAAACCCGGATGTGATGGAAGACTATATTCATGAAGGGGATATGGTGATCCTTGGCAACCGGTACGAGTCGCAGCTCTGCGCCATCGAGATGAACGCGGCCTGTATCGTCGTCTGCATGGACGCCAAGGTATCCAGGACCATCCGCAAGCTGGCGCAGGAGCACGGCTGCAATATTATCGTGACGCCGCACGACACCTTTACGGTGGCCAGGATGATTAATCAGAGCATGCCCATTTCCCATTTTATGAAAGAGGATAACCTGATCACGTTCAAGCTGACCGAGAAGACCGACGATATCAAGGGAATCATGGGCCAGAAGCGTTACCGGGATTTCCCGATCCTGGACATGGAGGGAAATTACATCGGCATGATTTCCCGGCGGAACCTTCTGAATCTGCGGAAAAAGCAGGTGATCCTGGTGGACCACAACGAGGCGAGCCAGACCGTGGACGGGATCGAACATGCGGATATTCTGGAGATCATCGACCATCACCGGATCGGAACGCTGGAGACGCTGGAGCCGGTCTTTTTCCGGAATCAGCCGCTGGGCTGTACGGCAACCATCGTCTATCAGATGTATCAGGAAAACGGGATCGAGATTCCAAAGAGCATCGCGGGGCTTTTGATGGCGGCGATTCTGTCGGATACGCTGATGTTCCGTTCTCCCACCTGTACGGCTGTGGATCAGGCGGCGGCGGAGCGGCTGTCGGAGCTCTGCGGCGTGGAGATCGAGGAGTTTTCCATTGACATGTTCAGTGCAGGCAGCGATATGGGCTCCAAGACGCCGGCGGAGATTTTCAACCAGGATAAGAAAAAATTCCAGGTGAACGAGCATGAATTCATTGTAGCGCAGATCAACAGCATGAACAGCATCGAACTGGATGAGATCAAGGAAAAACTCGTTCCCTATCTGAACGAAGAATTTGGAAATCTGGGTGTGGAGATGTGTTATGTGATGCTGACCAACATCGTGAAGGAGAAGACGGAACTGCTCTGCTTTGGAGAGCATGCGAAGGAAGTGGCAAGAAGCGCGTTCCAGCTGCCGGAGGATACGGTGGATATCAGGCTGAAGGGGCTGGTATCCCGGAAGAAACAGCTGATTCCCAGTATTGTGACGGTACTGCAGCAGTAAGAAGCGGAACGCAGATCATGTTCAGTGAAATACAGAAATATAGAAAGCTGCCGCGGCAGGAGGTCAGACGAAACTCGTCCGGCACCGCGGCAGCATTATTTTTTGCAATTGCCTTTCAGGAATCTTCATCCGGAAGCTTTGGCGCGTTCGTTCTCAGGAACCGGAAGCGCCGTAGTGGAACAGGATGGGTTCCGCCTTTTGCGCCTTTTCCTCAAAAGAGAGAAATTCTTCTTTCGTTATCTGCGTCGTGTTTCCCTCTGCTGTTTTCTCATAACATTCGCGTCCACTGTCATCGTATCTTATGTAAACTGCTTCCGACAGTTCCAGCAGGCCCTCTTCCTTGATCTCATACCGCAGCACCTGCTGTTCGCCGGTTGCGTAGATGCCGGAGGCGTCGCAGGAAAGAGGAGCCGTGGTCTCCGGATCGTCGATGGATCCGATTTTCTTCGCTTCGCCGTCCGCCGCATAATAGACATCGCAGAAAGCCGCCGTCTGTCCGCCGTCCAGGAGCTGGCTGGATGCCAGCAGGACGGGATTTTTGGCGCCGGCCTCCACAATGGCGAACGCTTCGTCGTCTGCAAGCGCGGCGACGGCGGAGCCGTAGAGCTCGGCGTTGGAGGCTCCGGAGGATGTTCTGCCGCAGGCAGTCAGCAGGGATAAAAGAGAGAGGATCAGGGCGCATCCCATGACCTTTTGTAAATTCTGGTTCATAATCGTGTCTTATCCTTTCTTAACAGTTCAATTATAATTTTTTCTGCTTTTTACGAAATAGCAGGCGCACAGCACCAGCCCGATGATTCCGCTCGCGATGGCAGGCAGAAGAAGCGTCAGATAATTTACAGGAATGTTGACGTATTCGCCCACAGCGATATAGCGGTACAGCATGTACTGGGTACTGAGCGTAGTATGCTGGAGCGCCATGATAAAAACCACCGACAGGATGCACACCATCAGAAAAAGCAGTCCGCCCGTCAGCAGCATCATCATGTTGCGGGTGTAGAGATTGATCTTCATCAGATCTTCCAGAGTGATTTTTTCGTCGATTTTATTATCCTTTTCTTTCATCTCTTCCTCCAGCATCAGGTCATCCAGTGATATATGAAACATCCGGCTGAGCAATACAACGCTCTCCAGATCCGGCATAGTCACGCCTGCCTCCCACTTGGAGATGGTCTGCCGGGATACGTGGAGCTTCTCCGCCAGCTGTTCCTGCGTCATACCCGAAAGCTTTCTTAACTGATTGATTCGGTTTCCGATTTCCATAATTGCAACAGGTCCTCCTTTCGGGAAAATTATAGCGCAGAACGTCCCATGTTTCCAGCAATCTGTGTTGACATCCGTGCTCTGAATGATAACATAAATACACAGCAGAACAAAACAAAGCGTACAGTATATTAAAATTGTGTTATGGATAAGCGTATGCTGTGAGAAATACATATGAAAGGCATTTTGGAGATGTTGGAACAGCTTCTGAAGCTGGCAGTCCTGATCGCTGCGGCAATCCTGGCAAAAAGAGTGCGCCTGTCATGAAATTGTCACTTTTATTTGTTAAGATATAAGGGAACAGGAAAGCTGCCTGCAGGGGCGAACATCCTGAGCGAATGAGAGTTTTACTGCAGGTGATATTATTGAAAGGCAAGGAAGAAAGGACGGAAAACCGGCCATGGTTGATCTGTATTATATTGAGGATGATCCGGGTATTGCATTGCCTGTAAAAGAATATCTGGAACAGAAGAATTTTAAGGTAACGATCTGTGAAACGCTTGCGCAGGCAGAGCAGGCATTGAAGGAGCATGTTCCAACCCTTGTTCTGCTGGACTGGAACATGCCGGACGGATGCGGGGACGGTTTATGCCGGTGGATCCGCAGGAACTGGAAAGAACTGCCCGTTATTTTTCTTACGGTCCGGGGAGACTGCGCGGATATTGTCGCGGGCTTTGGGAACGGTGCGGACGACTATATCGTGAAGCCTTTTGAACTGGAGGTGCTGCATTCGCGGATTCTGGCATTGCTCCGCAGGACCGGCAACGCGGCGGAACAGTATCTTTCCTGTGACGGGATCAGGATGGACTTAAACCGCCATACGGTTTCCTGCCGCTTAGAGGAAATTTCTTTAAGCGAGGCAGAATACCGGCTTCTTTTGTGCCTGATGCAGAATAAGGGAAGGACGGTTACCAGAGAAAGAATACTGGAGCAGGTATGGGATGTAAATGGAAATTATGTGAACGATAATACCTTAACCGTTACCATGAAACGTTTAAGAGACAAGCTTTATCAGCCGAAGTGTCTGAAAACCGTCAGAAGCGTAGGCTACCGTATGGAGGATACCCTATGAGCGGACAGAAACAGATATGGATTACATTTGGATTCGTCCTGTCCGTCAGCCTGGTTACCGCGGCTGTTTCCGTCCTGCTTGCGTCCTGCCATTACAGCCGGCTTCCGTTTGAACTGCTGAATGCCGTCTGCGGCGAAGTAATCGAACAGGAGCCGGAGACAAAAAATGTCATTTCTGCGGCATTAAAGGAATACACAAAAGGAAATCCTGACGGCGCGGCGGAAGAAGACGTGCTGTCTGCCCTGGGGTACCGCGTCTCGGATTTTTCAGGATCTGCCTCCCCGCAGAATATTTTGTTTGCCGGGGCGGGCTTTTTCACAGGAATCCTGCTTTTCCTTTTTACTTTTTTGTATCGGAATCAAACAGAAGCTGCACGGATTCGGGCTCTGGCGGAGTATCTGGAACAGGTGAATATCGGCAGGGCGCCCATTTTATCCGCTTCCGGCGAGGATGATTTTTCCAGACTGGAAGATGAAATCTATAAGACCGTGACCTTTCTGTATCAGACGAAGGACAGCGCAGTACAGGCAAAGAATGAGTTTGCGGAAAATCTGTCTAATATTGCGCATCAGCTCAAAACGCCGATCACCGCCATCTCCCTTTCGGTTCAGATGATGAAGCAGAATATGGACAAGAAACATCTGGAGCAGGTAGGGAAACAGCTTTCACGGCTGACACATCTTGAAGAAGCTCTGCTGGTCCTTTCCAGGATTGACGCCGGTACCTTACATTTACAAAAGGATGGGGTGGACGTCTATACGCTTCTTGTCCTGGCGGCGGATAACCTGCAGGAGCTGTTTGTAAATTCCCATACCTCTGTTGAAATACCGGAGCTGGGCGGGATGCTTGTGACCGTGGATCTGGACTGGACCATGGAGGCGGTTATGAATCTGATGAAAAACTGCATGGAGCACAGCCCCGGGGGAACGGTTCACTGCTCTTATGTACAGAATCCGCTCTATACGGAAATCCTGATCTGGGACGATGGGAAAGGATTTGCAAAAGAAGAGATTCCCCATCTCTTTGAACGGTTTTACCGGGGTGAAAACGCGTGCGAGGGCGGTATTGGAATCGGACTGGCCTTGTCAAAAGAGATGATTGAACGCCAGAACGGAACCATACGGGCAAAAAATAAACCGGACGGCGGCGCTCTTTTTGAAATTCGGTTTTACAGTCACTGAGTTGTAACTTTTATTTGCTATACTGTTTCTTGTAAAAGTTCATGCAGACAGATGAAAGGAGAAAATCCCAAATGGAAATTTTGAAATGCGAGGGAGTGAAGAAGGTATATGGCTCCGGTGAAAATCAGGTGACGGCCCTTAACGGAATTGACCTGTCAGTCAGCAGAGGGGAATTTGTGGCAATCGTCGGGGCGTCCGGTTCCGGAAAATCAACCCTGCTGCATATTCTCGGCAGCGTGGAGAGACCCACAGAGGGTAAGGTGATGATAGACGGGACGGATCTTTCCAGACTGAACCAGACGGAGGCGGCCATTTTCCGGCGCAGGAAAGTGGGGCTCATATATCAGTTTTATAATCTGATCCCGACACTCACGGTGCGCAAGAATATCCTCATGCCGCTTACACTGGATCGGAAAAAGCCCAATCAGGAATATTTTGAGAAAGTGGTAAATTCCCTTGGAATCGCGGAGAAGCTTGACGCGCTGCCGAACCAGTTATCCGGAGGCCAGCAGCAGAGGGCGGCGATCGCGCGTTCCCTGATCTACCGTCCGGCCCTGCTTCTGGCGGACGAGCCGACCGGGAATCTGGACCAGAAAAATTCCAGAGAAATCATCGACATGCTGAAACTTTCCAACCGCAATCTGGATCAGACCATTCTGCTGATCACCCATGATGAAAAGGTCGCTCTGGAAGCGGAGCGCATTATAACGGTGGAAGATGGACGCATCATCAGTGATCAGCGGCGGAGGTAACGGATATGTGGCAAAACGCGTATGGTTTATTAAAAAACAACGGTACATCCAGCCTGTCCGTCAGGATCGCGGCGTTTATCTCCGCCCTGCTCCTGTCCCTGCTGTGCGGGCTGTTTTACAATACATGGAAATATGAAGTGGAGAGGATTACGCAGGAGGAAGGCGGCTGGCACAGCCGGCTCTATGGGGAATTTACAGAAGAGGACATGGAAACCGTAAAAAATTTCGCCAATGTGAAAGACGTGGTGGTAAATGAAAAAGGAGCTGGCAGCGCAGGACCGGCATTGGATATTTACTTTGATGATATGGGTTCCGTTTTTTCAGACACGCCCCATATTGCGCAGCAGGCGGGAGCCGCACCGGAAAAAATCGCTTACAATTATGAACTTCTGGCCATGTATCTGGTCAGGGACTCCAGTGATCCGGCGCCGAGACTGGTGTTTCCGATGTTTCTGCTGATCACGCTTGCGGCTTCCTTCTCGCTGATCGTGATCATCCACAATTCCTTTGCGGTATCCATGAACGCACGGCTCCATCAGTTTGGCATTCTTTCCAGTATCGGAGCCACGCCGCGCCAGATCCGGACGTGTCTTTTGCAGGAAGCGGCCGGTCTCTGCGCCGTTCCGATCCTGGCGGGGAATCTGATCGGCATTGCGGGCAGCATGGGTCTGATCCAGTTGTCCAATACCCTTCTGGGAAGCGATATTCCGGGACGGCATAAATCGGTCTTTGGCTATCATCCGCTGGTGCTGGTACTGACGCTGCTTGTAACGATATTTACCATATGGATCTCCGCGTGGATTCCTGCCGGAAAATTAAGTAAGCTGACGCCGCTGGAAGCGATCAGAAATACCGGCGAACTGCAGTTAAAGCGCCGGAAAAATTCTTATGTCCTTTCGCTGCTGTTCGGGGTGGAGGGGGAGCTGGCCGGCAATGCATTAAAGGCGCAGAGAAAAGCCCTGCGGACGGCGTCCTTCTCTCTGATCCTGGCGTTTCTGGCGTTCGCGGTCATGCAGTGCTTCTTTGCCCTTTCCGGGATCAGCACAAGAGAGACTTATTTTGAACGGTATCAGGACGTGTGGGACGTCATGGTTACCGTGAAAGATGCGGATGTGGATGCTTTTGGAGAAATCGACAGGATTCGGGAGATCAACGGACTGGAAAGCGCCATTGTGTATCAGAAGGCAATGGCAAAGCGGATCATTGCAGAGGAAGAAATGAGCGAAGAGATGAAATCCTTCGGCGGATTTTCCCATGCGCCCGCTGATGATGTAACGCAGGCGGCAGGCGGCAGGCTGGTGGATGCACCGATCATCATACTGGATGATCACAGCTTTCTGGCTTACTGCGGACAGATCGGGGTTGTACCGCGGCTTGATGGGGCGGTGATCTTAAATCAGATCCGGGATGTGACAAATCCGGATTTCAGGCATCCGGATTTTATGCCGTATATAAAGACGCCGGACCCGAGGGAGAACGCTGTAAGTATTTTGAGGCAGTCAGGGAATGAAGAAATGACAGCCAGGCTGCCGGTCCTGGCTTATACGGAAAAAGTCCCTGTTTTGAGGGAGGAATACGCAACGATTAATTATTATGAACTGGTGCATTTTATTCCGGTATCTTTATGGAAAGAGATCAAGGGACAGATCGGAGGGGCGGAAGCAGACAGTTATATCTGTATTCTGGGGAAAGAAAATGCGTCATTGGAAGAGCTGAACGGGCTTCAGGATGAACTTGGCCGGATCCTTGGCGGTAACTATACCATAGAATCTGAAAACCGCATCCAGGAATCTGAAACAAATGAGAAACAGATCCAGGGAATGATGGCGGTATTGGGAGGCTTCTGCGTCCTGCTTGCGGTCATCGGCATCGGCAATGTATTTTCCAATACGCTGGGATTTGTGCGCCAGAGGAAGAGGGAATTTGCAAGATATATGTCGGTTGGAATGACGCCGAAGGAACTTAAGAAAATGTTCTGCATCGAAGCGCTGGCGATCGCAGGCAGACCGATTCTGTTCAGTCTTCCGCCTGTGATCATTTTAACGGGGTATATGCTGAAGGCAAGTTATGTGGAAGCGGGCGAATTTATGGCAGAGGCGCCGGTTGCGCCGATCCTTCTGTTTATGCTGGCTGTCTTAAGTTCCGTCGCGCTGGCCTATTCCCTTGCATGGCGGAATGTTCGCAAAATCAGTTTGGCAGAGGTTCTCAGAGATGATACAATGATGTAAGAGAACAGGAGGCGGGAAGTATGGCGGACTACAAGATACTGGTGATTGACGATGACAGGGAGCTTTGCGCGCTGATCCGGCAGAGCGTTTTACCGGAACGGATCGAGGCTGACGTAAGTTACTCCGGGAAATCCGGTTTGCAGAAGCTACGGGAGCAGGCTTACCAGCTTGTCATACTGGACGTCATGATGCCTGGGGTTGACGGTTTTGAAACACTGGAAATGATCCGGAAAGAGAGCAGCCTGCCGATCCTGATGTTTACGTCAAAAAACGACAGCGCGTCCAAGGTACGCGGACTGCGGGACGGGGCGGACGATTATCTGACGAAGCCTTTTGATATGGACGAGCTGATCGCGCGCATTGTTTCCCTGATCAGGCGATATACCCGTTTTAATCAAAAAGACGGGCCGGTGCAGGTCTGTGAGTTTGACGGATTGACCATTGACTGTGAGAGACGCTGCGTGATAAGCGAAAACGGGGAATTTGCACTGCCGCCGAAAGAATTTGACGTACTCCTCTGCCTTGCCGGGAATCAGGGAAAAATACTGACCAAAAGGCAGATTTATGAGAGCGTATGGGGAGAGGAATATGTCTATGATGACAGCAATATCATGGCGGTTATCAGCCGCCTGCGGAAGAAAACGGAAGTAAATCCGGGGAATCCCAGATATATACAGACGGTAAAAGGGATTGGCTACCGTTTTAATAAGGAGGTCTGACCGATGTACGGGGATATGATGGTACTGCTTGGGGCAGTTATGATCCTTGCTTCTGTCTGCGGCTCCGCTTTTGTGATCCGGCGTGTCAGAAGGCAGATCGCAGAAATGACTGAGGCTCTGGAGGATGTGAAAAACGGGAACGGAAACCGGCGCATCCTGTCGGAAACCCATGAGCTTACGGCTCCCCTTGCCTACGTGATCAACGATATTATCCTGTCTTATGAAAACAGGCTTTCTGCCTGTCACAGGACGGAGGAGACCAACCGGCAGCTTATGACAAGCCTTTCCCATGACGTGCGGACGCCCCTTACCACACTGATCGGGTATCTGGACGCCGCCCATAAAGGAATCGTCGCCGGGAAAGAACGTGAGGATTATATCGAAACCGCACGCCGGAAAGCCTATGACCTGAAAGAATATATCGACGTGCTCTTTGACTGGTTCAGGCTGGGTTCGGACGAATTTACCATGAATATCATAACCGTTGACCTGACGGAGCTGACACGGAATCTGTTCATTGACTGGATACCGGTTTTTGAGGATGCGCAGATGGAGTTTGCGGCTGACATTCCGGAGCGGCGCTTCCGGGTAAAGCTTGATCCGGACGGATACAGGCGGATCTTAAACAATCTGGTACAGAATGTAATCTCCCACAGCCATGGGAGCCAAATCGAGATCGCACTGCTGGAGCAGGGTGGAACTATCAAAATCCGTCTGGCGGATAACGGGGTGGGGATTGACAAGGAGGATCTGAAGCATATTTTTGAACGGCTTTATAAATGTGATAAGGGACGGTCCGAAAAGGGCAGCGGCCTTGGCCTGTCCATTGTGCATCAGCTCGTAATCAAGATGAACGGAACCATAACCGCGGAAAGCGTGCCGGGCAGCGGGACCGTTTTCCTGTTGTCTTTCCCTTTGCTGCAGGAGAAACTGCAAGGTTAATACAAGGTTTTTGCAAGGTTCCTGCAAGGTTGGCGTGGTAAGATGGCAGTGATAAAGGAGGTTTCAAAGAAATGAGAAAGTATGTAATTGAAACAAAACATCTTACCAAACAGTACGGAACGCAGAAAAGCGTCGCCAATCTGAATATCCATGTTCGGAAAGGGCGTATCTACGGCCTGCTTGGCAGAAACGGGGCCGGAAAGACGACGACCATGAAAATGCTGCTGGGGCTGACGCAGCCCACCTCCGGGGAGGTGTTGATCTGGGGAAAGCCGCTGCGGACAAATGAAAAAAAGCTGCTGCCCCGGATCGGCAGCCTGATCGAGTCTCCCGGATTTTATCCGAATCTGACTGCCACGGAAAACCTGCGCATTTTTGCCGCTCTGCGGGGAGTCCCGAACCGCAGCGCGCTGAAGGACGCGCTGGATCTGGTGGGCCTGCCTTACAGAGATAAAAAGCTGTTTTCCCAGTATTCCCTCGGCATGAAACAGCGGCTGGCCATCGCCCTTGCCGTCATGCATGATCCGGAGCTTCTGATCCTGGACGAACCCATCAACGGACTTGATCCCATTGGAATCGCGGAGATCCGTTCCTTTATCCGTAACCTCTGTAATGAACGGGGGAAAACCATCCTGATCTCCAGCCATATCCTTTCTGAAATTGCGCTTCTGGCGGACGATATCGGCATCATTGACCACGGCGTATTGCTGGAGGAAGAAAGCCTGGCGGAACTGGAAGCAAAGAGCAGTAAGCAGATCTGCTTTACGGTTTCGGATACGGCGCAGGCGGCAAGGATTTTAGAATGTGTCTTCCATGAAAACCGCTTTACCATACAGGATGACCATCGGATACAGGTGCATAATCTTGAGCTGCCCATAGGGAAAACGATCACTGCTTTTGTGAAAAATGGACTGGAAGTATCCCAGGCCGTAACCTCAGAAGAAAGCCTGGAAGATTATTTCAGGCGTGTAACAGGGGGTGAGGGGATTGCTTAAACTGGTGATCTGTGAATTTGCCAAATTGAGACGGAAGAAATTTATTTTACTCGTGATACTTTCCGCCTTTCTCTTTCCCATACCTCTTACCATAATGATGACGACACCGCAGATGGCAGAGAGATATGACAGCGATGCGGAGGTTTTTAATACCTGCTTCCAGTTCATCATGGGATATGGAGTAGAGCTGCTTATGCCCTGCGTCATTGGTATCATTGCGGCGATGCTGTTTTTCATGGAGCGGGATAATGACACCTTTAAAAACCTGCGTACCATTCCGGTGACAAGCACGCAGATGATTTTCGCGAAAGTTATTGTTTTATTATCCATGGGCATTGTTTTCAGCCTGTCCTCGGCCTTTGCTGCGGTTTTATGCGGAGGCCTGGTATCCGAGGTAAACGGGGTTGGCTACAAATTTTTCGTGGCGCTTCAAATGGGGATCTTTGTCATGGCCGGAACGCTGCCGTTGATCGTCCTGGTGGTGTTCTTCAGTAAGACTTATATTTTTTCCATTTTGCTGTGTGTTTTTTACAGCGTCTTAAGTCTGACCGCGGAATCCTGTTTTGGGGTATTGCCAAAAGCCATATGCTGGCTCATGCCTCTTCCCCTCACGACTCTCTGGAGTGCGGGAGATATGGAACGGCATGGAGTGATAGAGGTCAGGGGTGCGGTTAGGGATTTGATGCCCACAACCTTTCAGACCGCCGTTATTTTGGGAATCTGGGCGGCCGTTTCCATCATAGTCATTGATTATCTGTATAAAAAGAGGGGAGAATAAGATGTTTCGTATGGTTAAAACTGAAATCTGGAAATTGAAACGTTATCATATGATTTGGGCGGGAGTTCTTTTAATGCTGCTATCCGTTTTGTTGACGCTGTTTTCCACTACGGCGGTAGACGGTACTTTCTGGACCTGTTCCCTTTTTACGGAGCAGGTGATTAAAAACAATGTTACGATGATTTTTCCTATGTGCATTACCTTGATTGCCGGATATATCATTGCAAGGGAAGAAAAAGACGATACGCTGAAAAGCATTTTGACGATTCCGGTTTCCTACCGCGGTTTATTGTGGGGAAAATTGTTTGTCTGCGCTTTATTGTCCTTGTTTTTAGGATTTGTAAGCGCCGTATTTACCGTCGGTGCGAATCTGATCATGGGATTTCCGGGATTTTCCACGGTATTCGCAGTGCAGGCCTTTGTTCAGATGATTTTGAACTGCCTGTTTCTGTATATTGCGGTCATGCCGGTGATCGCGGCGGCGGCCCGCATACCGAACGGACATATGATCGGCACGATCATCGCGTTTGTCTATGGATACGGGGGAATGTTTGCGTCGGGGAATATGGCTGTTTCCAATCTTTATCCCATTACGGCGAGTATAGGAATCATCGGGTACCGGAGCTATGACGCGGCGGTTCACTGGAATATAGGGCTGTGCGGGCTGAGTATGACGGCGGCTTTGCTGATTTCTGCGGTTATTGTGGCGGCAACCGGGAATGTTTCACCGGAAAAACCGGCTCAGAAGCAGAAAAAAGCCGCTGTAAAAAAAGGCTGGTAAGCGGCGCCGGGTCATCGGTAAAACGGCAGGAAAGGATGGTAGAGTTCATGAGGAAGGCATTCATTTTATGCGCGGTATTTTCCTGCACGGCAGTTTTGTCAGCGTGTACAGGCGATGGCGGCGATACTGAGACAACAGGTGATGCCGTGGCAGCGCCGGAGGCTGTATTACCGTCAGAATCCGGAGAAACGGATGCATGGGAAACGGCGCTGCCGGTTGCCCCGGATCTTCCTGTGCAGTATTCTCCTGACGGGCAGTCAGCGCTTACCACAGAGGATACCGATGCAGAGCAGCTTTGCGGGCTTGTACATGAATATTATTTTAACAGTGACAGAAAAAAATGTGCGAACCAGTATGGATTTACAATCGATGATGTGGGAGAGCGGGACTGGGAAGGAAATGCAGCATTTTCAATGAAATCGGTATATGGTACGGATGGGGCGGACGCTGTGGAGGATTTTGAGGAGGAGGTGGAGTACACAGAGACGGGGAAACCGGATTCTTACAGATCTCAGGGACTTTGGGAACACAGAAGGAATGAGGATGGGGCTCTGGAGCAGGTGGCCGTCTCTGTTCTGAAGCTGGACTATGTGTACCGGGATGATGGAACCTTATACTACCGGAATTATACCCACGATCCTTTCCTGTTTGGCACAACGCTCTGTTCGCTGGAAAGCTATTATGACGAAAGAGGAAGAGTGATCTATGAGAGCGGATATATTACCCATGGGGAGCTGGAGTATTTTTATATTTATGGAGATGAAGGGGAGAAGCCGCAGTATCTTCTGACGGTTGATTATGGCGGGGGTTACGCGGTTCCTGATATGAAACGATACCGCTGAAAGCGGACGGGGACGGGAATGTCCTGTAAGATATCATCCCGTTTCCGTCCTGTCCTCTGTTATTCTCACCCCGGATATATGTCTGATAAAGTAAGCTGTTCATATTCCCGTTTATAAGATATTACCGGTCTTTCCGTGACTTTGTCCGTTTCCTTTATGCTGCCGCAGAGAAGGGGGGATTTGACGTCATAGGCCCTGCGCTTCTCTGAAACAACACATGGGCGGAAGTTTGCGTAGCAGTAGATACAGCCGTGAGGGCAGGTGTCATAAGCGCCTATATCGTCGCATTTGGCGCAGCGGCAGTGCTCCCGATGCCCGTCTCTGCCGACGTCGAGCGGTACGCCCGTGATCCGCTCGATCAGCG
This sequence comes from uncultured Lachnospiraceae bacterium, assembly GCA_910584205.1. Lineage (GTDB taxonomy): Bacteria > Bacillota > Clostridia > Lachnospirales > Lachnospiraceae > Hominiventricola. The sequence continues at coordinate 159,397 of CAJUAA010000001.1, forward strand.
CTCTGTCAATGCAGCTGTTATGCTCAATTCCGTGCCGTGAGAGATCAACCGCCTCCGCACAGGTGGCGAGCACAAGTCCGTTGCTTTTCCCAATGCGGGAAAGCTCCCCCGCGAAGTGGTCAAGTTCTTTGGGAGAAAGCTGACGGAAGTTCATTTTTCTTAGACTGCCGCCGTTTTTGGAAGGATAAATATCCACAAAACTGAACACGCATTTTTCGGTATATGCTCCAAGAACGGCCGCGGTTTTCTCAAAGCTTTTCAGATGAAATTCCGGAGTGTACTGATCAGAGAAAAAGATCGGGTCGTATCTCCATATCACCCGTTCCCTGCCGATTTTTTCGGAAAGCTGCATAAAGGTTTCGAGCCGTTTGGAGAGTTCCGGAACACAGGGTTCCGCCTCTCTGCCATAGCTGTTTATGGTGAATTGAAAATAATAATCATATTCCTTTAAACGATCGAGTTTCTCTATCATCGGCGCCGCGTTTTTGGTCCAGAACACGATGCAGTCCACCACTTCGGGAGAAATGTTGATTCTGCTTACCTGATGCGCATTCATGGGATTCCTTACATATGCAAATCCCTCCTGAATGCGCCGGCAGAACCATTCGGAATAAAATGCGGGAATGTCCGTCCGCCTGCTTGCACTTAAAATCATTTCGTCAGCGCTCCTTCTGTTATGCAGGAAAAATACTTTGATTCCTGCTGCAGGGAAGTTTTTCGGCCAGTTCGTCAGTTTGATTATAGCACACTGGATCTGTCTTGTGAATCCAGATATGGAAAGCAGTCAGGCAATGTATAATCCGCTGCTGGAGATATTTATCTGCGCGGCAGACGCCTGAAACTCTTGCTTACGGGGCAATGAACGGGCCTGTATTTGAAACCTTTGTGGTATCCGAGATCTTAAAATCATTTGCCAACGAGGGTCTGGACTACCGCTATTTTGTATCCTATTACCGGGGACGTGATAAGAAAAAGGTGAAAGAGGATGGAGAAACACTGGAATTGGAGACGGAGATTGATCTGATTATTGAGGAAAACGGAACTTTATATCCCATTGAGATTAAGAAAAATACACAGGCAAAGGCTGTTGTGACCGCTGCATTTGCCGTACTGGATCAAATCCCCGGGAAAAAGAGGGGAATGGGGGCGGTTATCTGTAACTGCCCGGATGTCGGAAGCCTGAGAGAAAATATACTGCAGATACCGGTTTGGTATATCTGAGCTGACGGTTACAACAAAATAATGAAACTGCATATGTGTGTTTTCGTAAAATTTACGAAAATGAAAAGAAGCGTCTGTCATACTGTGTATTGTATGGCGGGCGCTTTTTTCATGCTGCCGCCGGCGATTTTCATATCAGGAGGAATCATTATGTACAGTGCAAACGAAGCGAGGATCATCAAAGAATCGACTCACGGTTACTGCCTTATCCCCATTCAGGACGAGATGCTGTCCCGCCGGGAGGTGGAGCTGGTGGGAGAGGTGAACGCGGATTCGGTGAACGCCCTGATCCGCCAGCTGCGTTACCTGCAGCGGGAAGACCCGGAGGGACAGATCACCCTTTACATCAACAGTCCCGGCGGCGGCGTGGACAGCGGCATGGCGCTTTACGACGTGATGCAGGCGGTAAGCTGCCCCATCCGGACCGTCTGCGTGGGGCTGGCGGCTTCCATGGCGGCTCTGCTCTTCGTCTCCGGCAGCCGGCGGGATATGCTGCCCCACAGCCGCATCATGATCCATGACCCGCTGATCGTCCAGACCGGCGGCAGCGCCCTGAAGCTGAAAGCGGTCAGCGACGACCTGATGGAGACCCGCCGGATCATCGCCGGGATCATTGCGGAGCACTCCGGCAAGAGCATGGAGGAAATTCTGGCAAGGACCGCCACCGACAGTTATTTCCGGGCAAAGGAGGCCGTGGAGTTCGGCCTGGCGGACCATATCATCACAGATCTGTAAGAAGGAAGGAGAAAAAGAATGTATCAGGACATCCAATCCAAACGTATCCTTGCGAAGGGCATCTTCGCAGACAACGACACCTGGGCGACGGGGCTCAACAACAATGATCTGGTGGTGGGGCCATCCGGCGGCGGCAAGACCAGAGGCTATGTGGTGCCCAATATCCTCCACACGCAGGAAAGCCTGATCGTGGCCGATACCAAGGGAAATCTGTGCAGGCAGTACGGCAGGTATCTGGAGAAGAAAGGCTACAAGGTCATGCATCTGGATTTCACGGACACGGCATACACCCCCTGGGGGTATAATCCTCTGGCTTATATCCGGGAGTGCCGGGACAGAGACGCCAATCGGGACGGCGACTACTACAGCGAGCAGGATGTGAAGAAGGTGGCGAAGGCCCTCTGCCCGGAGACAAATGGAAAAGAACCGTTCTGGGATCAGGCGGCCCAGATGTATCTGGAGGCGATTATCCTCTTTGTCCTGAACCTGCTGCCCAAAGAGCACCATAACCTGTACGAAGCGTACACCTTCCTTACCAAAATGTGGTCTAGGGAACTGGAACACGTGGTGGAGGAGGAGTGCATCACGCACCCGAACAGCGCCTTCGCACGGAAGATCGAGATGATCCGGCAGAACACAAAAGCGGAAAAGATGGACGCCAGCATCCGGGGGATCCTGGCTCAGCATCTGGATGTGGTGGCCTGTTCCAGCACGAAACGGATGTTCCGCATGAAGCGGCAGCTGGACCTGGGCGCGTTCCTCCGGGGCAAAACGGCGTTGTTTTTGTCAGTCAGCGATTCCGACCGCAGTCAGGACGCCCTGATCAATCTCTTCTACACGCAGGCGCTGCAGTACCTGATGGCCGCTGCGGACAGGCGCCCGGACAGCCGTCTCCCGATCCCGGTGCGCTTTCTTCTGGACGATTTCAGTACCAACACCGTGATTCCGGATTTTGACAAAATCATATCCGTGATCCGGTCCCGGGAGATCTGCGTCAGCCTGATCGTCCAGAGCCTCTCGCAGCTGGAGGGTCTCTACGGCCATGTGAAGGCCCAGACCATCATCAACAACTGCGATCACTGCCTGTATCTGGGCGGGACGGATACACAGACGGCGCAGTATTTTGCGGAAAAAGTCAACTGTCAGGTTTCCACGGTCCTGAACCTCCCGCTGGACAGTCTGTACCTCTTCACACGGGGAAGCAGGCCGCAGAAAGCCCAGAAGTACGAGCTGAGCCGGGATGACGCCTACCACAGGCTGATGGAATCGCTGAAAGGGGCTTCGGATGAAATCGCGGCGGGGCCTGGAAAGGAGGAAGTATGAGAAACGAGGACAGGAAGCTTTTGACGCTGGAAGAGCGTCTGGAGCTGGCGGCAAAGTCTCAGGCGGCCTCGCCTGAGTCCGCCGCCTGCATGGTACGGCGGTTATCCGTGCTCCATACAGCGCATATTCTGTGCGGAAAAGCCGATCTGGATCTCCTGTACGGGCAGATCGGGGAATTTCTGAATCAGGCGGATATGGATCTGCTCTATTACAGCGGATTCTGCCGGAGCTTCCAGATGGCGATCAACGCGTACAACAGCGGTCCGCCGAAGGCCGCGCCGGAGTGTCCGCCGGAGGAGGACAGCAGTCCCTTCCGGCCCCTCTGGGGCGTCGGAGTAAACAATGCGCTGGTTCTGCTGGGACTGATTCTGCTGGACCATGCAAAGGGCAGAGCGAAGTTCAGGGAGGCCTGGCACTGTACGCAGATGACGCTGGGGCAGTATCTGGACGCCGTAATGGCTTTGAACACTCGGGAGGATGAAAGACAGGGCTGGAGCCGGGCGGAGGATTACCGTAACTGGAGCGGCGTATTTCGAAAGACCCATGAGGAAGCCGCTCCTCTGTCGGAGGCGCTGACGGATATTCTCAGGCGCTATATGGCCGCATGGCAGGAGTTCAACGATCTGGACTGCGTCCTCCGATGCGGGTACACCGGGGAACTGCCGGATCCCGGCGGCAGCGAACTCGCCGCGGGAGCCATCCGCGGACAGATCCTGCTCTCTGAGCGCGATTACAGTCCAAAGGCCCTGCGGGCGCTGGCCGCCGAGTCCGCGTCTTCGGATACAGGGGATCTTGTGGAAACATACATCTCCGAAAAATGGCTGGTTTCCGCCATGCAAAAGATCGATGAGGCGGTGGGGAATCTGTACATGCTGCTGGTGGAGCCCTACCTGCGGATTCGGAAATGAAATCGCCATATACCCGTAAATGTTACGGGACCCATATTGGCGCTCTGCGGTAAATATGATAGGATAGAAGCACGGGGACAGGTCCCGGGTGCAGAATCCTCCATTTCAAAATCAGGAAAGGTGCGGTGAAAAGCATGAAATCATTGTTGGAAAATTACGAGAATTATCAAAAAAATCTCCTGTGTCTTCAGGATGTAGCGAACAGACTCTTAAGCCACATGAAAGGGCACGGAGTCTCTTTTCGATCGGAGATTACGGACGAGAACGGAGCGTTCAGTCAGGAGAAGCTCTGCAGCCTGGTGGGAGAGATTCTCTCCCTCTGGGCGGAGAAGCAGCGGGAGGGCACCTTCACGGATCCGAAGACCGGGGAGAGTCTGTCAGAACCCTGGATTCAGGATCGAAGGGAGCTGTACGGCAGCTACCTCTACCTGGTCATGCGGTGCAGCCTGAATAAGGGAGATTATGCCCTGGTACGCGGCGGTACGATGAAGGCGCGGACGGATTTCGCTTTCCTGCTGGAGCAGGCGAAGCGGCTCTGGAGGAACTGGTGCGTGATGTCGGATTCGGACGGGAACAAAAAAAACGAGCTGCTCTGGGGGTATGACGAGCATTTCGGCTTTCACCTCTACCGGGTCCTCTCGTGTCCCAAAGCAGGATATGATTATCCGATGAGCAACGATTGGGACCTGCCCGTGCACCGGCCTGCTTTGATGACCGAGGAAGGCAACGTAAAGCGGAGCTTTTTCAAAAAAATATACTGCGGCAAAGCGCCTGATCCCTGGGCGGTAAGACCGAAAGGGACCGTAGAAGAAGATGAGGACAGCGGCGTCGAGGAAGAACCGGAAGAAGATGAGGACCTTGACGGTTATGATGCGGAAGAAGAATATGAAGACGAATATGGATATGAATATGATGAGGACGGGTTCAGCGACTTCGTGGAAGACTGGATATATCCGGAAGGATATGAGGAGGCGATGTACGAGGAAGGGGAGCGGTGGGCGCAGAAGCAGGCTGATCTGGAGTACCTGGTTTTGCTCTTTACTTATCAGGCGGAGTATCTGGCCGCCTGCCGGAAGTTCGCGGAGCTGTTCGAGCAGGCGAAGCCGGAGGTGCTGAAAGGGTTCTGTGAAGATCTGGAAGAGATGGTGAGCCTGTATCTGGTGAAACGGGGGATCCCGCCTCTGATGGATACCGATCAGGTGCTGGACGTGTACAGCAGTATCTATGACGGCCCCTGCCGACAGGCAGAGCGCTGTGCAAGGGGGGCGCAATGGAAAAATCTGTGAACGGGATTCGGGGGCGCTTTTATTATGACCTGAAGAGAGACTATCGGGAGCGGAAAGAACAGTCCTTCCTGTTCCGGGCTTTCTGGGCGGAGGGCGTCAGGGAGCTTTTAAAGAATCAGCTGCCTCCGCTTCCGAAGAAAAATGAGCTCAGAAGTCTTCTGAGGGTATTGAAGAAGCAGTTTCTGGAGGTCCTGTCCGATGCAGAGAGCCGGAAAGAACAGGTGAGAGAAGCATACCTGCAGCTTCCGGAAAAGCCAAAGGAGCTGCTGCGGGTGCATCTGCCGCAGCTTCCGGAGGAGATCGGACAGCAGCTGAAAGAACATTTTGCACAGCTTCCGGAGGAGCTGAAGAAGCTTTTGGAGGAACGTTTTCCATGGCTTCTGGAAGAAGACCTTCAGTGGGCTGCGTACGAGGTCCAGATCAGGAAGCAGTTAAGGGAGGCCGTGCGGAAACGGTCGGAACGGTCGGGCGGCGTACTGCAGAGAAAGGCTCCAAAGGAGGAGCGGGAGAGGCGGGATTTTTGGGAAGAGCTCTGGCTGTACGACGCCGGCAGGGAAGAGGGCCTGATCTCAGACCGGGAATATTATCTGTGGCTTCTGGAGTATCTGGCGGCGCGCAGCGCCTGTTATCAGGTCTATTATTACTATCATGACAGTCGGAAAGACCGGGATGAAAATCTGGATGAAAGCATCAAGGAGGACGGCCGGGAGTGGCTGTACGAACTTCTGCGGGCGGGCCTTGAGAAGACGTCGGAACCCGAAAGCCTTTCCGTGGCGCAGATCCAGGAAGAGCTGAAGGAGCTGGCCGGGCGTCTGCGGGGGCCGGACCGGGAAAGGACGGCCGGGCTGCTGCAGGATCTGAAACACCGGGAGTGCATGGCCGGGGAGACGGCTTATCTGCCCTGGCTGACCGCGAAACTGAAGCAGAGGGCGATCCATATCAGGATCCGGAACTGGCTGCAGGACAGCGGATATCCCCTCGGGAATGAGAACCGGACAAACAGGCGGAAGCAGGATTTTTCCATGCGGCTTTTCGAGACCTGGTGCGACAGTGAGGATGGATATGAGTTCGTCAGCAAAAAGAACGGCGGCATGAGAGGCGACGGCAGCTGGAACGTGGAGAACGGGTTCTGCGTGTGGAAACCGGATTTTTTTGAAAGTTATCTGGAGGAGCTTCTGGAAGCTTTGAAGCGCCGCAGGAAGAAGAGATTCTATCTTCCGCTGGCGGTGGATCTGAACAGCGGCTGTATCTTCTTCCTGGCAGGGAAGGCGCATTACGAGGACGTGTATTTTAAGGTGGACCGGAAGCTGCGGGAAGAATATGAAAGCATGGAAGAATTCTACTGCTTCGACTATCTGCGTCTGGACACAAGATATCTGGCGAGGGAGTCCCCGGGGGATGTGGGCGGGGCGTTTCGGCTGCGGGCTGCTTTTCATGAGAACGCGGGGAAAAGCTACCAGAGAGTCCTGAATGATTTCAAACGGTACTGCGAGGAAGGAGACGCCGCCGAATCGCGCTATCTGGATTCGGACCGGTCGCCCCGTCAGAAAATCAGGGCCATCAACAGACTGAAGCATCCGGAGGGCATTCCGGCGGTGTTCGGCGGGACCTTTGGTACAGAAAAGCCAAAGCCGAGCCGGAAGGCGAGAGACGACTTCAGACGGACGCAGAAAAAGATCGAGGAAGACCGGCGGGGCCTCCGCTAGATCCCGCCTACGGGATGGTATCTGAACGAGCTTCGGCATTTTATCTCCTGTATCCGGAAAAAGGAGGAGAGCCCGTACGTCAGAAAACAGCAGATCCTGGATGTGCTGGAGGTACTTGAGCGGATGAACCGTACCTGACAGGCGGATGGGGAAGGAGCAGGCGGATGACAGGCCTATATCATATTGCTTTACTCAAAATAAGACAGACTCGTTTCAATGATTGTTTTTAGATAAAGGATAATCTTTTCTTTATCTTTTATATGTTTTTCTCTGGCCCAGTCAACTAAGGTTCCGGCAAGTGCCTCTGTATAAAAATGTGCAAGGAAATCCTTGAATTCCGGTTCAAGATGTTTTCGGGCTTTTTCATCTGCATGATTGATCAACGAGGATGTTATTGCTATAAAATCCGAGTAGAAAAAGCGTTTCATTTCATCCCGCCCTATGGAATCATAAGCGCAGCTGATAATGTAGTCGTTTTCATCTACATAATCCATGACAAAACGGACAGCATCTTCGTAATCGACCAGCAGATCAAACTGTTTCACAACCGCAATCGCTTCCTCGGTCAGCATCCAGCGGAGCAGGGCATAGATATCATCAAAATGATAATAAAACGTATTTCGGTTTACGCCGCAGTCCTGTATGATCTCTTTTACCGTAATTTTTGAAAAGTTCTTTTGGCGCATGGCTTTTTTTAATGAGAGAGCCAGCGCCTTTTTTGTTTCTAATGAGATTTCCTCATTCTTCAAACTTTTAGGCCATACGGAAGCCTTTCATGGACAAATAGATGAAACAGGAAACTGCCGTATTGAGGGGAGGATGATTTCTTTGACTCGGACAATTCCATACATTGCGGTAGGAAAAATCATTCCCTCAATGCTGCAGCTCTCCCTGCGGGGAGAACGGAATATTTTTGAAGTGGCAGGTGTGCCATGCAAAGGGAATGGAGGAACCACATTGTGAGAAAGTTCTATACAGGTGTTGTCAGGCGCCGAAAAAATATTCTGATCTTTTTTATTGCATCCGTGATATTATGCGCTGTGTTAAAGAATTTCGTATCTGTCAATTATGATATGAATGATTATCTGCCGGAAGATGCGAAATCGACGGTTGCGTTGGACATGATGGAACAGGAGTTTGAGGGTGGTATTCCCAATACCCGCGTTATGATAAATCATGTGACAATTCCGGAGGCTTTAGAGTATAAGGAGAAGCTGAAAGCCGTGGATGGCGTTACGGAAGTGACATGGCTGGATGATGCGGTGGATATTACCCTCCCTATCAGCGCGATTGATAAAGACACTCTGGAAACGTATTATGCTGACAATACGGCATTGCTTACTGTGACGATTGAAGAAGAAAGCCGGATCAGCGCAGTAGCTGATATCAGGGAGATTATCGGTGATGAAAATGCAATGTCCGGTAGCGCCGTTTCTACGGCGACGGCCACATTGAATACGGTTTCAGAAATTCAAAAAATAACAGTAATTGCCGTGCTGTTTGTGCTTATTGTATTGATTCTGACAACCAGCTCATGGGTAGAGCCAATCATCATTTTGGCTGGATTAGGGATTGCGATATTGATTAATGGCGGGACGAACCTGATTTTTGGAGAGATTTCTTTTGTCACAAATGCGGCAGGAAGTATCCTCCAGCTTGCTGTTTCGCTGGATTATTCTGTATTTCTGATTCACCGCTTTGAAGAATGCCGGAAAGAAACAACAGATGTGCAGGAAGCTATGGTAGATGCCTTATGCAAATCCACAACGTCTATTCTTTCCAGCGGATTGACGACAGTGATTGGTTTTTTGGCGCTGGTGTTCATGCAGTTTCAGATCGGGCCGGATTTGGGCCTTGCACTGGCAAAAGGCGTGGCGGTAAGTCTTATCATAGTGTTTCTGTTTATGCCGTCCCTTGTTTTAGCTGCTTATAAATTCCTGGATAAAACAAAGCACCGCCCGCTTATGCCAGGTTTCAGAAAATTCGGGGCAGCAGTCAACCGTATAGCGATCCCTATGGTATGCCTGTTTGCTGTTATTGTGATTCCGGCGTATCTGGGATCAAATGCAAATGAATATTACTACGGCTCATCAAAGATTTTCAATGAGGAAACACAGCTTGGCAGGGATATGGAATCTATCGATGGAGTATTCGGACAGCGTGACACCTATGTGTTGCTTGTACCCCGTGGTGATACTGCCACAGAAACAGCACTTTCGGATGAACTCCATGAACTTCCTCAGATTACAGGCATGATATCCTATGTTGATATGGCTGGGGCAGAAATCCCTTTGGAATATCTGGACGAAGATACCCTGTCCCAGCTGATGAGTGAAAATTACAGCCGGATGGTGCTTTCTGTGGATGCCTCCTATGAAGGGGAAGAAACATTTTCACTTGTAGAAACAATACGGGACATTGCACAGTCCTATTATCCAGATACATGGTATCTCGCCGGAGAAGGAGTGAGCACATACGATCTGATGGATACGGTAACGGAAGATATGGTGAAAGTAAATCTGGCTGCTATTGCTGCTGTTTTTATCGTCCTCCTTCTGACAATGAAATCTGTTACTTTACCTGTCATTCTGGTGTTAAGTATAGAAACGGCAATCTGGCTGAATCTGTCCTGTCCGTATTTTATGGATCAGACCATTTTCTATATTGCATACCTGATTATCAGTTCGATTCAGTTGGGTGCGACGGTTGATTATGCAATCTTGATGACAGACCGTTATAAAGAGAACCGGCAGAGTTTATCGAAAAAAGAAGCTGTGCGCCAGACGATTTCAGATGTTACGGTATCCATACTTACATCGGGCAGTGTCCTGACCGCAGTCGGATTGCTGCTTGGGTATATCTCTACGAACCAGCTTTTGGCACAGCTTGGTATTTTTGTAGGCCGTGGGGCAATTTTTTCATTAGCGATCGTACTGCTGATTCTTCCGGGGCTCCTATTCCTGTTTGATAAACTGATTACAGGGACGAAGAAAAAGCATGAACGTAAAAAATTTTTGTTTCATAGGGAGGTAATGAACCATGAATCACTTTAATCTAAAAAGAGCTATATCCGTATTTCTTGTATCTGCCCTTCTTGTATCCGCTTTACCGGTTTCTGTGTCTGCTGTGGAAGCAAATACAGACAAGGAGGAAGTTGTCTATGTAAATTTGGACAATGATGGATCTGTCAGGGAAATCAATGTTGTCAATATTTTTGGAGGGAATACAGAGGGCGTAATTGTTGACTATGGAAAATATCTGGATGTGCGGAATATGACAACAACAGATACGATTGATTTTTCCGGTGACGCCATAAAGATCCATTCGTCTGCCGAAAAGCTGTATTATGAGGGAAAACTTGAAAGCACTCTGATGCCGTGGGATATTCAGATACGCTATTTTTTAGATGGCAGAGAGTATTCCGCAGAAGAAATTGCGGGTAAAAGCGGTGAAATAAAAATAACAGTCCGCATTACACAGAATCAGAAATACAGGGGAGATTTCTACGACAATTATGCTCTGCAGGCTTCTCTGTCATTCGATACGGATCAATGTAAGAATATTGTTGCCCCGGACGCTACGGTTGCAAATGTTGGAAGCAAGAAGCAGCTTACTTACACGATTCTGCCCGGAAAAGGAGCGGATATTGAGATTACGGCGGAAGTGTCCGAATTTGAAATGGACGGAATATCGATCAATGGAATCCCGCTGAACCTGAATATTGAGGTGGATGATGAAGAACTGATGGAACAGGTTACGGAATTGCTGGACGCAATCAGTCAGCTGGATGACGGGGCGGCCGAGTTGCATGACGGCGTTTTTGATTTACAGGATGGCGCACAGTCTGACCTGAAAAGCGGCGTAAATGATTTGCAGGATGGGGCCGGGCAGCTTCACGACGGCGCCGCCGATTTAAAAGACGGAGGAAGTACTCTGCAGGACGGCGCCGCCGATTTGCAGAATGGCGTAAATGCGCTGGACGAAGGAATTCATTCTCTGAACAGCGGAATCGGGCAGATGCAGGAGGCATTAAACACTTTGAACCGGCAATCGCCGGAGCTGGTAAATGGCTCGGCTTCTTTTCAGGCAGCGCTTACACAGCTTCAGGAAGCATTAAACGGAGCGGCTCTGACAACAGAAGATTTAAGTGCACTGACTGATGCGTCTTCGGCAATGAAAGCCGGTATCAATGACCTTGTAAATGGGATAACCGCCTTACAGAATCATGTGAATTTTGATGCATACAAAGACGTTATGGCTCAAAACGGCCTGGATATTGACGGCCTGCAGCAGAAAAATGAATCTGCAATCAACGGCTTGGAGGGACTTATTATGTCATTATCCACACAAATCGAAGACCTGAAAAAAGCCGGTGTTGATACATCCGAGATAGAGGCACAGGTTTCGCAGCTTTCTGATATTATTTCGCTATTAGCCGCCAACAATGCCAGCATAGGCGGAACAGAAAGCTATTTGCAGACAGTAAGTTCCAATTTATCATCCTTACTGCAGGGAGCAACAGCCCTGCAGGAGAATTATGGAACTTTTGACGGGAAAATCGAGGAACTGGTAAATAAAATCGGGGGTCTGGCGTATCAGATGTCAGAGCTTTCATCTGCCATAAATACGTTAGTTTCTGAATATGGGAAACTGGATCAGGGGATTAAGGATTATACAGAGGCGGTCGCCAGGATTGTTGCAGGCTATTCGCAGATCACAGACGGAGCTTCCCGGCTTGTTGCCGGGAGCAGCGCATTAAAAACAGGCAGCGAAAGTCTATACAGCGGAACAGGCGAGCTGCTTTCCGGCATTGTGGAAATATATGATGGGACGGGAACATTGAAGGACGGAACCGGAACATTGGATGATGGAGTTGCAGAGCTTTTATCCGGCATTGCACAGCTTTATGACGGTGCCGGTGAATTGAAGGACGGCACCTCCGCAATGAGGGAGGAAACCGCAGGTATGGATACGGAGATTACGGATAAAATTGACGAATTAATCGAAACAGTTACAGGAGGGGATTTTGAAGTTGCCTCTTTCGTATCAGATAAAAACACAAATGTTCAGAGTGTGCAGTTTGTAATTAAGGCGGATGGCGTTCAGACGGAGGAAGTCAGTGAGGTAACGGAGGAAATGCCAAAGAAACTTACAGTATGGCAAAAATTTTTGAACTTGTTTGGATTGTACCGTGAAAATTAACGGAGGGCAAAGCTGTGGCGGTGATTAAGGAAAACATAAATACAACAGTTATCTGAATGAACTGTTCTCAGAGGAGATATTTTAAAAGCCGCTCTTCAAAGACCATGACTGCATTTCGGACAAATTCTTTCCGCTTCTGAGACGGCTTCTGTATCGAAGAGAGAAAATCCGGCAAACAGATGATGCTCAATCTCTATCCGAAACCACATTTGCAGGCTCCAGCCCATAGGCTGCGGATACCTTTTCCATTTCTTTCCGGAAGTCATCAAAGACGAACCGCTTCCATATACTGCATAACGATTTGGTTTACCGGTTCATGCAGATGCGGAAGCAGTTCTGACAGCCAGCGGCAGATATCTTTTTCCTATGAAATATACAGGATTCGGTCGGATGGTACAATTTCATCACCGTTTTTATGCTTCCTGCTGTACTGTGAAGGTATGGTTCCAAACCGGGTCAGATAGACGATGAATGTATGAGGGGCAATGAATGCAGCGTACGCATAATAATCGTAGCATTGTCCCTCCTGTTCCCCTGTGTATAGCTTGACTTCGATCGGAATAAAAAAAGGCGTTCCGGATGACGATATCAATCCGAAGTTCGTTGTCAATGACAAATTCTTTGATGACGTCTGTGTGGGAAAGCAGAGTATCGCTGGTTTGATAGATATTTAACACATCTTCCAGAAAGGATTTCAAAAACAGGGTTCCGCACCCGTGCGTTCCTTCGGGATTTAATAAATCTGTCAGGAATCGGCACATAATCACTTCCTTTTACTACAGGAGCAAATGGAAAGCCAATCGGCAGTTGCAAGTCTCAGGAGCATCTTCTTTAACAGAGCTTCCGTGCTGGCAGTATGGAAGCGGTTTTTTGTTTAAAGCAGTTTGTCCATGTTTATAATAAGAGTTTCGTAGATGCAGACCGGAACATCGTCGCAGAAATTATACTGGTTTGAACGTTCTTCTTTTTCAAAATCATAGACCGTCACGGTATGTTTCTGAGGGTTGACGATCCAGTATTCCCGAACGCCGGCGGTACGATATTTGAACAGTTTCCTGCCATAGTCCCGCTGAGGATCGGAAGGAGAGGTCACTTCTATAATCCAGTCGGGGGCGCCGTTGCATCCACGATCATCCAGCCTGTTTTTATCGCAGATGACGGAGATATCCGGTTCTACGTAGTTTTTGCTGTCTTTGTTCAGAAATACAGCAAAGGGTGCAGGAAATACTTCGCAGTCCCCGTTATTTGCCTCGATATGATTTGCTATGATTCTGGACAATTTCATAACAATGCGCTGGTGCAGGGTGTTCGGCGGCGCCATATTATAAATCTGTCCATCGATCAATTCTGCACGGTGTCCCTCTGGAAGCGCATAGATATCTTCGATCGTAAAATGATTGCTTTTGGGTAACGGCATGAGAATGCTCCTTTCCAATATGTTCACTTCACTTCGCTTCACCAGTATTGTACAGGATATTGAATAGACGTTCAATGGAAATATGAAAAAAGTGGATATATCGGATTCTATCACTAATATTACCAGTGTGGCCGGCAATGCAGGGCATATGGATGCATATGAGGATAAACAGTTTGATTTGGTTTTCTCTAATTCTGTGATTGAACATGTGGGGGATCTGGAAGGTCAAAGACAAAGGGCCCATGAGATAATGAGGGTAGGAAAGCACATGCCAATATGTTTCTCTTTTTGTGCCGATTCATATACATACCTCCCCAAAAGAAAAATTTATCTTGTCTTTTGTTTGACAAAATCTGTTTATCTGATATAGTAGATTTAACAAGACAGCCGGAAGGTAGACGAATCCTACCCGCTCCGGAGTGTTAGACTCATAGAGATAGTCGTCAGCTTACCAGGGCAGGACGGCTGTTTCTTATTTTTCAGATTCAGAATTGCAACGATCAGAAGACCAGAGGTCAGTATAATCATAAATTCTTCATATGTACTCATAAGCTTTCCCCCTTCTGCAAAGACTCGGAACGGGTGGCGCCGTCCTATCGGCTGCCTTGGTAAGTCTATTGTATTGTCAGGGTGCGGCGGATCGGCTTCCTGTGATATCCGGCCAGACGGATGAATTCTGCATCATATCTTAATATGTTTTGATCTTTTCCATATATTCACCTTGCTTTGTTTAACCGGTATTATACAGAATATTGAATAGAAGTTCAATGGAAACGTGAAGGAATTCAAAATAATTGAGAAACAAAAAGGGAGCACAAATGAGCGTTTTAACACGAACAATATTTGCTTCTAACGTATGTAGCAGCATTGGAGAAATCATTACAGAGAGAAAAACGAAATACGATTTCACGTTAAGATTAAGATGGATGCTGAATCCAGATGATGGAAAATTGGCATTGACAAGCAGGTTTAAATAGTATAAACTAAAGAAAAGGGTTTAAAAGAAATAAACCAACGAAAGGGAGAAGCATATGGTCATCTATATTATGACGGAAGCGGAGTCTCAGCTGGCGGATATCATCTGGGAACACGAACCCGTGGGAAGCGGCGAGCTGGTCAGGCTGGCGCAGGAGCGCCTCAACTGGAAGAAATCGACGACCTATACGGTTCTTAGAAAGATCTGCAGCAACGGGATCTTCCGGAATGAACATGCAGTGGTGGTGTCCTGCATGAGCAGAGACGAATATGCGAGGCAGAAAGGGGAGCGGTATCTGGCGGAAAATTACAATGGCTCCCTTCCGGGCTTCGTGGCGGCGTTTCTGAAGCGGAGGAAGCTGAACAAGGCGGAGATCGAGGAACTGGCGCAGATGATCGAGGAGTACCGGGAGCAGGAGGAGGAAGGATGATGTGGGGGATGCCGGAGGCGCTGATCCGTATGAGCCTGACCGGCAGCTACTGCATCCTTCTGATCCTCCCGGTCCGGTTTCTGCTGTCGGGATGCGGAAGAAAATATGCCTGGTGTCTGTGGGCGGCTGTATTTTTGAATCTGGTCATACCGTTTGGCATCCAGGGCAGCTTCAGCCTGCTGCCCCGGCAGATGGAGATGCTGCCCTTTGCGGGACAGCGTATGGAGCCTTCCCGGGAGGAAGGGAGAACCATGGCGGTTTTTCAGTATGCCGGAGGCGCCGAAGGAGGATTTCTGCCTTACAGAACAGAAGCGCTGCAGCCGGAACCGGGCGTGGTGATTCTGCGGCCGTCGGCGGAACGGGGGATCGTCCGGTCCTTTCCGGTGGAAGAAGGAAGCAGCCGGTGGACGCCGGCCGCACTCTGGCAAAGACTGCCGGACATCCTGCGGATCGTCTGGCTGCCGGGACTTCTTATGATCGTCCTGTATCACGCGGCATATGCCATGAGGATCCAGAGGGGGCTTTCCAGAGACTGTTGGAAAAACTGGGATGAAAAGAGACGGATCGCGGAGGTCGAGGGGCTTCCGGGCCCGTTCCTGTGGGGGCTTGTCCGTCCTGTGATCTTTCTTCCTGCGGGACTGGAGGAAGAGGAAAAGCAGTGCATCATCGCTCATGAGAACTGCCACAGACGGAGAAAGGATTCGGTGACAAAGCTGGCGTTTTTTGCGGCGGTATCCGTTCACTGGTTCAATCCGCTGGTCTGGCTGGCGTGGGCGCTGTTCTGCAGGGATCTGGAGATCTGCTGTGACGAGGCAGTGTTCGACGTCTCCGGAAGTACATCCAGAAAGCAGTACGCACAGAGCCTCCTGAAATATGCGGCGGCGCAGAACGGATATCAGGTGTCTTCCCTTACGTTTGGAGAACCCTCCGCAGGCAGGAGAATCCGGCATATTCTTCGTTTCCGTAAGAAACATATCCTGCTGCAGAGCGCCGCGGGGCTGGCGGCAGCGGTGATGATACTGGGGCTGGTCGTCCACCCGGTGTCTGCCGGTGCCGCGGAGAAACCGAAGCGCCCGGCAGATTCAGAGACAGGCGCCGTTTCAGAAGCGGGGCTTTCGGCAGATATGGCGTCATCGGCAGGTGCGGAAGAGGGAATGCTTCCGGCGGGCGCAGAGGCTCCGGTGCCGGAGACAGTCTGGGTTCCGGAGCGCCGTATGGGCTGGCGCAGGCCGGAGGCAGTTCATGTGATCCGGGAGGATGATCCTTATTTTACGCCGGATCTTCGGCCGGAGGAAGAACTGGAGATGCTGGCGCGGACGGCGCTTCGGGAACTGTACGATCTGACCGGGTATCAGGTGGAAAGCTGCGTGTATGAATGCAGCGATCTGGGGACGTTTTACTTCGCCAGGACGCCGGAAGATCTGAAGCACAGCCGGATTTTTTACGCAAGGGCGTTTGGAGCGGCGCAGGGATATGATCCGCTGATCATTCCTTCTATGGACTATGTGAGCGCCAGACGGGTCTGGTTCTCGGATGTACAGCAGCTGGCGCTTCCGGAACATGCGGAGGAAATGAACGACGAAGAACTGGCAGTCTGGTTTCTGGAGCACAGTGCCGTCTATCAGGGAGAGCAGATCGACCATACCGAGCCGCAGCCGGAATCATGGACGCAGAGGCTGTACACGACAGCCGGAACTTTTTATGAAGTTACGCTGGAGGGAAGTTTTATCGGGGCGAGCGGGATCTACGGCCCGTATCCGGAAGAAGCGGTCCATTAAAAGAACAGAAACCTGGAGCGGTTTATGATAAGAAAGGAAAAAGGAAGGGGATAAAGACTATGAAACGGAAGCAATTATGCGTTCTGCTTCTGGCAGCCGGACTTGCGGCAGGAGCGGCGGCCTGTGGCAACAGGACGGAGACAGAGACGCCGGCAGAAACCGCAGAGCAGGAGCCGTCCGGGGAGGAAGAGCCGGCGGACATCCGGCCGGAGGAAAAAAGCGAAGCCGGGGAAGAAGCGGAGGAACCGGAAGAGGCTGCGGAACAGGAACCGTCCGGGGAGGAAGAAACCGTCGACAACGAAAACCAGAAGGACCAGTATATGTCTGCGCTGCTTGCCGTCTGTACGGAAAACAGGCTTCCGGACGGCAGCGCGCTTAACCCTGCGGAAGACAATACATTTAACAGGATGTCCGATAACCGGTTTGCGGTGTGCGATATTGACGGTGACGGAAGCCGGGAGCTGATCATCCAGTATGTGACGGCGCCCACTGCCGGGATGAGGGAGCTGGTCTATGACTATGACGCGGAGACGAAAAGCCTCAGGGAGGAATTTCAGGAATATCCGCTCCTGACCTATTATGACAACGGGATCATCGAGGCCGGCTGGAGCCATAATCAGGGGAAGGCCGGAGACGCACTGTGGCCGTATACGTTATGGCAGTACGATCAGGAGGAAGACGCCTGGCATGTGGTGGCGGAAGTGGACGCGTGGGACCGCAGGGTAACGGAGACAGACTACAGTACAGATCTGCCGTTTCCGCAGGAAGTGGATGCGGACGGGGACGGAGTCCTGTATTATATCCGTCCGGAAGGGGTGCATGGCAGCATTGATCCCGTTGACGGGGCAGAATATGAACAGTGGAGAGCTTCCTTTCTGGGAGGTGCGAAGAAGATCGATGTCCTGTATGAAGAGATGACGGAACAGAATATCTGCATGCTGGAATAAAAAGAGAAAGAAAAAGAGGTGCTTCCCGGGACTTTTCCGGGAAGCCTTTTTGTGATAAGATGAAAGGCAGGAAAGTAGAAAGGAGAATGACAGCATGGGACATCTGACAACGAGAGACGCCTATCAGAATCTGGAGGAGCGGATCAACTGGTTCACGCAGGGGGCGCCGCCTTCCGATACGTTATATAAAATCCTGCAGGTACTTTATACAGAGAAGGAAGCCAAATGGGTGGCGCTGCTTCCGATACGCCCGTTTACGCTGAAGAAGGCGGCGAAGATCTGGGGGACCACGGAGGCGAAGGCGGAGAAGCTCCTGGATCATCTGTGCGAAAAAGCCCTTCTGGTAGATTCGGAATACAAAGGGCAGAGACAGTTCGTCATGCCGCCGCCCATGGCAGGATTTATTGAATTTGCCCTTATGAGGACGCGGGGGGACATCGATCAGAAATATTTAAGCGAGCTCTACTGGCAGTACATGAACGTGGAGGAGGATTTTGTCAAAGATCTTTTCTTTGCCACGGAGACCAGGCTTGGGAGGGTCTTCGTGCAGGAGCCGGTGCTGACCAATGATAAGACGAACCATATCCTGGACTATGAACGGGCCACGCATATTGTGGAGGAGGCCGGTTATATCGGCCTTGGGACCTGTTACTGCCGCCATAAGGCATATCATGCGGGGCATCCCTGTGAGATCGACGCTCCCTGGGATGTGTGCCTCACCTTTGACAATGTGGCACGTTCCCTGTCGGAGCATGGAGAGTATGCAAGGCTGATCTCCAAAGAAGAGGCGAAGGACGTACTGGAGCGTTCTTACGAAAGCAATCTGGTACAGATCGGAGAAAATGTACGGGAGCACCCGGCCTTCATCTGCAACTGCTGCGGGTGCTGCTGCGAGGCGCTGCAGGCGGCCAGAAAGTTCAGTCCCATGCAGCCGGTGGCGACGACGAATTATATTCCGGAGGTGTCTCTGGAAACCTGTATCGGCTGCGGGAAATGTGCGAAAGTCTGTCCGATCCTGGCCATTGCCATGGAAGAAGAAAAAGAAGCATCAGGCGGGACGAAGAGGAAAAAACATCCAGAGATCGACCGGGAGATCTGTCTGGGCTGCGGCGTCTGCGCGAGAAACTGCCCCACGAAGGCCATCGAACTGAAACGCCGTCCGGTTCAGGTGATCACGCCGGTCAACAGCACACACCGGTTTGTGCTTCAGGCTATCGAGAAGGGGACGCTGCAGAACCTGGTCTTTGACAACCAGGCGTTCGCCAACCACAGAGCCATGGCCGCGGTGTTCGGGACGATTCTGAAGCTGCCGCCCCTGAAGCAGGCGCTTGCCAGTAAACAGTTTAAATCAGTCTATCTGGACAGGCTTTTGTCCATGCAGAAGAAAAAGAAAAGCGAATGAGAAAAAGGCCGTCCCGGAATCCGGAGATTCTGAGACGGCCTTTTATCATGCCGGCAGGTTTGCCGGCGAAGCCTGCAATCGGCTGCTTTGGAAGAGTTCCGTTTACTCCATATTCAGTACATTTTTAATATTGTTCTTATAGACGTCGGCCTTTGTTCCATAGATGATCTGCACGCCGTCGCTGACCTGTACGACGCCGTTGGCCGCAGTCTTCGCTTTCCAGTCCGCGTCGGACATGACAAGAGCCTTGTCCTTCACCTTGACTCTCAGGCGGGTAAAGCATGCGTCCACATTCAGGATATTGTCTGCGCCGCCGAGCCCTTCGATGATGGTGGCCAGAATGTCGTCGCTGACCTTTTTGCTGCCCAGTTCCTTGATCTCTGCGTCGTCCTCTTCGCGGCCCGGCGTTTTGAAATCAAATTTCTGGATCAGGAACCGGAAGCTTATATAGTATGCGGCGAAGAAAAATACGCCCAGGATGAAGATCCAGATCCAGTTGGAACCCTTATCCGACTGCATGATGCCGTTGAAAATGGTGCTCAGGAACGGACCGCCGAAGGAGCTGGGTCCAGGGACATTTACCTGGAAAATGTAGGTCAGGAAATAGGCAAGCCCCGCAAATCCCGCGTGTACCACAAACAGCAGCGGAGCCACGAACAGGAAGGAGTACTCGATGGGTTCGGTGATTCCGGTAAAGATGGAAGGAATCACCGCGGCGATCAGGAGCGCCTTCACCATCTGCTTTTTCTCCGGCTTTGCGGTATGGTAGATGGCCAGCGCCGCTCCCGGCATACCGAACATGGCGAAGATGACCTTACCGTTCATGACAAACCGGGTGATGTTGATGTCAAACATGGCCGTGGGGGAAGCCAGCATGGCGTTGTAAATGTTGACCGCACCTTCTACGATGGTTCCGTCGATCTCCATGGAGCCGCCCAGGTTGGTGAAGAAGAACGGCGTATAGATGAAGTGGTGCAGGCCGAAGGGCAGCAGCGCACGTTCGCTGAGACCGTAGATCACGCTTCCTGCGGCGCCGGTACTGTAGATCAGTTCCCCCATGGCGGTGAGGCCGCCCTGGATCACCGGCCATACGAAGGCCATGACAAAGCCCAGCGCGGAGCATCCCAGCAGCGTAATCATGGGTACAAACTTGGTACCGGAGAAAATGCCGAGTACCGGCGGAAGCTGGATGTTGTAGTATTTGTTGTGGAGCCACGCCACCAGCAGGCCGATGAGGATGCCGCCGAATACACCGGTATCCAGAGAAGCGATGCCCATAATCATGGACTGGCCGGTGGTCATGGCAGCAGGGTCCAGCTTGCCCAGACTGGTGAGGAGCACGTTCATGACATTATTCATGGCGAGAAAGCCGATGACGCTGCACAGAGCGGCAATGCCCTTTTCTTTCTGCGCGTAGCCTACGGATACGGACACCGCAAAGATAATGGGCAGATAATTGTTGATGGTATTTCCCATGGCCTTCAGCAGATTGAAGAAGAGCCGGATATACTCATTGCCGAGGACGGGAAATGTGTTTATAATATTCTGTGTGGTGAAGGCGGAGCCGATGCCTGCCAGGATACCTGCGATAGGCAGGATCATGACCGGAGTCATCAGCACTTTGCCTAATTTCTGAAACTGTGAAAACGAAAATTTATCTTTCATGTATGTGGTCTCCCTCTGAAAATTAACGAAGTTCCGGCCAGTAGCCTTTGTTTGCCTCGATCATCCGATCCAGAATTTTTCTGGCTGTTTTTGCAGACGGTACGGTTTTGTTCATGGTAAACGCCTCCAGCGCCTTCTGGTAGGAATTTTCAAAATATGCGTCCACGATCAGCTTCTCAGCGGCAAGCTGCTGCTGAATCATACCCAGATGGAAGGTGGGAATGTCGCCGATCACTACAGGCTCCGGCCCCCAGGTACGGAGATAACAGGGAACCTCCACCATGGCGTTCTTTGGAAGCGCCGGGATGGCTCCGTTGTTTTCCACGATGACCAGATAGCGGTCCGCGTTGTTGTAGGCGATGGAGCACGCCACATCCACGATGAAGTCGCCGAATGCGTTGAACAGCCCCAGATTCACTTCGTGGGCGCCGTTGGTCTCTTTGACAAGGCGTACCTGCTCGTACATCTCTTTCTCGCGCCCGTCCATGACCATATTGGCTCTGGTGTAGTTGACGTCCCCGTCCTCTGCACATTCTTTTGCATAGAGGTAATACTGCAGATAGGTGTTGGGCAGATATTCCGGGAAATCGGTCAGGATCTCCTTGAAATTTTCCCAGGTGTGCCGCCAGGACGGATCAGAATGATGTTTGTCATGGGACGCGGCCAGCCCGAACTGCATGATCCTTTCCTTCAGTTCCGGCATACGGTCCGTACCGGTTTTGTCATAGAGCTTCGTCCACCATCCAAAGTGATTCAGTCCGAAGTAGACCGGGTCCAGGTCGTTGTATTTTTGCAGGCCCAGCATCTTGGCAAAGGACAGCATGATCGCCACCGGCATGTCGCAGATGTTCAGGATTTTGTAATTGTTGTACTGGCGCCTGGTTGCTTCCGCCACGATTGCCGCCGGATTGGAATAGTTGATGATCCATGCTTCCGGAGCGTAGGCGCGGATGTCGTCGATGACCTTGAATACGGCCGGAATGGAGCGGAGTCCGTAAGCCATGCCGCCCGGTCCGCAGGTCTCCTGTCCGACGACGCCGAATTCCAGAGAGATTTTTTCGTCCTGCTCTCTCATTTTGAGGCCGCCCTGCCGGATCTGTGCAAATGCGAAATCAATGTCCGTGAATGCTTTTTCAGGGTCTGCGGTTGTAAAATATACACATTCCGGATCAAGCTTCGCGGTCAGAGAACGGCATAAAGTATCTACAAGCTCCAGACGTTCTGCACTGATGTCATAGAGAACCAGTTTCTGAAGCGGAAAACGTTCCAGATTTTCAATCAGACTTGCAATGATACCGGGAGTATGGCTGGAGCCGCCTCCCACAATAACTACTTTAAAACCTTTCATGTTTTATACCCATCCTTATTTTTATAAATTGTTGCGCGCACTTTTGATATCCTCTATAATATAACTGTCAGAAGCCTGTATGGGAAGGGGTTTTGGGCAGGATGGAAGGATATCCTCTGATTGGATATTTTTCATATCCTGAAATAAATTTCACGTTTTTATGGGGATAATTATGGATTTTTTTAACCGGATCGCAGAAAATACGCAGTATCTGAACAAAAGTGACAATGAGATCTTATCCTATTGTATTCAGAACAATGAAAAGGTCTCGGACATGAAAGTACAGGAGGTGGCGCAGGTGTTGTATACATCGCCGGCTTCTGTCATACGTTTCTGTAAAAAGCTGGGGTTCAGCGGTTTTTCGGAATTTAAGGCGGCGTTGAAACTGGAGGCGCACCGGGAGTCGAAGAAGCAGGTTTCGGAGGTGAATTCCATCGACTTTCTGAAGGATATCAATAAGACGACACAGCTGATTCCGGAGGAGACGATCGAGGAAGTCCTGAATCTGATTCATACCAAAAAGCGCATCGAGCTTTTTGCCGCGGGCAGCAGCCGGACCGCGGCGAATGAGTTTGCCAAGCGCCTGCAGCTGATTAAAAGACCGGCGTACTGCTATGATGACAGTACGCTGATGAACATCAGCGCCAGGCAGCTGGGAGAGGAGGACCTGGTGATCGCACTGTCCATATCCGGTGAGACCAGCCTTGTGGTTGCCGCCGCCAATATGGCGAAGAGCCGGGGGGCAACACTGGTATCCATTACAAATCTGGGAAGCAATACGCTGAGCGATGTGGCGGATATTAACCTGTATGTGAAATCCACGCGTTTTACAAAGGAAGAGATTGAGGTACGCTCCAGGGTACAGCTTCTGATTCTCTGCGAGTACATCTTTTTCCGTTACCTGGAATGGACATAAATTGATTGAAATGAAAAGAAGAAAGGGGGATGGTGCACGTTGTCCGTCCGGCAAGAAGCCGGACCATACGATCTGCGCCGACTGACAATGAAGGAACAGAAAAAAACATGGCAGCCTACCGTCTATGCGCTGATTTTTATGACTGCCGTACTTGCGTTGTTTTTTATCTATACGATACAGAACAGGGCGCGTATTCAGGAGCAGAACCGCATCTATGCGGAGGACTGCGCCAGACAGACGGCAGGACGGATTGAAAGCGAATTTGACAATTCCCTGCAGCGTATCCAGAACAGCGCCTATCTGGTCAGCACGGTGGGAAACAGTCCGGAGATCAACGCACAGGTGCTGAAAAGCCTGGAGGCAAATACTACGTTCGACGCCGTCCGCTTTACCAGCGCTGACGGTGTCAATCTTGCTTCCAACGGGGCGACGAACAACAGTTCGGACCGGAACTATTTCGCCCGGGGGATGAAGGGGGAAAGCGGACTGGAGACCGTGGCGGAATCCCGGATCACCGGGAAACCCATGATGGTCTTTTTTGCCCCCATATATGATCAGGATAAGATTGAAGGTATGCTCCTGGGGCTTTACTTTGCGGAGGATTATCTTCGGAATATGATTTCCGCCACTTATTTCGGCGAGGAGGCGGATGTGTTTCTCTGTACGCTGGAGGGGGAAGTGATCGCCAGCTCGGGCGGGGGAAGCTATGGGGAAGACCTGTTCGCGTCCCTGACGGAATCGGGTGTAATCGATGACCGGACTGCTGAGACGGCCAGATCCATGTTCGCAGACGGAAGCGAGGGAGCGCTTTTGTGCAGTGAGGGCTGTAAAACAGATAACCTGTGCGTCATGCAGCTGTCCGGGTATGACTATGTTCTGGTGCAGGCGTTTCCCAAGAACATTACCCAGGCCATGGTAAACCGGGCAAATATGGCGGGGGTACGGCTGGAGATCAGCCTGCTCGTCCTGTTTGTGATCTATCTTGCGTTTCTGGCGGTCCGCGGAAAAAGACAAAGGAGAATACTGGAAACGGAGAATAAGATGGTGAACGATGTGCTCCGGGGCATGAACATCATCTTTTCTTCCCGGTATTTGATGGTGGATCTGGAAAACAACCACTATTCCTATATGGCCGGAATCGGTCCTCTGAATAACGAAATTCCCATGGAGGGCGTATACAGCGAGATGGCAAAGGTACACGCCGCAGAAGTGATCGGAGAGGAGGGAAGAGAGGAATTCCGTTACTTCCTTGAGGCCGATACGCTGAGAGAAAGCCTGAGAACGGAGGATTCGGTCGTCCATGAATGCCATGTATCCCGTCAGGGGAAGGAGGACTGGGAGCACCTGATCGCCATATGTCTGGAGCGAAAGGAAGGGAAGCCGGTCAGGGTCCTGTACGTGCGCCAGAATGTCACCGAGCTGAAGCTGAAGGAACAGAAGGAGCAGCGGGAGCGGGCGGTGCTGTACAGAAAGGAACGACAGTACCGGATTGCCATCATGTCCGGTTCCTTCAGCTCCTTTGAATGTAATCTGACAGAGGACCAGATTGAACAGGACATTACCCGAATGAAGGATGGGGGAGAGACCTCTCTGCTGAAACAGGTAGGACTGTCGGCTCCCTGCCAGGCATCTGAATACTTTGAACGATGGAAGCGGTTTGTCCTGGAGGAATCGAGGGAGGTTTATAGTGCGTTTATCAATGTGGATTACCTGAAGGACCAGTTCGAACAGGGCAATATGGAGGTGGATGTGGATTACTGGGGAGAAACGGACCAGGGAGATCCCATGTGTATCCGCCAGTCCTTCATCATGACCACGGACGGGGACACGGGCGATCTGATCGCCATGGTAGTATCAAAAGACATTACGGAGCAGGTCAGGAAGCAGCGGGAGCAGACACAGGCGCTGCAGGATGCTCTGATGCAGGCACAGCATGCCAATCAGGCAAAGACCACGTTCCTGTCCAATATGAGCCACGACATACGTACGCCCATGAACGCCATCATCGGCTTTGCCACCATCGCCGCCAGCCATATGGATCGGACAGATCAGGTGCGGGACTGCCTGCATAAAATTCTTTCTTCCAGCAATCATCTGCTGGGACTGATCAATGATATTCTGGACATGAGCAGGATCGAGAGCGGAAAGCTGCAGATCCACAATCAGGAATGCAATATTCCGGAGCTGATGCATAATCTGGTCAATATCATCCAGCCCCAGGTGAAGTCCAAGCAGCTGGAGATGTTCATCGATACCTTCGAGGTGGTCAATGAAGACGTGATTGCGGATCCGCTGAAGCTGAACCAGATCTTTATCAATTTGATGGGGAATGCTGTCAAATACACGCCGGCGGGCGGGACAGTATCCTTCCGTATCACGCAGCACACTACCTTTAAGCATGGGTGGGGCGATTATATATTTGTCATTCGTGACAATGGAATTGGTATGTCGCAGGAATTTGTGGAGCATATATTTGAGCCGTTTGAACGGGAATCCACCGCCACCAGAAGCGGTATTCAGGGCGCCGGGCTGGGCATGGCGATTACGAAAAACATCGTGGATATGATGGGCGGAGAGATTACGGTGGAAAGCGAGGTCGGAAAGGGAAGCACTTTCACGGTGAAGCTTTCCCTGCAGCTCCAGGACCTGGAAAAGAACGCGGAGCAGATCCGGGAGCTGGAGGGCCTGCGTTCTCTGGTGGTGGACGACGATCTGAATGTCTGCGACAGTGTAAGCAGGATGCTGAAGAGCATCGGCATGCGTTCGGAGTGGACGACTTCGGGACGGGAAGCGGCATATCGCGCCAGATCGGCCTGCGAGGAGGGAGATCCTTATCACACGTACATTATTGACTGGCAGATGCCGGAGATGAGCGGGATTGAGACGGCAAGGAAGATCCGCAGCGCCGTGGGGCAGGACGCGCCCATTATCATCCTCACCGCCTACGACTGGGCGGATATTGAAGATGAGGCCAGGGAGGCAGGCGTCACCGCATTCTGTGCCAAACCGCTGTTCATGTCTGACCTGAAAGCGGCGCTGCTGGCGGCGAATCAGATCGGAGATGCAAAGTCTGCAGACGGAAAAGCTTCCTGGACACAGGCTGATTTTGGAGGAAAGAGGATTCTTCTGGTGGAGGACAATGAACTGAACCGGGAAATTGCCAGCGTCATTCTGGAGGAAGCCGGTTTCGTGATCGAATGCGCACCGGATGGAACGGATGCGGTTTCCATGGTCGGACGCTCAGAGGAGGGCTATTATGACGCGGTGCTCATGGATGTGCAGATGCCGGTCATGAACGGATACGAGGCTACAAAAGAGATCCGGGCCATGAGCCGGAAGGATCTGAAGACGCTGCCCATCATCGCCATGACGGCGAATGCCATGGAGGACGACAAGGAAGCGGCTCTGAAAAGCGGCATGAATGCGCATGTTGCAAAGCCGCTGGATGTAGATCTGCTTATGGAAGTGCTGCATCGTTTTCTGTGCTGACCTGGCTGACGAACCGGCAGGCAGCTGTTGCAAATGAGGTGCGGGAGGCCTGAGCATGACCTTTGGAAAGATTGTCTGCATCAATCTGTGCAGCATTGGCTTTGAGATTTTATTTATACTCGGTACGGTCCGGATCCTTCTCGGACGGATACCGCGAACGGACGTTCGCTATCAGGCAGTGCATATGATGCAGGGACTGTTCTGGTGCCTGCTCCTGTCGGTGACGGGAGCCGTCTGCTATCGAATCGGGTTCTGGGAACTTCCGCTGAATGTGGGACAGATTCTGTGGGAATATTTTGTTCTTGTCGGATGGGTGCTTTTTGTGCGCCTGTTGTATGGTGTCCCTTACAGGACCTGTTGGACCACGGTTTTTCTGGGTGCAATTCTCGTTTCCTATGGGGAGCTTTTGGCAAATACCCTGGTTCAGGGGAGAGTTTTTGATCTGGCGGTATGGAAAGAGCAGAGAGAGTATCTGTTCTGGCTTCTGGTACTGGTGCCGTCGTGCCGTTTTCTGTGCCTGTTTTTTGTACGGCGGGCAGGCAGAAGCTATCGGCAGTGGGTGGAGAGGGAGGACCAGAAGAAAAGCGTCCTGCTTCTCGTCGGCCTGTACCCGGTTCTTTCACGGATGCTTCTTCGGCTTGTATCTCTGTGCGAGGGAAAGAGCGGCGAGAATCCGCTGATCTCTCTGAGCTTCCTGCTGGTGATCCATCTGATCCTGGTCCATGTGGGAAGAGAAGAGCAGCAGAAGGAACGCATCCTCCAGCAGCAGGTCGGTCTCCAGCAGCAGAGTGCGTATATAGAAAAAATGGAGCAGATCCAGGCGGAGGTGCGGCGGTTCCGCCATGATCTTAACAATATGATGGCGGGGGTGTATCTGCAGGCAAAAGAGGGCGACCTTACAGCGGTGCAGGCGTTTATCAGGGATGTGACGGAGGATTTTGACCGGCAGACCGGAAGCCAGATCCGGCTTTTGAACCAGCTGGCCAATGTTCATATGACGGAAGTAAAAGGGCTTC
Source organism: uncultured Lachnospiraceae bacterium (assembly GCA_910584205.1). GTDB lineage: Bacteria > Bacillota > Clostridia > Lachnospirales > Lachnospiraceae > Hominiventricola. The sequence continues at coordinate 187,162 of CAJUAA010000001.1, forward strand.
TTCTGGAGAAGCTGGCGAGGATGCAGAGAGAAAAGATTTCCTGCGAGCTGGAAGTGCTCCGCCCCCTGGATTGTACACGAATCCGAAGCGTGGACCTGTGCCGGTGTCTGGGGATCCTTCTGGACAATGCGGTGGAAGAAGTATGCGGCAGGAAAGACGGGTACATTCATGTGATGATCAGCAGCCAGGAGTACTGTACGACTTTCCGGGTTAAAAATACTCTGTATGGCATGGTGGACCTTGGACGTCTGGGGATGGAAGGCTATTCCACCAAAGGGACTGGACGCGGCATCGGACTGTCCAGTTATCGCCATGTGCTGGAAAAGTATGATTTCGTACTGTCTGCCACGGCAGTGGAGGATGGATATTTCATACAGGAATTAAAGATTCAGGAGATGTAAACGTCAGGCACTTTCCGGCGCCTGCGGAACATGAAATATGAGGTGATGAGTTTGCTGTCCGTTTTTATCTGTGAGGATGAGGAACCGATCCGGGTGGCAGAGCGGGAGTATTTGGAAAAGCAGATTCTGATGGAAGGATATGATATGGAGATTGTATGCTGCACCGGGCGCCCGGAGGAGGTTCTGCAGAAATTATCCGGCGGCGGAGGCAGGGGGATCTACTTTCTGGATGTGGAGCTGAAGGGGGCTTCCATGGATGGCTTCGAACTGGGGAAGGAGATCCGGAAGCGGGATGCCAGAGGGTTCCTGGTTTATGTGACGGCTTTTCGGGATCTGGCATTTGAGACATTCCGGTATCATCTGGAGGCGCTGGACTATATCTGCAAGGAAGACCGGACGCAGATGTTCGCGGGGATAGCCGGATGCCTGCGTGCGGTCACAGAACGGATGTGCGAGGAAAGAGGACATGAACAGCAGTATTTTACGGTGAAGGTGCTGGATGTGGTACGGCATATTCCGGTGGATGAGATTCTGTATTTTGAGACTTCCGGACGCACGCACCGGATCGAGCTGCATGCCGAGCGGGAAAGGCTGGATTTTCTCGGCAGTATGCAGGAGCTGGAGCAGCAGCTTGGCCGGGATTTTCTGCGGGTTCACAGATCGTGCCTGGTGAATGTGCATCAGATTACAGAAGTCGATCTGAAAAAGAAGGAGCTTCTTCTGAAAAACAAAGAACGCTGTGTATTTTCAAGAAAGATGAAAAACCGTATTCTGGAACAGGTGTCTGTTCAGGCAGTAAAATGAACGATTCAGGCAGTCGCCGCTCAAAGATAAAAACCATGTGATATAATGTCACCAACTGGAGCGAAGCGGAAGTTGATGACCTGCGCGAGCGTCAGCGAGCTACCGCATAATGTCACCAACTGGAGCGAAGCGGAAGTTGATGACCTGCGCGAGCGTCAGCGAGCTACCGCATAATGTCACCAACTGGAGCGTGAATCAATTGGAGGTACAGGAACATGACAGAGAAAAATACAGAAAAGAAAGAGTTTTTCATCTTTTTGCTCATCGCCTATGGAGTAACCTATCTGATGGGCCTTCTGATGTGGTATGGAAACAGGGCATCCATTGACCTGAGCGCGTTTCCCAATGCACAGATGATGTATCCGGCATCCGGCGTCATGCTGGCGTATCTGCTGGCGGGAAGAGGAAAGCGTCAGATTCCCCGATGCTTCTTTGGGATGTTTCTTCTGACCACGGCAGTGATGATCGCTGCGGCTGTGTTGTCTCTGCTGATGCCGGAACAGGTCATATCGATGCCGGCAGGCGATCTGTCTGTATGGGTGATGGCGATCCAGTTTGTACTGATCGGGGGAAGTATCCTCTGCTGGATTGCGCTTCTGATAGACGGAAAGGACAGAAGAAGAGCGTGCGGGCTCGGGTGTAAAAACTGGAAGACGTCCCTGCTCTGCCTCCTGCTGTTCATGGCCCTTTATTTTCTGCGCGCAGGCGTCAGCTACGTGCTGGGCGGAGAAGCGGCTTTTCTATTGAAGATCTTTACAGATCCGGTTACCTGGGGTTACCTGCTGTTCATGCCCGTGAATTTTATTCTGGCATTTGCCGCATTTTTCGGCGAAGAATATGGGTGGCGCTATTACCTTCAGCCCCTCCTGCAGAAACGGTTTGGATTGAGAAAAGGAGTGCTGATTCTGGGTGTTGTATGGGGATTCTGGCACCTTCCCTGTGATTTCTTCTATTACGTGACGCCGGACAAGGGACTGATTATGACGGCGGCGCAGATCATCACCTGCGTGACCCTGGGAATCTTCTTTGCCTGGGCTTATATGAAGACCGGCAATATCTGGGTACCGGTGATTCTGCATTATATGAACAACAATCTGGCGCCGGTGATTGCCAACACATATTCTGCTGATATTTTCCAGAATCAGGAGATCACGTGGGGAATGCTCCCTTCATCCCTGGTCATGAACGGGCTGCTCTTTGGATTTTTTCTGCTGTCCGGAGTATTCAGAGAGAAAGACGGACAGGGCTAAACGGGGAAGATATGAATATTGATATTTTCAGAAGCAAAAATGTGAAAAATACGTAAAAATATTGATTTAAAATCTCCATTACGGTATATTATATATCATAAGGAGGTGATTTGCGTGTTGATCCAGTTTATGCTGAAAAACGTTTTGTCATTTAAAGAAGAAACCATTTTGGATATGACAGCTGTTCCGGCATATAAAGAGCATGAGAGCAATCTGATCGCCTGTGGTACAAAGGAGAGATTTCTGAGGGTGGCGGCTGTATATGGTGCAAACGCCAGCGGAAAGTCAAATCTGTATTTTGCCATGAGGTATTTTCGGATGATTGTTGAAAAGTCGCTGAACAATGGTGAAGAAACTGCGATTGAAGAGTACTATTTTCCATTTTCATTTGAAGAAGATTCCGGGAACTCGGAGTTTCAGATCATATTGATTACAGGCGCTTATGAATATCGTTATGGATATGAGTACAATGACACACAGATTGCTGCAGAGTGGCTGTATCGTAAAAGCCTGAAGACGAACAGGAGTTCCACCGTATTTGAAAGATCAGCAGAGATTATCTGTTTTGGGTCGTCTGTAAGAAAAGAATGTGATGTATATAAGGAACAGATTCCTTCGGAAACACTTGTACTGTCTTTTTTTAATAAATTAAAATTGCAGACGGATTTGTTTAAAACAGTGTACTGTGAAATCATGGGCATGCTGGTTGTGCCGACAGATTTTTGTGAGGATCGGAAATTACTTGAACATCTTCTTCCCATGGTTATCGATGGGGACAAAGAAAAACTGATGGATTTTCTGTCGGCAATTGATACGGGGATTAAAAATATTGAATATGATGACAGCGACAGAAGAATAGAATTTACTACGATTCACAGGGGAAAAGATAATAAAGAATATGAACTGGATCTGTATTCGGAATCGGAAGGCACAATAAAAAGCATCCTTTTATTTATTTATGCCCGTACGGCGATTCGCAGCAATCGTTTTCTTTTCATCGATGAATTGAATGTCAAGCTTCATCCGCTGCTGTTGAAATTTATTGTCGATCTGTTTTATGAGGAGGACTCAACGGCGCAGCTGCTTTATACAACACATGATACAACGTTGATGGACCGGAAATTTTTCAGGAGAGATCAGATCTGGTTTGTACAAAAGGATGAATATGGATATTCGGAGCTGTCCGCATTGTCTGACTTTAAGGTACGTTCTGATGCGTCTTTTGAAAAGGATTATCTGGCGGGCGTATATGGAGGAATTCCTTTTCTGAAAGAATTTCGCGTAAAGGAAGGATGATAAATGGGATCGGATGATTTGTTCAAAAAGAGGAGAGCAGCCAGAAAACAGAGACGATATGAATACAAACGCCCCAGAGCCAATTCTTTTTTGATTGTGACCGAAGGGGAATGTACGGAGCCGTTGTATTTTAAAGGCATGCAACGGCTGATTGAAGAAAAGATCGGCGGAAGTGTAGAGGTGGTGGAGGTCCCGGTCATTGATATCCAGGGAAAAGGATGTGCGACCAGAAGCCTGATTAAGGCAACGGATCAGATCGTGAAAAATGCAAAAATATTTTATCAAAATATATACTTATTGGACTGCTAATGTCCAATAAGGTATGGGTAGTGTTTGACCGGGATGATTTTGACGACTTTGATCAGGCAGTCCAAGAAGGCGTGGAGCGTGGCTATCAGATTGCATGGAGCAATCAGTCGTTTGAATACTGGCTGTATCTGCATTTTCATTACAGCGATGCAGCGCTGCACAGAGAGGAATGGAAGCGGAAGCTGGATGAAATTTTCGAACGGTATCAACTGGGAGATGGGACATATCGGAAGAATTATGAAAACATCTATCAGCTGGTCGACAGTTTTGACGGGGTATCTACTGCCGTCAAATACGCCAGAAGCAGGATGGTGGAATATGAGGAACGGTCCTGCAGGCCTTCGTCATATGACCCGGGAACTACGGTGTATTTGCTGGTGGAACAGCTGAAAAAATATCTGGACGAATGACAGTCGGAAAGATTCCGGCGGCCCTGCAAAAGGCTGCCGGAATCTTTTGGCGTGCGGAGATGCCGTCCGCTGCATGCGTTTGCAGCTGCAGAGGGAATGGCAGCCTGCGCATCCGGCGCCTTCCGGCACCAATCAGGTTCCGGCGTCAATTATCTGAAAAGCGTTGCCGGATGGGATATCTTCTGGTATTCTATGTATAGTGAGCCGCAGAACCGGCTGCAGAAAGAGGAAGTTTCATGAAGCTTATCATTTCTCCGGCGAAAAAGATGAACAGGGATACGGACACCGCCCCGTACCGGGATCTTCCCGTATATGTGGACCGGGCGCGTGAACTGATGAACTATATCCGGTCGCTTGACTGCGCCCGGTGCAGGACCATATGGAACTGCAGCGACCGGCTGGCGGAGCTGAACTGGCGTCGTTTTCAGGACATGAACCTGACGCGGGCGCTGACGCCGGCGATCCTCTCCTATGAGGGGCTTCAGTACCAGTATCTGGCGCCCCGGGTGCTGGACGATGCCGCCCTGGAATATCTGCAGGTGCACCTGAGGATCCTGTCCGGATTTTACGGGATTTTGAGGCCCTTTGACGGCGTCGTTCCCTACCGTCTGGAGATGCAGGCGAAGCCGTGGCAGGAAAAGCCGGCGTCCCTGTACGAATACTGGGGAGATACGCTGGCGGAGCATCTGTTCCGGGAGGACCGACTGATCCTGAATCTGGCGTCGAAGGAATACAGCCGGTGCGTTTCGCAGTACGCGAAGGGCCGGGAAGACGTCCGGTTTGTCACCTGCGTGTTCGGAGAAAAGATCGATGGAAGGATCGTGGAAAAGGGAACTTTGGCGAAGATGGCAAGGGGAGAGATGGTCCGGTATCTGGCGGAGAAGCAGGTGGAGGATCCGGAGACGGTAAAGTCTTTCTGCAGGCTGGATTATGAGTTTTGCGAAGAAGATTCCGATTCGAATACGTTTGTGTTTGTTAAAAAAATAACGAACAAGACCGGTGAATCATGCCGTCAAACAATGCAGGTGAATCATGTCGGCGAAGAATGCTGGTGAACAAGACCGGCGAAGAAGGCGGCGCAGGGCAGAGCGGCCTGTGGAATAATGGGAGAAAAGAATGATCAATAAGAAAAAACTGCTGCAGTTTTATATCGAACAATATACGAAGGAAGGCAGGAAAAAGCCGAGAAAGCCGCCGAAATATTCCGGAATGGAGAGAAAGGCGGAGGCGCTGCGCCGGACGCTGCGGAGCGCGAAGCCGTCCCGGGTGAACGTCCGGAATCTGGAGGACCTGCACCGGCAGGTCAAAAACATGGCGTGCTTTGCCATCCGGAAAAACCGGGAGCAGATGCTTGCGCTGGTCAACGAAGAGTTTCTTCCCAAACTGGTGCAGCTGGATCTGGGCCTGCTTCTGGAGGAGCAGAAGGAAGGCGTGGACGGAGAATTTCTGGCCTATCTCCGGCGGGCCATGCCGGGCCGGATCTGCCAGGAATCTCTGTTTACGCTGTATCCGGAATACCGGCAGCACAAGGTTAAGAACAGGATTCTGGAGCTGGTGCCCATGCGTCCGGAGATGGAGTTCGCAGAAGTGCGGGAAATGCACCGGCATTTTATCCTGCACATCGGCCCTACCAACAGCGGAAAGACGTTCCGGTCTCTGGAACGTCTGAAGCTTGCCCGGCGCGGCGTCTACCTTGGTCCCCTCCGGCTGCTGGCGCTGGAGGTCTATGAGCAGATGAACAAATATGAGGTTCCCTGCACCATGCGGACCGGGCAGGAGTGTATCGAGGAGGACGGCAGCCGGGTGACGGCGTCCACCATCGAAATGGCGGATTTTGATGAAAACTATGACATTGCGGTCATTGACGAGGCGCAGATGGTCACGGATCCGGACCGGGGCCATTCCTGGACAAAGGCGATCCTGGGTATCCGCGCCGGAGAGATCCATATCTGCATGAGTCCGGCGGCGGAGCAGGCGATTATCCATCTGATCGAGCTGTGCGGGGACGACTATGAAGTGGAACGGTATGAGCGGAAGACCGCGCTGATCTGTGAGGACGAGCCCTTCGTCTTTCCGGACGACGTCCGCAAAGGGGACGCGCTCATCGTATTTTCCAAGAAATCGGTTCTGGACGTGGCGGGACGGCTGGAGGAACAGAAGATCAACGCCAGCGTCATCTACGGCAGCCTGCCGCCGGAGATCCGCCGTCGGCAGATGCATCAGTTCAACCGGGGAAAGACAAAGGTGGTGGTGGCCACGGACGCCATCGGCATGGGGCTGAACCTGCCGGTCCGCCGGATCGTCTTTCTGCAGGCGGAAAAATACGACGGGGTCAGCCGGCGTCCGCTGCTGGTATCGGAGATCAAACAGATCGCCGGCCGCGCCGGGCGGTTCGGCATCTACGATTCGGGCTATGTAACCGCCATGGGAGAGGAAGCGCTGCAGTATATCCGCCAGCGGTACGACGCGAAAGAGGACCCGGTCAGCCAGGTCAACCTGGGCTTCCCGCAGATCCTTCTGGACATCGAAGCGCCCATGGACGAACTTCTGAAGATCTGGCATGACGTGACGCCCACGGAGCCATTTGTGAAGGAGAACATTGACGAGGCGCTGTACCTGTACGATCAGGCAAAGCGCTGCAGGGAGATGATCGACGGTTTTGAGAACAAGCATGTGCTGTACCGGATGATCACGTGCCCCATCGATATCAAGGACCGTTTTGTGGTGTCCCTGTGGCTTATGTACTGCAAAACCTATACGGCGGATGTATCGCTGGAAAAACCGGTGCTTTTCCGGGATCGGAGCAGGGGGATCATGCAGTATGAGACTTATTATAAGCAGCTGGATCTGTATTACCAGTTTTCACACCGGATGCAGAAGGTGATCGACGAAGAGTGGCTGGAGCGCGAGCGGGAGAAGACGGAGATGGCGATCATGCGGTACCTGACAAAGGGGAAGTATAAATACATCGCCCGGTGTAAATACTGCGGGAAGCTGCTGCCGCTTGGTTCGGCGTTCCAGGTGTGCGACCGGTGTTACCGCAGACGATAGAGAAAGGCCAGGGAATGCATATGGCGGAAAAAGGAAATGTAAAGGAACAGACAAGAAGCAGGGTTCGGATACCGGGGCAGTATCAGGTGCTGATCTACAATGACGATTTCACCCCCATGGATTTCGTGGTGGAGGTGCTCATGCAGGTTTTTGACAAGGACGAACCGACGGCGGTTGCACTGATGATGAGCGTTCACAAGGGAAATTATGCGGTTGCGGGCGTCTATCCCAGAGATCTTGCACAGACGAAAGCGGCGGAGGCCGTCCGCTGGGCCAGGGAGGAGGGGTATCCTCTGAAGGTGGAGGCCGTGCGTCAGTAAAGGAGGCCCGCGTCCAGGACGCGGCAGCCGCAGGAAAAAGAGACAGAGGACGACAAAGATGGAATTTACAGAGAAAATGCAGAATGTGATGAACCGTGCGGTGCAGCTGGCACAGGAGAGCCATCACCGGTATTTCATGCCGGAGCATATGATCTATGGAATGACCTTTGACGAGGATTTTAAAAGTGAATATGAGACAGGCGGAGGAGACGTGGGGCGCCTGCGCCAGGACCTGCTGTCTTTTTTAAAGGAGCAGGCCGGTACGGCGGCGGAAAAGGAAGCCCCGCAGGTGACGCTGGATGCGCAGAAGGTGTTCCGCATGTCGGAGGAGCAGGCTTTGAGCAGCGGGAGAAAGACTGTGGAGGTGAGCCACCTTCTGGCGTCCCTCATGCACCTGGAGGAAAGCTTCGGCCTCTATTATATGGCGGCGCAGGACGTGGATCTGGTGGAGGTGCTGGGGGAGATGTCCCGGGAGAGCCTGTCCAGAGAACGGGGAGAGCGGCCGGCGGGAGACCAGTCGGAGCCGCACGGCGAGGCCGGAGACGGGGACGTGTCGGACCCGGAGGACCGGAGAGGGCGCTGGAGACATTATCTGGAGAACATGAATGAGACCTGCGCAAAACAGAACCCCCTCATCGGGCGCGGGGAGGAGCTGGAGCGGACGATCCAGATCCTCTGCAGAAAGGATAAGAACAATGTCCTCCATGTGGGAGAGCCGGGGGTCGGGAAGACGGCGCTTGCCTACGGGCTGGCACAGCGGATCGTAAAAGGCCGGGTGCCGGAGCCTCTGCAGGGCGCGGTCCTGTATGCCATGGATCTGGGCACCCTTCTGGCGGGCACCCAGTACCGCGGGGATTTTGAGAAACGTCTGAAGGAGATCATGGACGGGCTCTCCGGGGAGGCGCTCCCCATCCTCTATCTGGACGAGATCCACAACATTGTGGGCGCCGGGGCGGTAAACGGAGGAAGCCTGGACGCGGCCAACCTTCTGAAGCCCTATCTGGCGGCCGGGCATATCCGTTTTATCGGAGCGACCACCTACGAAGAGTATAAAAAACATTTTTCCGGAACCCGCAGCCTGGTTCGCCGGTTCCAGAACGTGGATATCAGGGAGCCGTCCAGGGAAGAGGCGGTGGAGATACTGAAAGGGCTGAAATCCGGCTATGAGAAATTTCACGGCGTCCGGTACGGTGCCGGCGTGCTCGAGCACGCTGTGGAGGTCAGCAGCCGGTACGTGAACGAACGGTTCCTTCCGGACAAGGCCATCGACCTGATCGACGAGGCGGGGGCGTATCGCAGGCTCCATCCTCTGGAGCAGAAGACCCAGACGGTCAACCGGACGCTCATCGACCAGGTGCTGTCGAAGACGTGCAATATTCCGACGCAGACCGTGGAAAAGGGCGAGACGGAAAAGCTGTCAAAGCTGGACGGGCAGCTGAAAAAGCAGATCTTCGGGCAGGATGAAGCGGTGGCGCAGGTGGTGAACGCGGTCAAATTCTCCCGTGCCGGACTCAATGAGGAGCACAAGCCGGTGGCATCCTTTTTGTTCGTGGGCGCCACGGGCGTGGGGAAGACGGAGCTGGCAAAGGCGCTTGCCGCGGAGCTGGGCATCGCTTTTCTGCGGTTTGACATGAGCGAGTACGCGGAGAAGCACACGGTGGCGAAGCTGATCGGGGCGCCGGCAGGCTATGTGGGCTACGAGGAGGGCGGCATTCTCACTGAGGAGATCCGGAAGCATCCCCATGCGGTCCTCCTGCTGGACGAGATCGAGAAGGCGCATCCGGATATTTTCAATGTGCTGCTTCAGGTTATGGATTATGCAACACTGACGGATAATCAGGGACGGAAAGCAGATTTCCGGAATATTATTCTGATTATGACCTCCAACGCCGGAGCCAGCCGGGTGGGAAAAAGCCGGATCGGCTTTGGCAGCGGGGCGGTCAACATGGATGCGCTGACCGATGCGGTGAAACAGACTTTCCAGCCGGAATTCCGGAACCGTCTGAGCCGGATCGTGCTGTTCCGGAGCATGGACGACCGGATGGCGGAACGGATTACGGCCAAAAAGCTGAAGGAGCTTTCCGACAAGTTGAAAGTGAAGAAAGTGGAGCTTACCATCACTGCGGAGGCGGCGGAGCATGTAAGACAGGCGGGCATTACCAATGAATACGGGGCCAGGGAGATCGACCGGGTGATCGCCGGGCAGGTAAAGCCGCTGCTGGCGGACCTTCTGCTGTTCGGCAGGCTGAAGAAAGGCGGAACATGCGTGCTGGACGTAAAGGAAGGGAAACTTCTGGTCCGGTAGCGTTTCATGACGGAGGAGAGGATGGGTTCATGAATACGGCGGAGAAACGAAGCAGTGATCTGACCTGCGGGCCGATTACAAAGAGCATGCTCAGGTTTGCCCTTCCCATGATTCTGGGAAACCTGCTGCAGCAGTTCTACAATGTGGCGGATACCCTGATCGTAGGGCAGTTTCTGGGAGCGGACGCACTGGCGGCCGTGGGGTCGTCCTATACCCTTATGACCTTTTTGACTTCCATTCTTCTGGGACTGTGCATGGGCAGCGGAGCGGTATTTTCCATCCGGTGCGGAGAACGGGACGAGAAGGGGCTTCAGGAGGGAATCGTTCATTCCTTTGTGATGATCGCGTCGCTGGCGGTCCTGCTGAATCTTCTGGTTTTCTGTTTTATCGACCCGATTCTGGTGTTTTTACAGGTGCCGGAGGAGATCTACGGCATGATGCGGGAATACGTGTGGGTCATCTTCTGGGGGATCCTTGCGACATTTTTTTACAATTTTTACGCGTCCCTTCTGCGGGCAGTGGGGAATTCTGTCACGCCCCTCGTGTTTCTGGCCGTGTGCGCGGTGCTGAACATCCTGCTGGACCTGCTCTTTGTGGTCGTCTTTCACTGGGGAGTGGCCGGGGCGGCGGCGGCCACCGTGCTGTCCCAGTACCTGTCCGGCCTGGGCCTTCTGCTGTACAGCTGGATCTTCTTTCCGGCCTGCCGTATGCTGCCGGGCCGGGTAAAGTTTCAAAAGCGCGTATTCGGCGAGATCGGGCAGTTTTCCGTGCTGACCTGCCTGCAGCAGTCGGTCATGAACCTGGGGATCCTCATGGTACAGGGTCTGGTCAACAGCTTTGGAACGGCGGTGATGGCGGCCTTTGCGGCGGCAGTGAAGATCGATTCCTTCGCGTATATGCCGGTGCAGGATTTCGGAAATGCGTTTTCCACGTTCACGGCGCAGAATTACGGCGCAGGAAAGAAAGACCGGATACGGGCGGGGACCAGAAGCGCGGTGATCTGTTCGGTGCTCTTCTGCCTTGCGGTCAGCCTGGGGGTCTGCGTGTTCGCCAGGCCGCTGCTCCTTCTGTTCATCCGGCCGCAGGAGACGGAGATTCTGGCCATCGGCGTCCGGTATCTGCGGATCGAGGGCGCCTGCTACTGCGGGATCGGGTGCCTGTTCCTGCTGTACGGCTTTTACCGTGCCGTGGGCCGGCCGGGAATGTCTCTGGTGCTGACGGTCATCTCCCTGGGCACGCGGGTGGCGCTGGCCTATACCCTGTCCGGGATTCCGTCAGTGGGCGTGGAGGGGATCTGGTGGTCCGTGCCCATCGGCTGGTTTCTGGCGGATGCGGCGGGATTTCTCTATTACCGGATCAGAAAGCCGGTATAGCGCAGGTTTTACGGTACAGGACGGGCAGCCGGTAGAGTGAAGGGCTTTTGACAATTTTACCGGTTCCTGTTACACTGTCCTTAAGCAAAAGGGAAGGAACGATTCGATATGGATAAGATACAGTTGAAGGCGCTGGCCAAGATCAATCTGGGGCTGGATGTACTGAGAAGACGGGAGGACGGGTATCATGAGGTGAAGATGATCATGCAGACCATCAGCCTCTGCGATGAACTGGAGCTTCGCAGGACCCGGCAGCCCGGGATCCAGGTGAGGACGAATCTGCCCTATCTTCCAACCAACGAAAATAATCTGGTGTACAAGGCGGCAAAGCTTCTGCAGGATGAATTCGGCATGAAGGAGGGGGTTTCGATCCAGCTGCGGAAGAAGATTCCGGTGGCTGCGGGCATGGCGGGAGGAAGTTCCGACGCGGCCGCGGTGCTCTGGGGAATGAACCGGATGTACGGGTTCGGGCTGTCCAGAACCGCCCTGATGGAGCGGGGAGTGAAGCTGGGGGCGGATGTGCCCTACTGCATTCTGCGGGGAACGGCGCTGGCGGAGGGGATCGGAGAGCGGCTGACGGCGCTGCCGCCCATGCCCAAATGCTATCTGCTGATCGTCAAGCCGGGGATCAGCGTGTCCACCCGGTTCGTGTATGAGAACCTGCATGCCAATGAGCTTCGTCCGGAACAGCATCCGGATGTGGACGCCATGGTACAGGCGCTGAAGAGAAAGGATCTGAAGGCGCTGGCGTCGGGCATGGGAAATATCCTGGAGCTGGTCACCGTACCGGCGTATCCGGTCATTGAAGAGATCAGGCAGTGCATTTTGAAAGCCGGAGCCTGCGGCGCTTTGATGAGCGGGAGCGGGCCGACGGTGTTCGGAATCTTTGATACGCAGGCAAAGGCAAGAAAGGCAGTCCAGGCAGTCCGGGCTGCTCAGCTTGCCAGACAGATCTACCTGACCGTGCCCTATAATGTGCGCAGGCAGGGATGACTGCAGGGGAATGGCCGGGAAACGAGCGTATAAAATCCGGATCAAAGATACATAATAAGCCTTTGAATGGGGCTGTCGCAGGATGCGGCGCCGGGCATGGGATTCCATGCGGCACCGTGGATGCGGCAGCTTTTTGTATGAGGAGGGTTTATGGCATGGGCGACATATGTCCGGAGCTTTCAGAGAACCGACAGTGGGTCAGCACCCGATTTGACCGGTGCGATGACATACTGAACCGGCAGGTGTTTCTGGAGGACGGCAAACGGGAAGGGCTGCTGGTCTATGTAGAGGTGGCAGTGAGTAATCTGATGCTGGAGGAGCATGTGATCGGATTATCCGATGTGCAGCCTCTGGACAGCTATGAGGAAGCGGAGGCGGCGCTTCTGGCGGGCAATGGGCTTTTGTTTCTGCAGGGAGACGATCAGGCGTATAAAATATCCAGCAAGGGTTATCCGGGCCTTGGCGTGTCAAAGGCGGAGAGCGAAAAGGTGATGAGAGGGTCCCGGGAGGGATTTACGGAAAGCGAGAAGCTGAACGTGGCGCTCATCCGGAAACGTCTCAGGGACCCGGGGATGAAGGTGGAGGAGCAGCAGATCGGGACCCGCTCCCACACCATGACGGCTCTGGTCTATATGGAGGACCTGGTGTATCCCCGTCTGCTGGATACGATCCGGGAACGGATGGACGCCTATGAGATCGACGGGATTCTGGACAGCGGAATGCTGGAGCAGCTGACGGAGAAACACTGGCTGTCGCCCTTTCCCCAGTTCCAGTCCACAGAGCGCCCGGACCGGGCGGCGTCCGCGGTGCTGGAGGGCCGGGTGGTTCTGGTGACGGACCACTCCCCTACGGTGCTGATCTTTCCTTCCGACTACAACAGCTTTTTCCAGACCAGCGACGACTGGTATAACCGCTTCGAAATCGCCACCTTTGCCAGGCTGCTCCGTTTCTTTGCGGCGATTCTGGCCATGAGTTTTCCGGCGCTTTACGTGGCGGTGACCACCTGGCATACGAGCCTCCTTCCGACCAATCTGGTTCTGTCCATGGCGCAGGCAAGGCAGGGGGTACCGTTTCCTTCTCTGGGAGAGGTGCTTCTCATGGAGATCTCTTTTGAGCTGATCCGGGAAGCGGGGATCCGCCTGCCCGGCCCCATCGGAAATACCATCGGTATCGTAGGCGGCCTGATCATCGGCCAGTCGGCGGTGGCAGCCAATGTGGTCAGCCCCATCGTCGTGATCGTGGTGGCGTTCACGGCGCTGTGTTCGTTTGCAATTCCCAACGAGGAATTTTCCTCCGCGTTCCGGCTGCTGAAATACGGATGCATTTTCATGGGAGCCTGGCTGGGGCTGTACGGGGTCCTGCTGTCTTATTTGTGGGTGCTGATCCATCTGTCCCACCTGAACAGCTTCGGGATTCCCTATCTGATGCCCTATGTGGCTTCAGACATGAACGACTATGAGGATGAGAGGGATTCTCTGATCCGGTTCCCCATGCGCATGATGAGGAGAAGGCCCATCTTCGCGCGGCGGGACGCAAGAGTGAAACTGAGAAAGAAGGACTGATATGTTTTCCGGAAATCATGCAATATCCACAAGACAGCTCTATCGGAATTACGCGGCGGCGCTCATCAGCCTGGCGGCGCTTCTGCCTCCTCTGGTCATGGACCGGAACAGTGGGGGCAGCATCCTGACCGCGCTTGCGCTGCTGGGGCTTTTTCTGGCAGGCACCGTTCTGGCGCGCCGTCCGGAGCAGAAAGCGATCCGGTGGCTCTGCTATGCCCATTACTGGGTGCTTGGCACCATGCTGGTGCATATGACCGGACTTCTGATCCATCAGTTCCTGCTGACAAGTACGAGTCCTGTCATCATCATGGCATGGTTTTATCTGTTCTGTTATTACAATCTGTATAAAGGGCTGGAATGCCGGGTACGGGTAAGCGAGATTCTCTTTCCGTTCTTTCTGCTGTTCCTGATCCTGCTGTCCGCTCTCATGTATGGAGAGATCGAACCCGGGCGCCTGAGAGATCTGCGGATTTCCTTTGACCGGGGGAATGTGGCAGTCGGCTATGAGCTGTTCTGCTGGCTGGGGGCGGTGCAGGGTCTGTGGCACCTGCACGGGAGCACAGACCACGCGGAAAAATACCCCAGGGCTGTCTTTTGGATCTGGCTTACCGGGGCCGCGGCGTCCGTGGGATTTGCGCTCTTTTCCTACTGCATTTATGGAAATGCAGGGCATACGGGACTGGTTTATCCCATGGCGTCGGCCATGACGCTGGCGCACCTTCCGGGAAATGTGATCGGAAGGCTGGACGCCCTGTTTCTCTTCGCCTGGGTGATCGGGCTGTTTCTGCTGTGCAGCAGCCTGTTCGCGCCGCTGACGGACGGGGAACCGGATACCCGACGGAAATGGCTGCTGGCTGCGCTGATGGCCGCCTCTTTCGGGGCGGCATGCGTGCCGGAATGTATGGAATGGGGACAGAAGCTGTTGTATTATGTGACGACGCCCATACAGATTCTGCTGCTGCTTCTGCATCTTGCCCTGTCAGGCAGAAAAGGGAAGCGGCTTGCGGCAGGCGCCGCCTGTCTGCTCCTGCCCCTGTGTCTTACAGGATGCAGCAGTCAGGAGCTGGAACAGCAGAGCCTGGTGACGGCGGTGGGCGTGGATGCGGGAGAGGAGAAGGCGCTGCACCTGACCTTTGGGTTCGGTACCGCGGATGAGGAAGGAGAGGAACCCTTTGAGACGGAGAGCGATTCTCTGCAGGAGGCGAAGGAGCAGTACTGGGAACGTTTTCAGAAGAACATGGATTTCAACCACCTGAAAAATTTTTATTTTTCCGAGGGGGAGATTCGTCAGGAGGCGTTTTTGGAACTGCTGGAGGAGATTCAGGTGAACGGGGCGTATTCCAGAGGGACGCTGGTCCATGTGACCGAAGGGCCGGCCGGAGAGCAGGCGGAGAAGGAGGACCAGCCGGAAGAGGGCATGCCGGTACACCGGCTTCTGAACGCCCGGTATAATGAGGAATGCTGCGAGATCCCCCGGATTACGGAGGATGGAAGGTATAAGGGGTCTGTATCCTGGCCATAATGAGAACAGAGGCCGTGCGGACGTACGGCGCGGATATCAGGTATCGATATCCGGTATGCAAATCAGATATGGAAAAGGAGACAGAACAGATGAGCAGAAAAATCAGGATTTTCGTGTGCGCGCTTGTGCTGGCGGCAGCGCTGGCAGGAACGTTTCTGCTTCCGGCGGCAGCGGAGGAGCAAAGCGGCGGAGTGGTTGTAGGACTTCCGGCGGCAGCGGAGGAGCAAAACGGCGGAGCGGCCGTACAGCCTTCGGAGGCAGAATATACCGTGGCGTGGTGGAGCATGATGTACGAGATGCCCAATCCGGAACAGCTTCCGGTCAGAGTCCGTTTTCAGTGGCTGAAAGGTCTTGAATAACTGTCCAAAAACAGATACAATAGTTAGATAACAGAACATGCATAAAGGACAGGGGCAGAATATGACAAAAGATGTTGTGGTGACGATTTCCGGGTTTCATATGTCGGAAGAGATCGAGGATGGAGACGCCATCGAACTGGTGCATATCGGACAGTATTATGAACGGAACGGAACTCATTACATTCTGTATGAAGAACGGATGGAGGGGATTCCGGAGCCGGTGAAAAACATGATCAAGGTCAGGGACAGCCGGATGGAACTCAGGAAGACCGGCCCGGTTACGGCCAATATGGTATTTGAGGAAAATAAGAGCCAGAGCAGCACCTATGCGATCCCCTACGGCAGCTTTCTTATGGAGACCAGCACCTCCCGCGTGGGGCTTCAGGCGGAGGGCGACACCCTTACGGCGACGGCGGCCTATCAGCTGAGGGTGAACGGCGTACACTGCGCCAGCTGCGAGATCCGGGTGCTCGTTCAGTCCCGGGAGGCCTTTCAGCTGTAGACGGGCGGAAAACGGAGGAACTGATGAAACAGGGAAAACAGGAAAGCAAAAAGAAGGAACATAAGAATAAGAAAACAGTTAAGAAAACGGCGGAAAAGGCCGGAAAGCCCATACCGGATATGCCGTCCCAGTGGCTCTACCTGGCTTCGGAGGACGGGGCGCTCCGAACGATCTATGAGCGTTTCCGGGATGAGAAGAAGCAGAGAGCCGAGTTCTGGCAGGAGACGGATATCCTGGAGATCGCTTTTCTGGAGGGCGGCTCCATGGATCTGGAGCTTCTGGAGGGGGCCCCGGACCCGGAGGATACCCTGCTGCGGGACCGCATGAATGCACATGGGGCGAAAGCCGTCTACACGGTGGAGATTCTGCCGGAGCCGTGTGCAGAGGCTCTGGAGGCCATGCAGTACATAATTGCCCATGTGGGAGGTGTTTTCTGCGGGGATACGGAAGACCTGACGCCGGAGGTAGGCGTGTCTGTGCCGAAGACGGAAGAGCCGGAGGCGGGCGCGTCTGTGCAAAAGGCAACGGAATAAGAGGGAGAGAGCAAACAGATGGAACAGAAGAGAGAAGAACAGACAGGAGAAAACCGGCTGGGGACACTGCCCGTAGGGCAGCTGATCCGTCAGTTTGCGGTTCCCAGCATCGTCGCCATGCTGGTGGGCGCGCTTTACAACATTGTGGATCAGTTTTTTATCGGACAGAGCATCGGAGAACTGGGCAACGCGGCGACCAATGTGGCGTTTCCGCTGAGTACCTCCTGTGTGGCGCTGGCACTGCTGTTCGGCATCGGAGGCGCTTCGTCCTTCAATCTGGCGCTGGGCCGGAAGCAGAAGGAACAGGCGGTCTATTATATGGGAAACGCGGCGGTGCTTCTGTTTACGCTGGGTATGGCGCTCTGCATTGTGACGCAGATCTTTCTGGTGCCCATGCTTCGGTTTTTCGGTTCTCCGGACAGCGTACTGGGCTATGCGGTCACCTATACGAGGATCACTTCCCTTGGTTTTCCGTTTCTCATCTATTCCAACGGAGGGGCCCATCTGGTCCGGGCGGACGGGACGCCCCGATATTCCATGGTCTGCAACCTGACCGGCGCGATGCTCAATACCGTTCTGGACCCGCTGTTCATCTTCGGATTCCGGATGGGGATGGCAGGCGCGGCGCTGGCGACGATCATCGGCCAGATCGTGGCGGCGGGCATGATTTTCCGATACATGCTCCACTGCAGGACCGTTACGCTGGAACGGCGCCATCTGGTGATAAAAGCAGAGTATGCGTTACATATTATGTCTCTTGGCATGTCGTCCTTTTTCAATCAGATCGCCATGATGATCGTGCAGATCGTGCTGAACAATTCCCTGAAGTATTACGGCGCCCGGTCCGTCTATGGAGAGTCCGTCCCGCTGGCGTGCGCGGGCATCATATCCAAAGTGGCCATGCTGTATTTTTCCGTGGTCATCGGCCTGGCCCAGGGGCTGCAGCCCATTGCGGGATATAATTACGGGGCGAAAAAATACGACCGCGTGAAGCAGGTGTACGGGCTGACCGTGCGCTGCGCGCTGCTCATATCCACGCTGGCGTTCGTGCTGTTCCAGCTGTTTCCGCGGCAGATCATCTCCATATTTGGGGACGGCTCGGAGGAATATTTCCTCTTTTCGGTAAGGTATATCCGCATCTTCCTGTTCGCCACGTTCCTGAACGGAATCCAGCCGGTGACCTCCACCTTTTTCACGGCCATCGGAAAACCGGTCAAGGGCATCTTTCTGTCCATGACCAGGCAGATCCTGTTCCTGCTCCCCCTCATCGTGGTCTTTCCGCTGTTCCTGGGGATCGACGGGATCATGTATGCGGGTCCCATCGCGGATCTGGCGGCAGGCGCGGCGGCCATCGGCATGATCGCGGCCGAGATGCGGCAGATTACGGAACTTGAGAGGGTGGAGAATGCATTCTGAACGGTCGGATTTCTGTAAAATTTGCGGAACTTGTTTTAAATTCCGTAAATTTTGACGGAATCATGCAGGCGCCCGTGAAACCGCTTGACAAACACCGGTATTTTGGATAAAATGCGTTTTGATGAACAAAGAGGTTTATTCCCGATTGGGAGTAGACCTTTTTTTGCGCAATGGGGCGGTCATGCGGCTGGGTAGCCGCAGGTCGCCTTCTTTTTATGCGCAGGGGAAGATGGTGCTTCCCTACTCGATTGCTTATGGAACGCTGGCGGTTTCATAAGACAGAAATTCCAACAGAAAGGATGAAGAAGATGAGATTAAATCCGAAGGAGCAGGAGAAGCTGATGCTCCATATGGCGGGCGAACTGGCGAAGCAGAGAAAGGGCAGAGGTTTGAAACTCAACTATGTGGAATCCGTTGCCTATATCAGTTCTGAACTGCTGGAATATGCGAGGGATGGCAAAACCGTGGTGGAGCTGATGGCTCTTGGTACGAAACTGCTGACCAAAGAGGACGTGATGGAGGGCGTGGCGGATATGATCCATGAGGTGCAGGTGGAAGCGACGTTTCCGGACGGTACCAAGCTGGTGACCGTACACGATCCGATTCAGTAACGATATGGAGACGAGGAGGGACAGGAAGATGAAGATCGGCGCAGTGATTCCGAAGGACAGAGAAATCATTTTAAATGAGGGAAAAAAGACCAGAACGCTTCTGGTGAGACATACCGGCGACCGGCCGGTGCAGGTCGGTTCCCATTTCCATTTTTTTGAAGTAAACAGACAGCTGGAGTTTGACCGGGCGGAAGCCTACGGATATCGTCTGGATATTCCGTCCGGAACTGCCATCCGTTTTGAGCCGGGAGAGGAAAAGGAAGTGCAGCTTACGGAACTGGGCGGCGCCAGGCGCGTCTACGGATTGAACGACCTGACCTGCATGCAGGCGACGGAAACGACGAAGGCGCAGGCTGTGGAACGTGCGAAGCTGCGCGGATTTATCAGATAGAGGAGGCGTAAGAGTATGAGTTACAGAATATCCGGTGAAAAATATGCGATGATGTACGGTCCGACGACCGGGGACAAAGTGCGTCTGGCGGACACGGATCTGATCATTGAAGTGGAGAAAGATTATACGGTCTATGGAGACGAAGTAAAATTCGGCGGCGGAAAGACGATCCGGGACGGCATGGGGCAGTCGGTGAAGACCTGCAGCAAAGACGGCGACCTGGATCTGGTGATCACCAATGCGCTGATTCTGGATTATACCGGGATCATAAAAGCGGATATCGGCATCAAGGACGGCAGGATTGCCGGGATCGGAAAAGCAGGCAACCCAGGCATCATGGACGGCGTTACTCCGGGGATGACCATCGGGGCGTCCACGGAGGCGCTGGCGGGAGAAGGACTGATCGTGACGGCGGGCGGGATCGACAGCCACATTCATTTTATTGCGCCGCAGCAGATCGCCTGCTCCCTGTATTCAGGCGTAACGACCATGATCGGCGGCGGCACCGGCCCTGCGGACGGGACCAACGCCACAACCTGTACGCCGGGACCGTGGAACATCCGCATGATGCTGAAGGCGGCGGAGGAATATCCCATGAACCTGGGATTCCTCGGGAAAGGAAACTGTTCTGACGAAAAACCGATTGTCGAGCAGCTGGAAGCAGGCGCCATGGGCATGAAGATTCATGAGGATTTCGGTTCCACGCCGGCGGCCATCCATCACTGCCTGAATGTGGCGGACGAATATGACATTCAGGTGGCGATCCATACGGATACCCTGAATGAGGCCGGATGTGTGGAGGATACGCTGGATGCCATAGGCGGAAGGACGATCCATACCTTCCATACAGAGGGCGCCGGCGGCGGGCATGCGCCGGATATCATCCGCGCGGCGGGGGCGAAGAACGTGCTTCCTTCTTCCACCAACCCGACCATGCCGTTTACGGTCAACACGCTGGACGAGCATCTGGACATGCTGATGGTCTGCCACCATCTGGACAAGAATATTCCGGAGGATGTGGCGTTTGCGGATTCCAGGATCCGCCCGGAGACGATCGCGGCAGAGGACGTGCTGCACGACATGGGCGTTTTCTCCATGATGAGTTCGGATTCACAGGCCATGGGCCGGCCGGGGGAGGTCATTACCAGGACCTGGCAGACCGCCCATAAGATGAAGCTGGAGAGAGGACCGCTTCCGGAGGACGAAGGCCATGACAACGACAACTTCCGCGCGAAACGGTACGTGGCAAAATATACGATCAATCCGGCGATCACCAACGGGATCGCAGACTATGTAGGCTCTGTGGAGGTGGGGAAATATGCGGATCTGGTTCTGTGGAACCCTGCGTTTTTCGCGGCCAAGCCGGATCTGATCATCAAGGGCGGCATGATCATCGCTTCGAAGATGGGAGATGCCAACGCTTCCATTCCGACGACGCAGCCGGTGCTGTACCAGCCCATGTTTGCGGCCCACGGCGCAGCAAAAGGAGAGAGCTGTCTGACCTTTGTATCCAAAGCGGCATTTGACGGCGGCGTGAAGGAAAAATACGGCCTCCGGAAAACCGTGGTTCCGGTGAGAAACTGCAGGAATATCGGGAAATGCGATATGAAGCTGAACGACGCCACGCCTGAGATCCAGGTGGATCCGGAGACCTATACCGTGACGGCGGACGGAGTCAAACTGGAATCCAGACCGGCAGAAACGCTTCCGCTGACACAGCTTTACAGTCTGTTTTAATGAGAGTTATAAGAGGAGGATCATATGCTGGGAGTGTGTTTGCTTTTTGTCGGAATCGTACTGATCAATAACGGAATCTGCGCACTGGCGGGTACGGACGGGAAATCGGCGGCGGTCATGAATATTCTGACCGGCGGCCTGTCCCTGTTCATCAATTTCACCAATCTGGCGCTGGGCAACTATTATGCGGCAGGGACCGGTCTTTTGTTCTGTTTTACCTATCTGTGGGTTGCCGCGATGAATATTTTCAGGCTGGACGGAAAACCCTTTGCCTGGTTTTCCACCTTTGTGGCAGTCAATGCCGTGATCTTCGGCTATGTGGAGGGAATCTCCGGAAGCGCTTCTCTCGGCATCGCGCCGGACTGGAGATGGGCCGCCATCTGGTGGCTTTGGGCGGTTCTCTGGGGTTCTTCCTTTGTCACGGATATCATGGGGAAGAAGCTGGGGAAATTCGTGCCGTGCCTTCAGGTCTTTGAAGGAATCGTCACTGCGTGGATTCCGGGAGTCATGCTTCTGCTGGGGATCTGGTAGGAAGGGCGGTTCCCTGCGGACCGCCCGGAAAAATAGAAGAAAGAGGTCAAATGGATGATATGCGATAGAATACTGGGAAAAACAGATGATGCAGCGTTTGCAGGACGCAAAATCGACTATGTGGATGTGGAATGGCATGAGGCGTTTACAAAGCTTCACCGAAAAGTATCCCATATGGGAGAGGACGTGGGCATCCGCATGGGAAACGAGGTGCTGAAGCGGGGGCTAAATCAGGACGACGTGCTCTATGCAGATGACGAAAAGGTGATTGCCGTCAATATTCCGGAATGCGAAGCGATCCGGGCTGTGGTGGCGGAAGATTATCCGGAACAGATCGCCAGGCTGTGCTATGAGGTAGGGAACACCCATACCAGCATGTTTCGGGGAGAAGACGGATTTACTTTTTACATGCCCTGCCATGAGGCGCTTCTGAAAAAGCTTCTGCAGATCTACGGAGTGACGGCTGAAAAAGTGCAGGTGCGGTTTGACTTTTCCAAAGCGCTGTCGTCTTCGGTCAATAACCATCACCATTAGGAGCAGTGTATGGACGAAAGAGAAAGAAGGAAACAGTTTCTTCTGCTGCAGATCAACGATGCGCTGTTTCCCATCGGGGCGTACGCCCATTCCTATGGTCTGGAAACCTGCATCCAGAAAAATCTGGTGTCTTCTGCGGAGGAAGCCGGCGACTATATCCGGCGACGAATGCTGTACGGCTTCTGTTATAACGAACTTCTTACGGCAAAGCTGGCGTACAGGTATGCGGCGGCGGAATCACTTTCGAAACTTCGGCGGCTGGACGAGCTGCTGGAGGCTTCCCGCATCCCGAGAGAGACGCGGGAGGCGGGAAAGAAACTGGGTTCCCGGTTTGTGAAAACCGTGCAGAGCATGGATATCCCGTATGAGACCGATATGTTTTACCGGTACTGTACATATGAAGAAAAAAGGCTGCCGCAGCATGCGGCGGTATACGGCGTCTTCTGCGCAGCGACCGGGATTTCTTATGAGGCGTCGATCATACATTATCTGTACGCTCAGACATCCGCCATGGTGACGAACTGCGTGAAGACGGTCCCGCTCAGCCAGACAGCCGGCCAGCGGCTGCTGTATCAAAGCCAGGCGTTCTTTCAGGAACTGCTGGAGCGTCTGGAAGCACTGACCGAGGAGGATCTCTGCCTGTCTATGCCCGGATTTGACATCCGGTGCATGCAGCATGAAGGGCTTTATTCCAGAATCTATATGTCCTGATCCTGAACATACGAGGAGAGATAAATATGTCTTATGTAAAAATCGGAGTAGCCGGCCCGGTGGGTTCCGGAAAAACTGCGCTGATCGAGGCGTTGACAAGAAAAATGGCAGGGGAGTTCAGCATCGGCGTCATCACCAATGATATATATACAAAGGAAGATGCGGAATTTCTGTGCAGAAACAGCGTGCTTCCCATGGAACGAATCATCGGTGTGGAGACAGGTGGCTGTCCTCATACGGCGATCCGGGAGGACGCGTCCATGAATCTGGAAGCGGTGGATGAGCTGGCGGAGCGTTTCCCGGATCTGGAGCTTTTATTTATCGAGAGCGGCGGGGATAATCTGTCAGCGACCTTCAGTCCGGAGCTGGTGGACGCTACGATTTTCGTGATCGACGTAGCGGAAGGAGACAAGATTCCCAGAAAGGGAGGGCCGGGAATCACCCGTTCGGATCTGCTGGTCATTAACAAGATCGATCTGGCGCCGTATGTGGGAGCGGATCTTAAAGTCATGGAGCGGGATTCCCGGAAGATGCGGGGAGGCAGACCTTTCCTGTTTACCAATATAAGGGAAAACGCCGGCGTGGATGAAGTTATCGGATGGATCCGGAAGCAGGTGCTGCTGGAGGGCTGCCGGTGATGGAAAATCAGTTTGGAAAGATTTCAAAACTGAATCTGGAAGCGGATTACAGGGATGGGAGGACGGTGCTGAGAGACGTATCCTTTACGGCCCCTTTTAAGATCATGCGTCCGTTTTATGAGAGAAAGGAACGGATGTCCGTGATGGTCCAGACCGCGTCCGCAGGCATTCTGGCGGGAGACTGCCAGATGATCCGCATTCATGTAAAAAAGAATGCCTGCATGGAACTTCAGTCCCAGGCATATGAGAAGATCCATCGGATGGAAGAAGGATTCGCGTCCAGAAACATTTTCATCCGTGTGGAAAATCAGGCATCCCTGTATTATATGCCTCTTCCGGTCATTCCCTTTCGGGATTCCGACTTCCGCAGCGAAGCGCAGGTGGAGCTTGCCGGGCCGGAAGCGAAGTTTGCCATGCTGGATATCTTAAGCTGCGGGAGAGCGGCCCATGGAGAGGCGTTTCTGTACCGCAGGTTTCAGAACAAGGTTACGGTCCGCCGGGAAGGAAGGATCATTTACCGGGATTTTGCCAGATATGAGCCGGAATGGATGGATATGCAGGGCTTTGGACTGTATGAGGGATACACTCATCTGGGCAATCTGCTTATCTGCGGGCAGTCAAAGACGGAAGAGTGGATCCGGGAGGCGAGGAGCAGACTGGAAGAGGCCGAAGGCGCGGAAGGCGGCGTGACAAGGACGGCATACGGCGATCTTGTGGTCCGGGTCCTGGGAAGAAGCGCAGAAAGGGTGAACGCGCTGCTTCGGGAACTTATCAACACAGAAGAACCCTGACAGGAGGACGGGATGTACGAAAAAGATTTATATGCCTGCGAAGGCGAGATCAATGAACAGCTGGCAAGATACGGCGTAAAATTCGGCATTTATAAAAATAATACGTTTCGGGAGCAGCTGTTTCCCTTTGACGTGATTCCGAGGATTATCACAAAGAAAGAATTTCAGATGCTGGAGGCGGGACTGATTCAGCGGGTGGATGCGCTGAACCTCTATCTGAAAGACATCTACGGAGAAAAGCAGATCATAAGAGACGGAGTTGTTCCGGAGGACTTTGTCTACACATCCAGCGGTTATCTGGCCCAGTGCGAGGGGATCTGCCCGCCTCAGGGGGTATATTCACATATATCCGGGATCGATCTGGTAAAAGGGAAGGACGGTACATGGTACATACTGGAGGACAATCTGCGCGTTCCCTCCGGAGCGTCCTATCCCATGATCGCTCGGGAACTGTGCCGGCGCTGTTCTCCGGCTACCTATCAGAAAAACCATCTGGAGGACAACCGCAATTATGCGAAGCTGTTAAAAGAGACCATGGACGGGGTCAGCGCCGGCGGGATCCACGTGATCCTGACGCCGGGGCGTTATAACGCCGCCTATTTTGAGCATTCTTATCTGGCGGAGCAGACCGGGGCAAAGCTGGTGAACGGCAGTGAGCTTAAGGTGTCCGGGGACTGCCTGTATTATGAAGACTATTCCGGAAGAAAGGAAAAGGTAGGGGCCGTATACCGGCGGATCTCCGACGAATATCTGGATCCTCTGAATTTTAATCCGGAGTCCCTGATCGGCATTCCGCACATTTTTGACGTATACCGGAAGGGAAATGTGGCGCTTCTGAACGCTCCGGGCAACGGGGCGGCGGACGACAAGGGAATCTACTATTTTGTTCCGAAGATGATCCGTTATTATCTGGATCAGGAGCCGATCCTTCAGAACGCGCCCACCTATCTTCCGTTCTATGAGAAAGACAGACAGTTTGTTCTGGAACATTTTGACCGTCTGGTGCTGAAAGACGTGGCGGAAGCGGGCGGCTACGGCGTGGTATTTGCCGAGCGGATGACGGCGGAGGAAAAAGAACGGTTTCTTGCGCTTCTGGAACGGGCCCCCCGACGGTTTATTGCGCAGGAGGTGATTGATTTTGAGGATCTGGATATTATGGAGCAGGGAGTGCCGGTTCCAAGAAAGGCGGATCTCAGGGCCTTCGTACTGTCCGGAAAAGAGACGAAGGTATGGAAGAGCGGCCTGACCCGGTTTTCCAGAAATCCGGATTCCTTTATTGTCAATTCGTCACAGGGAGGAGGTTTTAAAGATACATGGGTGTTATCTCAGTAGAACAGACCGACCGGCTGTACTGGCTTGGACGGTATACCGAACGGGTTTATACGACGATGAAACTGTATTTCAGGACGTATGATACGATGATCGAAGCCGGGGAGGACTACAGACGGTTCTGTCAGGCGCTGGAGATTCCCGATATCTACGCTTCCGGTGAGGATTTTATCTATCGGTATGCTTTTGATGAGACGGATGTAAATTCCCTGATGAGCAATCTGAAACGCGCTTATGACAACGCCATTGTTCTGCGGGAGGAGATCGGGACGGAGGCGCTTTCCTATATCCAGCTTGCCGTCTATGCCATGCAGAAGGCGGCGAAGAGCCAGGGGCCTCTGATCGAATTTCAGAAGGTGCTGGACAATCTTATGGCGTTTAACGGAATCTGCGACGATCAGATCCTCAGTGAAAATGTGCGGAATCTGCTGAAGGTTGGAAAGCGGGTAGAGCGAATCGACCTGTACGCAAGACTTCATGAGAGCCGGGACAATCTGAAACGGGAGATCTGCCGCCTGACCGGCAGGATCGACCGGTGCAGCCTGAAGTACCGCCGGAAGGCGCTGGACAGCCTGAATCGGCTTGTCAAAGAAGAGGAACTGGATTACTGTGGGCTGATCCGGCAGATCGAACAGATTTTGTAAGGCGGAGGGATCTATGTGAACAGATGGAAACTGACCTATGAACTGCGGATCTTTTTTTCAGAACCGGTTTCCTGCCATTCCTACAGTCTTCGGTGTTTTCCGGGAATCAGAAAGACGCAGGATATCCGGTCCTGTATCTGCAGAATCACACCCTGCTCCGGCCCTCAGGGACGGGACAGGGATTCTTTCGGTAATTCGGTATTGTATGGAAGGATTGAGGAGGGCTGCAGGGAGTTTCGGGTCCGGGTGGAGGCGAAGACGGCGGTCCGGGAAGGACCGGAGCCGGAACCATCCGCCTGGCAGAAGCTGGGGATGTACCGGTATCAGACGCCGTATACCAGGCCGGGCGAAACCATCCGGGAATTTTATGCGAGGCATCAGAACCATCTGCCGGAAGTTTTTACGCCGTGGGAACGGGCGGACGTATGGATGGAGGCACTTGCAGATCAGTTCGTCTATCAAAGC
This sequence comes from uncultured Lachnospiraceae bacterium, assembly GCA_910584205.1. Lineage (GTDB taxonomy): Bacteria > Bacillota > Clostridia > Lachnospirales > Lachnospiraceae > Hominiventricola. Next base: position 213,950 of record CAJUAA010000001.1, read on the forward strand.
GGGAGCACAGACGCGGGGACGACGGCAGAACAGGCCTTTGCGCAGGGATGCGGCGTCTGCCAGGACTATGCGCAGATCCTTCTGTCCCTTTTGCGGGAGGAGGGGATCACGGCGCGGTATACAGCGGGCGCCGTGCCCGGCGAAGGGGAGACCCACGCCTGGGTGGAAGTCTGGCAGGGCGGGTACTGGAGAGGATTTGATCCCACCAACAACCGCCGGACGGATGCGTCTTATCTGGTCTTTGCGGTGGGGCGGGACGCCTGGGACTGCGGGCTGAATCGGGGCGTATTCCGGGGAAACGCAGCGCAGGAGAAACAGGTATATGTAAAAATGGAGGAAATGGAACATGGTCAAGACGATTGCGGAGGTATCCCTTCCGGTGATGGAGAAGCTGAAGATCCGGAAAAACCGGCTGACCGGCGGAAGAGAGAAGGAGAAGAAGCGGATCAGTATCGTGACGGGAGTCCACGGTGACGAACTGGAAGGACAGTATGTGTGCTTTGAGGTCAGCCGGAGGATACAGGAGCATCCGGAATATCTGGCCGGGATCGTGGACATCTATCCGGCTGTGAATCCGCTGGGGATCGATTCCATCACCAGAGGGATTCCGGCCTTTGATCTGGATATGAACCGGGTCTTTCCGGGAAACCGGAACGGGTCCATGACGGAATACGTGGCGGCCAGGCTGATGGAGGACCTGTCCGGATCGGATCTGTGCATCGATATCCATGCCAGCAATATTTTTCTTACAGAGATCCCGCAGGTACGGATCAATGAGCTTCACCGGGACCGGCTCGTTCCGATGGCGGAAGGGCTGAATGTGGACCTGATCTGGATCCATGGAAACAGTACCGTGCTGGAATCCACGCTCGCCTACAGCCTGAACAGCACCGGTACGCCGACACTGGTGGTGGAGATGGGCGTCGGCATGCGGATTACAAAAGCGTACTGCGATCAGCTGACGGACGGAATCTTTTATGTGATGAAAAACATGGGGATGTGGTCCGGTCCGGCAAAGGAGGTCCGAAAGCCCCTGATTGCCGCAGGGGCCGATCCGGTCAGCTTTTTAAACGCGCCCGTGTCCGGCGTTTTTCTCAGTCAGGCGAAGCATGGGGACAGCCTGAGAAAAGGGGACCCGGTGGGACTGATCATAGATCCTCTGGAAGGAACCATCCGGGAACGGCTGAAAGCTCCGGCAGACGGGATCCTTTTCACCATCCGGGAATATCCGGTGGTAAATGAAGGATCTCTGATTGCAAGAATACTGAAGAGGGAGGCGGGTGAGAGGGTATGAGAACAGAGATCATCTATGAAAATCATTCCCTGTACCGGGATTCTTTCAAGATTATGGCCTATATCTTTGGAACAGGGAAGAAAACGGTCTGCATTGTGGGAAATATGAGGGGAAATGAATATCAGCAGCTCTATACCTGCTCCCGGATCGTGCAGGCGCTGAAAAAACTGGAAAGGGAAGACCGGCTGTCAGACGGGCAGGAGATCATGGTTATCCCGTCGCTCAATCCGTATTCCATGAATATCGAAAAGCGGTTCTGGCCCATTGACAACACGGATATCAATCGGATGTTCCCGGGATACAGCGAGGGGGAGACGACCCAGCGGATCGCAGGCGGTATCTTTGAGAAAATCAAGGACTATGAATATGGAATTCAGTTTGCGTCCAATTATATGCCCGGGGAATTCATGCCTCATGTGACCATGATGAAAACAGGCTTTGAGGACGTAAAGAGCGCTGTGGAATTTGGTATGCCTTACGTGGTGGTGCGGAATACGAGACCCTACGATACGACCACGCTGAATTATAACTGGCAGATCTGGGAGACGAAGGCGTACAGCCTGTACACGACGACGACCGACCGGATCAACCGGGAGAGCGCGGAAAGGGGCGTCAGCTCTGTCCTGCATTTTCTGGAGTCCATCGGATGCGTCCGGTACGGCAGGCGCCCGGGATACCTGTCCAGGGTCATTGACGACCGGGAGATGATTCCGGTCCGGACAGAGGCGGCTGGACTTTTTGAGCCTGTGGTGGAAGTGGAGCAGGAAGTAAGGGAAGGGGACCTGCTGGCGCGGATCCTGAATCCGACGGACGCAGAGGAGCGTTCCCGGATCTACGCCCCCGGAAACGGAATCCTGTTCTTCCGGCACAGCGGGCAGCTGACCTATGCGCATACGGCGGTGTTCAAACTGATTCCGGTGTGACGCAGGACGCCGCCGTCGATCGATCAGATCCCGCCATATGCGGCCGCGGATCAGGAAATGCGTTCGTCAAAGCAGTACATGCTGAAAAAGGTTGTGATGCCGGGCGCGCATTCGTAATCCATATGGCATCGGTCTGTCATTTCTTTCACAAAGATGCAGTAGGCGGACATGCAGGAGCACTGCAGCTTCGGAAAACGGCAGGGCTCTCCCGTGGTGATGGCGCAGGGCTCGCACAGGCTGCAGCCGCTGACGCCGATCATCAGTCCCGGCTCGTCCACCTGGTCCATGAGCGTTCGGGTCAGACGGTTGTGCTCCGCCTTGGCCGGTTTGATCTGCGCATTGTCCAGCGGGTCTTCGATGTCCCACATGGTCTGCATGACCAGGGCCTGTCGCCAGCGAAGCACCTTCTCCTTCATCTCATCTACCGTCCCGCAGGCGGGCGGGCAGGCGTAGTTCACGCCGTATTTTCCGCATTGGTTCTCTTCGCACAGCGTTCGAAATGCAGGAACGAACACCAGTTCGTCCGTGCGGATCACCGCCGCATCGGCAAAGCCCAGCTCAAGAGCCAGTTCAATCAGTTTGTTTCCATCCATCAATTGTATTTCGCTTCCTTTCTCAAGGGTTTTCTAATGCTGTTTTATTATAAAGAAGCTCGCTGATGCTCGCGCAGGTCATCAGCTTCTGCTTCGCTTCAGCTGGTGACATTATATCATAAGGAAGCTCGCTGATGCTCGCTCAGGTCATCAGCTTCCGCTTCGCTCCGGCTGGTGACATTATATCACAGCGGGAAGGGGATTTCCATCGGAAGATCGCGAAGTAAAAAAGGTTTACAAACCTTTCTGCATAAGTTAAAATGAAAATGAATATTTATGCATATTATATGAGAAATATTCAATATAGTATATCTTATTGGACATTGGCAGTCCAATAAGCATACATACGGAAGGAGAACATGTTATGGACTATGGATGGCTGAGCCTTCTGCCGCCGATGGTTGCGGTGGTGATGGCGATCAGGAGCAGGAACGTGATACTGTCCCTGTTCTGCGGAGGATTTGTGGGGACGATGATCTTCTGCATGGGCAACCCGTTTCTGGCGGTAAAATCCATGATTGGAGACTATTTCTTTGTGCAGCTGACGGACTCCTACAATGCGGGCGTGATTGTCCTGGTGATTTTTATCGGAGGCTTTATCAAGCTGATGGAAAAGTCCGGCGGAGCGCAGGCGTTCAGCAGATTTGTCTACCGTTTTGTGAACACGAAGCTGAAGGCGCAGATGTGCGCGTGGGCGGGCGGTATCCTGATCTTCTTTTCGGATCTTGGCACGCCCCTTCTGGTGGGGCCGGTATTCCGTCCGCTCTTTGACAAACTGAAAATATCCAGAGAAAAGCTGGCGTGGATTCTGGATTCCACCTCGTCGCCGGTGGCGATTCTGGTTCCGTTTATCGGGTGGGGCGTGTACATCATGGGACTCATACAGGCGGAATTTCAGAACCTGGGCGTGACGCAGTCGGACTATACGACCTTTGTGGAGGCGATTCCGTTCCAGATCTACGCGATCCTGGCGATTATCATGATTCCGCTGGTTGCGTTTACCGGAAAAGATTTCTCCCAGATGGGAAAGGCGGAGAAGCTGGCGGAGAAAGGGGCGCAATCCTGGGAAGAGGAAAAAGAGGCGGAAGAGGAGACGGATGGTACATACTCTGTGAAAAATGCCCGTCCGTCCATGGCGCATGCATTCGGGATCTCCTATGCGATCGCCGTGGGCGCGGTGCTTTCCGGAGGCCTCTTTGGGGACCACTGTTCGCCGATCTCGGATACGACGATCCTGTCTTCCACAGGCGCTCAGTGCGATTTGGTGGGGCATGTGAAGACCCAGCTTCCCTATGCGGTCGTCAATGGCGTCATCGCATTTGCAGCATATCTCTTCGCGGGACTTACAGGAAGCCCGGCGGCTGTGGCGCTGGCCGTGGCGGCGCTGGTTCTCGTGATCTTTGTGTGGAATAAAAAAGAAAAGGACAGGGCTTGAAAAAGCATATTGCAAACCGGAAAAGCATATGCTGTAATGCCGGTAGGCAAAAAGTGATAGCAAGTCCATTCGGACGAAGAACGAAACCCCGGACCGTGAGGCAACACAGTCCGGGGCTTCTTCTTTTCTTTTTACGGCGGCAAAGCACCCGCCAGGCTATTTGTTGCCCTTATCGTCCCTGTCAAGCCATTTGCAGATGAGGTGGCAGGCCACACCTGCTGTGACAGCGACTAAAAAAGTGATAACAACTTCCATTCGAACACCTCCTCCCGTTGCCGGGTATCGGTGGGACAACACGAAAACGATCGGTTTTGGTATGAGATCAGAAACGAAAAATGATGATTTCTCACGGCCATGGGGGCTGAATGGAGAGACAGTGAAACAGGAGCCAGACTGCGGCTCCTGTTTTTACCTGCAAGATTCGTGGAAGATTCATTCGTAAGCTTTTTTATACAAACAAACTTAAAATACAGGTTGTTACGATTCCGGTCACACCCATGATGACAGAATTCAGGGCTGCAAGCCAGTATCTTTTTTTCAGATCATATCCGCATAATTTGGATACACATCAGGAAGAAGAGGAGTTCGCCTGACAGAACGTGAAGCTTTCGGCAGCTACAGCCAGAACGACAATCTCGGGCGACAGTTCCAAAGAGACCAGCATGGGCGCCATGATGCCGTTTACGGTTGTCATGGACACGGTCGCGGATGCGCAGCCACATCCTTGAATTCTGCTTCATTTTCCAGATCCGACGCCGCTTCGGGAGCTGTTTCCGGATATCTCCTGCGGACAAATCGGGAATTTGTCCAGATGGAGCTGACGACAACGATGGGAATCGAGACAATGATGCCGTAGATCAGGACTTTTCCAAGATCAGCACCCAGAAGGGACGCGGCGGCGACAGGTCCGGGAGTCGGCGGAACGAATGCGTGAATCGTCAAAAGCCCCGCCATCAATGCGACCGCCAGCATGGCATAAGAAGTTTTGGCGCGCCGGGAAATCCCTTCGATGACCGGATTCAGAATGACGAAGCCGGAATCACAGAAGACCGGAATCGAGACAAAAGCGCCGGTAAGCGACACGGCGCAGGTGGCATGTTTCGTGCCGATCAGTTTCAGGATCGCGTCAGAAATCCGCTGTGCGCCTCCGGTTACTTCCAGAATCTGTCCGATGATGATGCCGATGCTCTGCATGGTTTCCCCCAAAACCGGCGGCGATGGCGGTGGATACTTCTCCTGACGGTGCGCCCGCAAGGATACCGTAAAACAATCCCACAAGAAGCAGTGACAAAAATGCATGAAGCCTGCACCTGGCGATCAAGAAGATCAGCAGTGCGATGGATACAAAAATAACAAGATTAACATAAGTAATTCCCCTCTAAAAGCTCTGACTTTAGTTAATTGGTGTATAATGTATGCATAATACTGCAATAAAAAAACACCACTTTGTCAAGTGGTGCAGAAAAATTTATCAGATTGACGGATTTTGCTGTTCTGCCAGATGTGCAATGATCTGTTCTTTGGCAAGCTGAAGATGCCGGCTGTTAATTTCCTTCGCCTGCTCCGGCTCTCCTGCCAGTATATGCTGGATAATGTCCTGATGTTCCTCGATGGATTCATCAAAACGCCCCTGATCCTGAAGCGAGCAGGTACGGAACTGCTGGATCATGATATGGACCCGTTCATAGGCTATGGACAGAAAGCTGTTGCCGCTTAAACGGATGATCAGGTCGTGGAGCGCCGTATCCGCCTGAATATACTTTGCCAGATGATGCTGTTCAAATGCGGTCTGCAGCTGATTCAGGCAGGAGGCCAGCTGCGATTTTGCATCTTCTGTCAGTAAATCCACGATTTTATCAATTGCGTAACTTTCCATCATGACCCGAAGGTCAAAGATCTCTTCGATGTCCTTCGGGGTAAATTCCCGTATAAATACGCCTTTGTTGGGAACTTCGACCACCAGGCCGTCGGCAGCCAGCTGCTTTAATGCTTCCCGCACCGGACTGCGGCTGACCGAAAACTGTTCTGCCAGTTCTTTTTCCTGCAGCCACTGTCCGGGCTGATAGTTTCCGTCACAAATCTCCTTCTTCAACAGTTCGTATACTTGTCCGCGGATGGTATTGATTACTTTGGGCATACTTTCCTTTGCTCCCGTTCTTAAAATAACTTTCTATGATTCAGGTTACTGCTCACGAAATGGACAGTAAGACAGCAACTCATATATCCGGTGTTTAAAAATTGCCGTATGATAAACGGCACTGGAGACCGGGAACTATGAGCGCAGGGATTCAGTGCCGTTTATATAATTCTACCATGTTTTGAGAGATAGTCAAATAAAATCATTGACAAAATCCTTTATTTGTGTTACTTATAAAGTATGGTGTATAATGTATACAATATGAAAAGCGACAGGAGGGATCATGTGAAAACGATACAGGTTCCGTATTACAAAGGACATATGGAACTTCATATTTCGGAAAAGAACCTGAAAGCGGTTGTGACTGCCGGAGGGGATACTTTTGATCCGGGAAAAAGCGAGACAGAGCTGGTGCGGGAAGCCCTGGAGCATCCCATCGGTACGCCGAAGCTTCGCAAGTTGGCGAAAGGAAAAAACAGGGTGACGCTGATTACCAGCGACCATACCCGCGCGGTCCCAAGCAGGCTGACGCTGCCCATTCTTCTGGAGGAGATCCGTAAGGGGAATCCGGACGCACAGATTACGATTCTGGTGGCCACCGGCCTTCATCGGGCTACGACGGAAGAGGAGATGCGTTCCATGTTCGGAGATGCCATCGTGAATCACGAGAACATTGCGGTCAATCATGCGTTTGATCCGGATGAATTCGTCTTCATGGGAGTCCTGCCGTCCGGAGCGGAGTTTCATGTCAACAGGCTGGCGGCGGACTGTGATCTGCTGGTTGCGGAAGGATTCATCGAGCCGCATTTCTTCGCGGGATTTTCCGGCGGGCGTAAAAGCATTCTTCCAGGTGTCTGTAATGCGGCAACAGTCAATGAGAATCATTCCTATAAAGCCATCGCCAGTCCCTGGTCCGTAACCGGCGTACTTGAGAAAAATCCAATCCATCAGGATATGGTTACGGCGGCGCGGAGAGTGAACGTCCAGTTTATCCTGAATGTGGCTCAGAACAGCGAGAAAAAGATTATCGCCGCGTTTGCAGGAGATCTGGAACAGGCCCATGAAAAAGGGGTGGCTTTTGTGCGGGGGCTTGCACAGTGTCCGCCCGTTACAGGAGATATCGTAGTGACTTCCAACGGGGGTTACCCGCTGGACCAGAACCTGTACCAGACGCCCAAAGCGGTTGCCACCGCGGAGGCGTGTGCAGGGGAAGACGGCGTGATCATCATGTCCGCTTCCTGTGTGGACGGCATGGGGGGAAGCTTTTTTGAAAAACTGATCGTCAGGGGAACGGTGCAGGAGATTGACGATTATTTATCAAAGATCCCGCCGAAAGAAACGATCAGCGAGCAGTGGTGCGCGCAGATCTATGCCCGTATTTTAAAAAAGCATAAAGTGATCCTGGTGACGACGTATCTTGACCGGGAAACGGTGGAGAAGGCCAATATGATCCACGCGTCCAGCCTGGATGAGGCGCTGGAGACGGCGTATCGGATCAAGGGCAGGGACGCGGGAGTGGTGGTGATTCCGGACGGGGTCTCCGTACTTGCAGTGAAGCCGGAATAAGGAGAAAGGAGCCGTAGATGGAAGAATTGAAATTGGCTTTGAAGGTAGACGAAAAAGACAACGTGGCAACGATTTTCGCCAATGGGATCACGGACGGTACAAAGGTGGTGATCCGCGACCAGAAGGGGACGTCCTGTGAGACGGAGGTCATAGGAGATGTTCCCTATGGGCATAAGATTGCTGTCTGCCCGATCAGAAAAGGGGAGTCCGTGATAAAATACGGAGAAAGCATCGGAGCGGCCAGCGCGGATATTCAGGAAGGCGAATACGTGCATGTACATAATATGGAGGCCATGAGGGGCCGCGGAGATCTGAAGGGGGGAGAAAAATGAGCGTTACATTTCAGGGGTATGTCCGTTCCAACGGGAAAGTCGGAAGCCGGAATCTGGTGGCGGTGATTCCCAGCGTCATCTGTGCGACCGATGTGGCACAGGCGGTCTGCCGCGCAGTACAGGGAACAGTGGGATTTTTTCACCATCAGGGCTGCTGCCAGCTTCCGATTGATTTGAAACGTGTGACGGATACTTTGATCAGCCTGGGGTGCAGCCCCAATGTAGGAGCGGTTCTGGTGGTGTCCCTCGGCTGTGAGGGGACGGATACCGAACGGCTGGTCAGGGAAATTGCAGAGACGGGAAAGCCGGTAGAGGTGATTCGGATTCAGGAGCTGGGCGGCATGAGCCGAGCGATCCAGAAGGGAACGGATCTGGCGCAGAAACTGGCCATGGAGATCTCCGGTCTGCAAAGAGAGACGGTTGATATTTCAGAAGTTGTCATGAGCATCAAGTGCGGCGCATCCGATACGACCAGCGGAATGGCATCCAACTGCGTGATCGGATATGCGGCGGACAAGCTGGTGGATCTGGGTGCGACGGTGGTGTTCGGCGAGACGACAGAGTTTCTGGGCGGAGAACACATTCTGGCAAGGAGAGCGGTCGGCGGTGAAGACGGACCGGCAGGGCGCAGAATCTATGAGATCGTGAACCGGATGGAGGAGCGGGCAAAAGCCGTTGGAGAGGATATGCGGGGCGGACAGCCCACGCCCGGCAATATTGCCGGCGGACTGTCCAGCATCGAGGAGAAGAGCCTGGGCGCCATTGTGAAAAGCGGACACCGCCCGATTCAGGGCGTGCTGGAATATCCGCAGATGGTAAAAAATGAGAAAGGGCTCTGGATCAAAGACGCGCCGGGACGGGAACCGGAGATCCTGACCGGGATGGCGGCGACGGGCGCGCAGTTTATGCTGTTCTCTACGGGACGCGGAGCACCCCAGGGATTTCCGAGCATGCCGGTAATCAAGATCTGCGGAAATCCTAATACTTATGAACGGATGTCGAATGACATGGATCTGAATGCCGGCGTGATCATCAGCGGGCAGAAGAGCATTGAAGAAGTGGGAGAAGAAGCGTTTGCTCTGCTGATCCAGGTGCTGAACGGCCGGATGACGAAAAATGAAGCGATCCATTACACAAGTACCATGGATATCTACTGTCTGGGACCTGTTATATAAATCGATGCGCAGGGAAGGAGGAACAGACAAATATGGAAAGAAAAGAATTCAGTTCTGTCTTTGCAGCGGTGGAAGCGGCCGCTTTGAATGATGTGGTGAATCTGACCAGCGACCGGATCGAGGCGCTGGCAGGAGGACATGGTATGGTGAATATGGCGCTCTTTTCCGTGGCGGACGTGATCGTGGAAGAGCTTCAGAAGGGACAGAGCCTGGAAGTGAAGTTTGCCAATGTCAGACGCCTGCCGGTGGACGAGATCATGAAAAAGGCCATAGACGCGGCAAAAGCCGCGGGAGCGGACGGCGCCAACGCGGCTTTGATCGCAGCGTCCATGATGTATCTTGCCGGTTCGGCAGCACAGGTGGGAGTACCTGCCGGAAACCGGAAGCTGGGTGCGACGGCCAGGATGCTGGCGGGCGTGGACCGCTGCGGCGTCAGCGCGGTTCCGACCACGAAGATGAACAGCAAGGTGTCTGCGTTTCCGGCAGTCTGCGCGATCTATGAAGCGATCCGAAAGGGGGAGCTTTCTCCGGTGGACGGGAAGAATATCCCGCCGTTTGTAGGAGGCGCCATCTATGGACACAGTGCGCTGGGAGAGGATTATATCTGGCCGGCTCTTGCGAAGAAAGGGGCGCAGATCGGGACGCAGGCGATGCTGGAAGCCATGCATGGGATCGGAATCGGCGGAAACGCGTTTCAGGCGGCGGTTCTGGGATCAGCGGCGATCCTGGAGATCATCCATCCGGATGCGGAGGTGCCGGAGGAGTGCGGAACTTACGGACGCACCAGCTCCGTTTATCTGGTAGGAAAGGCTGCGGCAGAGGCGGCGGGCCTTCCGCCGAAGCTGCACATGCGCATTACCGGAGAGGAATATGATACCGCTCATGTGGTGGGAGATGTGGGATTGATCCTGAAGGACATCGGAGGACCGTCGGTGATTGGAATGATGTCCTTTGCGGAGGTCTTCGCATGTTTCCAGGAGCGGATCTGCGGAGGGTCCGGCGGAGCGCACAATCCGCCTCTGGGACATATGACCGGTTATACCATGTGCGTCATCAAGGCGCTGCAGGCGGGAATGACTCCGGAAGAGATCGGTCCGGCTGTGATGGAAGACCGAAGCACAGATGTGGTCAATCCGTATCCGGCTCCGTTCAGCATTTACGCAGTGGCAAAAAAGGCGTCGGAGCTGCACAACGGACCAGTGACCAGGCTGCTGGTAGATGCCTCTCTTCCCTATGTGGCAAAACTGATCTACCAGAAGGGGCTTGCCACATATGAAGGGCTGAATCAGGGGCGGACGCTGGCGGACATCGTCAGACAGATGGACGATGAGCGTGTGGCGGACATCGAGACCTACGGGGCAAAATACTGGAAGAAGCTGGCCGGCCGCGATGTGACGGTCAAATATCTGAAAATTGAAAATGCAGCCAGAAGGACTTCCAAACTTGTAAAAAAATATCTTGCGTTCGACCCGCTGATTACCGTAGAAGTGACGGAAGGGGAAAAACACGTGGTCATGGAGCATTTTACGGATCAGGTCATTCCGCAGGTCTGCCTGGGAGAGCGGCCCGATCTTGCCTGGGCGACCGAGATCGCGGCCCCGCTGACATCGGAGGTCGTCCTTTCCGGCAATATGATCCTGAATGTGGTGATTCCGGCGGCCATGGCCTCTGTGATGGGATATGCGTCCATCGACGACGCGGCGGCAGAAGCGGAAAAGGCGGCTTATATCACAGCCGGTATTCCGGGCCCGAAGATGGCGGCGAAAAAAGCAGCGAAGCTTGCGTGTGAGATTTACAGAGCGCTGACTGGACCGGAATGCCCATGAAGCTGTTTCAAAAAGACGGAACTTTACTGTATGTACAGGCGGACCATGTGACGGGAGAACTGATGGGAAGCGTGATCGAATATCTGTATGATGCGGGAGCATGCAACGTACAGGTGATTCCCACCATAACGAAGAAAAACCGTCCGGGATATCTTTTTCTGATCGATGTCAAAAGCGGTTCGCTGGAGGACGTGGAGCAGGTACTGATCCGGGAACTGTCGGTGACCGGGTGGCATCGGGTTCGCACGGAACACTGCCATCTGGAGGTTGAATATCTGAAAAAGCGGGTGGAATTCCGCGTGGGTCAGGAAAATTTCTGTATGGAAGTAGAAGGAAAGAAGTCTTACGGGATCACAGAGACATTTCGTCCGGAACACAGAAGCTGCGCAAAGCTGAAAGAGATCCTGAGAAGCAGGGGGAAAGATTTTGCGCTGGAAACCTGTAAAAAGATTCTGACGGAGATTCTGGAACAGGATTTATCGGTTTATTCCTCAGAATAGACAGGGCAGAGTCCCGCCATTAAAATACAGCCGGCATCTTGTTTTAATTCCATAAATGGGGCCGCTGTTCTGCCATATGGCTGCAGGACGGCGGCCCTACTCCTAAAAAACGTAAAATTGTGTAAAAAGCGTCCGGCGGGGCATCCCCTGCAGGGCGCTTTTGCTGTGTTGCACAAAAAACAGGCGAATTTCCCAAAATTTCGAAGCAGATTATACGGTTTATCATTGACATTTTATTTAAAATGTGCTATATATTAATTAGATGATTTGTTCGACAAATATACAAATTAACACTTGAGAAACCGCAGACTGTGCGGAAGATTTAAAACCGTTCGAAAGAGAGGGAAGCCAATGAAAATTGTAAGCGTTGACTGTATGGTGATCGACAGCGGGGATCCGTGTAAAGGGCGGAATACGTGGAATCCTGTCATTATCAGAATCAATACAGATGAAGGAATCAGCGGTTATGGAGAGGTGGGAGTCGCGTATGGGAAAGCCTATCGCTCCGGTTTTGGAATCATTCAGGATTTTGGGGAGGTCATTCTGGGAGAAGATCCCATGAAGATTGAAAAGATCTGGGAAAAGCTTTACCGGAATACATTCTGGGGGCTGGGAGGAGGAACCATCATCAGTGCCGGTATGAGCGCGGTCGATATTGCACTGTGGGACATCAAAGGCAAGGCGCTGGGAGTGCCGGTCTATGAGCTGCTGGGCGGGAAGACCAATGACCGGCTGAGAACATATGCCAGCCAGATTCAATTCGGATGGGGTGTGGAGCGCGTGGTTCCGGAGCGGGATCTGATGATACGGCCGGAGGATTACGCCGCAGTAACGAAGAAGGTGATGGAAGAGGGTTATACGGCGGTAAAGGTGGACCCGATTGCGTTAAGCCTGCAGGAACCAGACGGGAAAGGCCCATGGAAAAAGACGGGAGTGTTATCAGATCTTCAGGTACATACCGCCTTTGAGCGCGTGGCCGCCATCCGTGAGACAGGAGGAAAAGACCTGGATATCATTATAGAGCTTCATTCCTACACGGATACCATATCGGCGGTTCAGCTGGGACGGCGTCTGGAAGACCTGAATATCTATTATTATGAAGAACCGGCCCATCCTTTGAACAACAAAAACATGCTGGAGATTCACCGGAAGCTGAATATGCCGATTGCAAGCGGGGAAAGAATCTATGGGAGAACCGGATTCAGGCCGTTCCTGGAAGACCGGTCGCTGCAGGTGGTGCAGCCGGATATCTGTCTCTGCGGAGGACTGTCGGAAGCGAAAAAGATCTGCGATATGGCCAGCGCCTATGACTGTGCGGCGCAGATCCATGTATGCGGGAGTCCGATTTCCAAAGCGGCAGCGCTGCAGATCGAGGCGGTGCTTCCCAATTTTCTGATCCATGAGCACCATGGATGGGCACTGCATCCGGACTGCAGGAAGACCTGTATCCATGACTATCAGCCGGTGAACGGTTATTATGAAGTTCCGGACAGGCCGGGGATCGGCCAGGAACTTTGTCCGGATACGATAGAGAAAGCGGTAAAAGTAACAATCAAGTAAAAAAGAACCAGTACACAAAATGATTCAGGAAAAGAGGTTGCAAAAATGAAAAAAAGAAATATGGCAGGTTTATTTATGGCAGTTGTTATGGCAGTTTCCGTGACGGCGTGCGGGTCTTCTTCCGGCGGTTCGCAGACGGAAGAGAATGTGCAGACTCCTTCTGCGGAGGCCGAAGAGAATACGGCGAATGCGGATCAGGGAGACGTATATTCCGGTATCAACGCGTTTGAGGCCTGCGAATGGGCGGCGGATAAGTATCCGGATGCGACGGTCGTACGCTATACGAACAATACGTCCACGGGAACATTTGAGACCAACGGAGGGGCCATTCCGGCGGAAGTGCTGTATCTTGCAGTGAATCTTCCCATCGAGACGGAAGGGAGGTACCGGGTGGAACTCTATGCAGACGGAATGCTTGCAAAATCTACAGATGATATTGTATCCGGCCTGAAAAGCGGGGCGTTTGAAATGAACTGTCTGTCCGTTGCCAATTTTGGAAGCTACACGGATGCGTTTACGGAGATGAGCGTGCCTTTCCTGTTTTCCACGGAAGATCAGGTGAAGTCCGCGCTGGAGGCGGGGCTGAAAGACGCCATGTGCAGCAAAGCGGAGGCGGATATTGAAGGCGTGCTGTTTAAAGGGATCGCGCCGTTTGGTTTCCGGGAAATGACAAACAACAAGCAGGAAATTGTGACTCCGGACGATTTGAAAGGACTGAAGATGCGGATTCTTACGGATCCTCTGCAGGTGACTGCATTTGAGGCCATGGGAGCGTCTGTCACCAATGTAACCTACAGTGAACTCTATACATCCCTGCAGCAGGGCGTCTGCGACGGAGAGGAGAATCCCTTCCAGAATCTGGTGGTCGATAAGCTGATGGAGGTACAGAAATACTGTACGCTTACCAACCATCTGTATCAAATGTCAGCGCAGCTGATCAGTGAATCTTTCTGGAACAGCCTGAGCGCAGAAGATCAGGAAATTTTTGAACGGCTGATCGATGAAGCCGAGGCGGAAGGATACAAAAGAGTGGAGGAACTGAATGATTACTACAGAGAAGAGTGTCTGAAGAGCGGTATGCAGATTCGGGAACTGAGTCAGGAAGAAATTCAGGTATTTAAAGACCTGATGGAAGAAAAAGTATATCCACTGGCTGTGGAAACCATGGGGCAGGAACGCTGGGATGCCCTTCAGGGATATCTTGAAAACTGATCCGTCTGATGTGACAGGGTAAGGCCCGCCGGCTTTCCGGCGGGCCGGAAAGAGAGAAATCAATGAAAAAAATCAATTGGAAAGAAATCGGAAATCAGTTTGAACTTTATGCGGCTGCGGTGCTGTTTGCTGTGATTGGAGTGCTTCTGACGATCCAGGTATTCAGCCGTTATATTTTAAACCATTCTTTTTCCTGGGCAGAGGAGCTGGCAACGCTTTTGTTTGTTCCGATGATTTACTGCGGGATTGCCTCTGCGGTCACAAAAAGGAAACATGTATCGGTGGAGATTGTGCAGCAGTTTGTGCCGTTTAGAATCCGGAAAGCGCTGATGATCCTGAGCCAGATCATTTTCCTGATTTTCTGCGTCTATATTCAGTTTCCGCTGTACAGGGTAATCGACGATCTGGGAGCCAGCGTGACGGACCTGCTGAGAATACCGAAAAGATATATTTATATCTGGATTCCGATTCTGCTTTTAATGACAGGAGTTCGAATCGTGCAGGATATCATAAGGCTCTGGAATGAAAATGAAGAAAATCTTGGGTATTCTGAACCGGCGCTGGATCTGGATGCCTGCGAAAAGATTGCAAAAGAGAGGGGGAATCTGTAATATGGATATCGTAATTCTGCTTGGCCTGATGTTTGCTTTTTTCCTGATTGGCGTACCGATCGGCATCTGCCTGCTGCTTCCGATCTTTGTGCTGATTGCATACAATTCCATCACGACACCCCAGTTTATTGCATCGATTATGTATACCGGAGTGGCTACCTATACGATGATTGCGCTTCCGTTTTTTATTCTGGCCGGTAATCTGATGAATGCAGGAGGACTTTCCAAACGGCTTGTTAAAATTGCGGACAGCCTGGTGGGAAGGATAACAGGAAGCCTTGGGATGGTGGCGGTGATCGCCTGTATGTTCTTCGGCGCAGTGTCCGGTTCCGCGCCTGCAACCGTGGCGGCGATTGGAAGCATTATGCTGCCGGAAATGGTGATGGCAGGCTACAACAAATATTATGCGGTTGCACTGATCACAGTGGCCGGTTCTCTGGGAGTGATCGTGCCGCCCAGTTTTCCGATGGTTGTATACGGCGTCACCATGAACGTTTCGATCGGGGATCTGTTCATGGCAGGCATCGGTCCGGCCCTGCTGGTAGGGTTTATCCTTATCCTGATCAATTATATTTACTGTAAAAAACACCATATAGTCGGAACCAAAAAATTTCATCTGAAGGACCTTGTATTGTCCATAAAAGACGGCTGGCCGGCTCTGATGATGCCGATCATCATCCTGGGCGGAATCTACGGTGGCGTCTTTACGGTTACGGAGGCATCGGTAGTAGCCTGTGTGTTCAGTCTCCTGATCGGCTGGTTTTATTATAAAGAACTGTCCATGGGAGAGACGTTTCAGCAGCTGATGGGAACCAGTACCTTTGTGGGCGGGACCCTGCTTACGCTGGCGCCGGCAGCCGCACTGGGACAGATCTTTGCCTACATGGGCATTACCCGGTCCATTACCAGATTTTTTACAAACAACATCGACAGCAAGCTGGTCGTTATGATTCTGGTATTTTTGATTCTGTTTGTGGCAGGAATGTTTGTGCAGACGACGCCGATGATCGTGATTCTGGGACCGATCCTGCTGAACGTGCTTCAGCCGTACGGAATTGATTCGATTCAGTTCGGTATCATCATGATTCTGGCCTTATCCATTGCCTTCTGTACGCCGCCGCTGGCCACGAACCTGTTTGTCTCGTCTTCCATGACCGGAATCCCCATGGAGAAGATCGTAAAACCGATGGTTCCTTTTATGGTCGGACTCGCAGCGGCGCTGTTTGCGGTGGCGTTTTTCCCGCAGATCATTTATCTGCCTCTTCAGCTGTTTGGCGGAGTCTGATCGTCCGGATTTGCTCTCAGGTTTCTTGAATCTTCTTGATAATTCAGATCAAATTGATTATACTGGTAAGCAGAGAATTTGAAAAGGAACAGGATTAGAGTACAGAAACCATGACGGAACAGAAAAAAACATCTTTAAAAGTAAAAAGAATGCCGGTCAGCGAGCAGGTGTATGACGCCATGCGCGACGCGCTGAAGAAAGGAGTATGGGCGCCGGGAGAGAAGATTCCCACAGAGATGGAGCTGTCCGATACGTTCGGAGTCAATCGCATGACCGTCCGGATGGCGCTCCAGAGGCTGATCGGAATGGGGCTTCTGGAAAGCCGCGTGGGAGACGGTACATACGCGAAAGAATTTTCGCTGGGAGATTATATGGGAAGGGTAAGCGAATTTTATCTCGGCCCGGAACTGCTGGACAAGATCCGTGAATTCCGCAGTACGGTGGAGATCGAGTGCGCAAAACTTGCCATGGAGCGGGCAACGGCAGAGGACCTGGAAGAGCTGGAACTGTGCTGCGAACGTTTCGAGAAAGAAAAACAGGCGTATCTGGATCAGTTCACGCCTGCTACCTGCGAGGAAGACGAACAGCGCCAGTATCTTGTAAAGCTGGACGTGGAATTCCACAGAACCATCTGCCGGATGTCCCACAATGACCTGTTTGTATATGCGTTTGATATGGCGAAAGACCTGCTTTATGATTATATTGATAACAATCTGAAAGCCAGGATCGAGACCTGGAAGATCAAGAAGCAGAAAGGAATCATTTACAACGATATGCATCGTCTGATTCTGGACAGCATCAAACAGAAGGATTTTGAACGGTGTAAAAAAGTATACGCCGACATGGTGGATTACAAGGTCCACGTATAGAAGGAACGGCCTGTAAGGCGTCCGGTGGGCAGCTGCTCACAGGGGCGCCTTTTTGCGTGTCCGGCAGGGTGCGGCCGAAGATACGAACCAATACGATGAAATTTATGAGTTGCAGATGCGGTTCTCGGCGCTTCGTTGAAGGCGCTGATGAAAAACGGAATGCTCAACCGGCAGTCCTACGATGAAATCCCTCCCAGAGGAGAATATTCTCTTGCGGAAAAAGGTCTGTCGATTGTCCCTATCCTGCAGAGTATCTGCAGATGGTCGGGCGCCCATCACAAAGAGGATACGGAACATACATTTTTGACTTTTGGTAAAATAGGGGCGCTTACGTTTAGTGGGGGGATATGCCATGCTCCCCCTGGTAGTGATAATCGTTCATTCATTTGCCGGCAGCAGAAAAAATTCCGATTCCCTCTTGACATATATAGATTATCGATCTATTATATAGTTAATCTATATATAGGTTATCTACATAAGGAGGTGCAACTATGGCAATTGACAAATCTCTGGTATCCGGAAGCATGGCGATGATGATTCTGAAGCTGCTTTCGGAAAAGGACATGTACGGGTATGAGATGATTGATACCCTTCGGAAGCGGTCGGAGAACGTATTTGAACTGAAGGCGGGGACTTTGTATCCGCTGCTGCACGGTCTGGAAGATAAGCAGTATCTGGTATCCTATGAGCAGGAGGCGACAGGAAAGGTACGGAAATATTACCGGATCACGAAGGACGGGCGCAGGTATCTGGAAGAGAAGAAAAGCCAGTGGCAGGAATATTCCCGGGCGGTGATGAGTGTTCTGGCGCTGGAGGTGGGGTCATGAGGATGGACGAATATCTGAATACGGTGACGGAGCAGATCCGCTGCACAAAAGCGCGGGAGCTGGTCACGGAGGAACTTCGGGATCACATTCTGGACCAGGCGGAAGCCTATGAGTCGGAAGGGATGTTCGAGGAAGAAGCCATGGAAAAGGCGGTCCGGGACATGGGAGATCCGGTGGAGACCGGCGTGTCTCTGGACCGGATCCACAGGCCTCAGGTGGAAGTGGGGATTCTGATCCTGATCGGACTCATCAGTCTTGCGAGTATCGCGCTCCATGCGGTTCTGGGCGCTTACACACAGGATGCGGACAGCGCCGGGTACTGGTATTTTAGATATCATACCGTCTATGTCGCGGCCGGGTATCTGGTGATGCTCCTTGTCTACCGGCTGGATTACAGTATCCTGTCCCGCTTTGCGAAGCCGCTGGCGGCAGCGTTTCTGGCATTTATCCTGATCGGAACCCGTTATGCGGTTACGATCAACGGTGCAAAACTCTATGTGGCGATCGGTTCCCTGCGGTTTTTCATGCCGGTGCTGATGGTGCTGTTTGTGCCCATATTTGGCGGACTTCTCTACGCCTACCGGGGCGAGGGCTGGAAGGGGCTGGGGAAGATCCTGCTTTGGATGCTCGTGCCTGTCTTTCTTACGTTTCGGATTCCGGCGTTTTCTCAGGGAGTGGTACTCTGGACGACGCTTCTTATGCTGACAGCGGTTGCGGTATATAAAAGATGGTACCGGGTCAGCAGAAAGGCGGCGCTGCCGGTTCTGGGCGCCCTGTTTGCGGCTTTGCCGGCGTTCTTTCTTGGGGCAGGGATGCTGGGACATCTGGCGACCTATCAGATGGCGCGGATCCAGGCGTTTTTGACCAACTCCTGGGACAATAACTATCTTGCCATCCAGATGAGAAAAATCCTTATGGGCAGCAGGCTGGCCGGCGGGAATGCGGAAAATGTCATGGAGGCTGCAGCGCTGCCTGGATTTAACAGCGATTATATTTTTGTAAGCATGATATCAGCCTATGGGCTGCTTGCCGGAGTGCTGACAGCGGTTCTCATGTGTTTTCTGGTTTTTAAGATTTTCCGGGTTTCTTTCGGGCAGAAAAATCAGCTGGGGATGATTTTGGGCTGCGGCTGCGGCATCGTGTTTATGTGCCAGATGGGGATCAGCATCGGGATGAATCTGGGACTGCTTCCCTACACGTCGGCGATCCTGCCGTTCTTTTCCGCCGGAGGAACCAGCATCGTAGTATCCTATATGCTGCTGGGGCTGGTGCTCAGCGTGTACCGGTACAAAAATATTCTGCCGGACAAAACGCAGAAAAAGGCGGTTCGAAGCGTACAGTTATGACGGCCGGTTTTGGTATGAGATTGTAGGAAAATCTTAAGAAATTCCACAGAAAAAACAAAGAAAAACCGGAGCCGATCCTGATAGAATAGCAGTGATTATGATTTTGAAAAGAGGATCGGCGGTATGAGCACGCATATTTTATTGGTGGACGATGAAAAGGAGCTGGCGGATGTGATCGAGCTGTACCTCACAGGCGAGGGCTATACGGTTCATAAGTGTTACACCGGCGCGGAGGCTCTTCGCTGTATCAGGCATACGGATCCGGACCTGGCGATCCTGGATGTGATGCTCCCGGACGGGGACGGCTTCCAGCTCTTGCGGAAGATCCGCGAGAAGTCCTTTTATCCGGTCATCATGCTTACGGCGAAGACGGCGGACAGGGACAAGATTACGGGACTGACCGCAGGGGCTGACGATTATATCACCAAGCCGTTCCATCCGCTGGAGGTGGTTGCCAGGGTGAAAAGTCAGCTTCGGCGGTACCGGCTCTATAACCATTCTGCCTCAAAGCAGGAAGAACCGGCGCATGTATATGAGATCCGCGGACTCCTGATCAACAGGGACAGCCACAGGTGTTTCCTGTTCGGAGAAGAACTGAAGCTGACTCCCATAGAATTCTCCATCCTCTGGTATCTGTGCGGGCGGCAGGGCGTGGTTGTCCCTTCTGAGGAGCTTTATGAGGCGGTGTGGGGCGAGAAATATCTGAACGGCAACAACACGGTCATGGCGCACATCGGGCGGCTGCGGGAGAAGCTGGGCGAGCCCGCCGGAAATCCCAGATTTATCAAGACTGTATGGGGGGTCGGCTATACCATTGAAACGTAACAGGGATTTCCGTCAGTTCCGTATAAAAATATTTCTCCGTACGATTGTCATGCTGGTCATGGCGGCTGCTGTGGTTTATGCGGTGTATTCCATATTGCTGCGCGGCAACTTTGCCGACGGCATGGTGGCGCTTTTTCAAAAGATGTTCCGCATGGAATACGGCGCGGCGCTGGGACTGTATGAGCGGACCCTGCGCAGGCAC
Source organism: uncultured Lachnospiraceae bacterium (assembly GCA_910584205.1). GTDB lineage: Bacteria > Bacillota > Clostridia > Lachnospirales > Lachnospiraceae > Hominiventricola. The sequence goes on from CAJUAA010000001.1 coordinate 234,468, forward strand.
ATGGATGCCATTCTCTGGCTATCCATTCTACTGGTGTTTGCCGTTTTGTTTTGCTTTTATGCCCGGTGGCTCAGCGGGTACTTTGAGGCTGTAAGCGAAGGGATGGACGCGCTTCTGCAGGATGTGCCCGGAGAAATCTCCCTGCCGCCGGAGCTTTTCGCCGTCGAGCGGAAGATGAATCTGGCGAAACATACGATCAGCCGGCAGAAAAGCGACATGCTCACGGCCGAACAGCGGAAAAACGATCTGATCATGTATCTGGCCCACGACCTGAAAACGCCGCTGGCCGCCTCCATCAGTTATCTCCATCTGCTGCGGGATGAAAAGCAGATTTCCGGGGAACTGCGGGAAAAATATCTCTCCATTGCCCTGTCCAAATCAGAGCGGCTGGAGGATCTGATCAATGAGTTCCTGGAGATCGCGCAGTACAGCCTGTCCAGTATCGCGCTGCAGTACAGCGAGATCAATCTGACCCGTTTGCTGGAACAGCTGGTGTATGAATTCCAGCCGGTCCTGGACCAAAAGGGCCTGACCTGCCGCCTTTTGGCAGCGGAAGATATTGCGCTGAAATGCGACGCCGACAGGATGCAGCGGGTCTTTGACAATCTTTTGCGAAACGCCGTACTTTACAGCGGTGAGGGAAGCGAGATCACCGTCGAAGCGGAACGCGGCGAAGGGGATCTGGAATTAAGATTTTCCAACCGCGGCGTGACGATCCCGCCGGAGAAGCTGGAGCGGATCTTCGAGCAGTTTTACCGGATAGACCTGGGGCGAAATTCTTCCGGAGCCGGGCTTGGGCTTGCCATCGCCAGACAGATCGTCACGCTCCACGGGGGGACGATCGCGGCCAGGAGCGGGGACGGGCTGACCGTCTTTACGGTGAGGCTGCCCGTCCCGCAATAAAACGGGCGAAAACTCGTTTCTGATTTTTCAGTAAACATTTTGTATGATAAAGCCTGCAGATTTTAAAACCTGCGGGCTTTACTCCGGCCTTTTTTGGTTTTTCGGAATTGTCCCGCATAGAGTTTCCGTTTTTCAATGGAGTCATGGCGCATCCGGCACTGTTCGGGTATGTACCGCAGGCAGGAGACGGCTTTGTTGACTGAAATGTGTTTGAGGCTTGTGAGGATGCCCTGGAATACAGAAGCCAGCGAAGACTTGTGTCTATACAGTTCTATCAATTAGCCAAAATAGAGAATATAAATAACCTTGACACGACGTTGTCAAGGTTATTATCATATAATCGAGCTATGGAGGTGATGAGTTGCAAGAAAGCAGACTATTTAGAAATTTGTATTATCTATTAGATAAAGGACGTGTTACGGCTCCCGAATTAGCAGAGAAATTTGAAGTGTCTGTCCGTACAATGTATCGTGATGTAGACGCTATAAGCAGCGCGGGTATTCCTGTCTATGTTACAACTGAAAGAAACGGCGGCATACAGTTTCTTGATGATTATGCCCTCAACAAATCATTTTTTCGGAAAGTGAAAATAGATTGTTTAGACAACTAAAACAAGCCATATTTGAAAACCGTGAGATTCGACCTGAATCTATTCGTCAAACATTGAAAACAAAACATGAAGAAGCAGGAGATCATCATAAAGGAGAATAAAGATATGAATATTAAAAAGGAGCTTGAAGCGAAAGCGGGTATAGCAAACGGTATATATTTAAACAACATTGATATTGACCCACTCATGATTAAGGCAATTATGATAAATGAAGTCGTTCCCTCTGACCCTTCACAGGATTTTTATGGAACCTCCGACGCTGATTATCTGAAAACAACTATCCCTCTTTTGCAGGGAGCGGGAACAGAGGTTACTTCTATACAAGATATATTGCAAATAGGTATCTATATCACAAATGCCGTAAAAACTCCAAAGACAGAATACTCTATTGATAAAAGCAGTATTGAAAATAGTTTGCCTTATTTGGAAGCAGAGATTTCCTTATTTCCTAATATAAAGGTTATTATGCTTATGGGTGATGTTGCAAAGAAAGCCTTTAACATGATTGCGAAAAAAACAACAAAGAAAAATGTTATTCCTGCCGTTTCCACCTATAAACTGCGGAATAGCGAAATTTATTATAAAGGTATTCGTGTAATGCCATCATATATAATGACCGGGGGAAATATCTTAATAGAAAAGTCAAAAGTAACAATGGCAACCGAGGACATTGTAACTATGTTAAAAATAATCAAGTAAATCCCCTGTAAAGATTTTGAAAGCCTGACAACCACTGTCAGGCTTTTGTTTTTATAATCGTAGAAAAAACCTTAAGAGGCAGGGTACTTTACATCCGCCTTCCTGACCTGCTCATGGAATACGGTGACTGTGCTGCCATCACAGGCAGTCCGAAGAAGCTGCTGAATCGGTATGGAAAAATTCCGCTCCTCATCCCTCGGCGTGGAATAATCACCGTTTCAGTGCCGGAAGTTGGATTGAGCAGGGTATAACGCCGGATCAGGGAATTTACACGAGCCATAAGCTCGTTAATGCTGAATGGCTTTGTCAGATAATCGTCTGCCCCCATTCGCAGGCCGGACACTTTATCTTCCTTTCTGCTTTCAGCCGGGCATCCGTTGGTTTTTCTGCGTCTTTTGGTATCAGCCATAGCCGGCTTAATTTTGCCACACCTGGTATGCGGTTTTCCTCACATGGCTTTTGTACCCGTCTTTCTGAAATACCCCATTTTTTCGCTGCTTCCGGGGCAGCGATTAAGGCGGCGCGGAAAGAGCGCAAAGTAGAATTTCGTAAGAAAATCCATGGAAAAACAGCGGAATTCCGTATCAATATGAAAAGAAACGGCGCTTCTGCCTCTGGTACAATGATCGTGCCGGGGCGGAAACGCCCTTCGTTTGTATATTTTTTGTATATCTATGGAAAGGAGTTTTTATATGGAACTGGTGATCGATAAGGTTTCCATGCGGTTTAAAGATAAGAAAGCCGTCAGCAATATCAGCCTCAAACTGACGCCGGGGGTCTGGGGGCTTCTGGGCGCCAACGGCGCGGGCAAGACCACGCTCATGCGGATCATCGCCGGAATCCTTAAGCCCACCTCCGGACAGGTGCTGTATGACGGCGTTCCCATCCGCACGCTGGGGGAGGAATATCGGGCGTTGTTCGGGTATCTGCCCCAGGAGTTTGGTTTTCCGCAGGAATTCACAGTGAAAGATTATCTGATCTATGTGGCCGCACTGAAAGGGATGACAAAGCAGCAGGGCAGAAAGCGAATCCACGAACTGCTGGAGCAGGTCTCTTTGCTGGAGGTCTGCAACCGGAAAATTGCGAGGCTCTCCGGCGGGATGAAGCGCAGGGTGGGGATCGCTCAGGCGCTGCTGAACGACCCGGAGGTTCTGGTTCTGGATGAACCCACCGGAGGGCTTGATCCCGGCGAACGGGTGCGTTTCCGCAATCTGCTGTCGGAATTCGCCCACGACCGGATTGTCCTGATCTCCACCCACATCGTCCCGGATGTGGAGTACATCGCCGGCTGCCACGCCATGATCAGGGAAGGAAAACTTCTGGCCACCGGGACGACGGAGGAGCTGGTCCGGCTGGTGGAGGGGAAGGTGTGGACCTGCACCGTTCCCGCCCGGGCGGTGGCGGAATACGAGCGCAGACTCCGGATCGTCAGCCTTCGAAATGAACATGACGGCAGCGTGTCCGTCCGCTATCTGGCGAAGAAGCCCTGTAATGAGCATTCGGCTGCCGCCGTTCCCCGGCTGGAGGATCTGTATCTGTGGATGTTTCCTCAAAGCGGCGGGGCGGACCGAAAAAAGAGCAGCCGGAAACAGGCAGTGTCAGGGAATCTGTGAAAAACAGCATCAGCCCGAAAGCAGCTCCGGAAGGATTTTACAGAACGAAGAGAGGGAAGATGCGGAACTAAAATAAAAAGGGAGCGAAGAAATGAAGATATTACAAATGGAATTAAGACGGATGCTGAAAACAAGGCTTACCTGGGGCCTGCTGGCCCTGGCGTTATTGCTTTCCGCGTTGCTGGCGTATCTGCCGGTTACGTATTGTTACAGCAGTTACACGGACGAGGAGGGGAATGAGATCCATTTGTCCGGCCTGAAATCCATCGCTCATGAAAAGGAGCGTCAGGCGAATGCTTCCGGCATCGTCACGCCGGAGCGGGTGCGGGAAGCCGTGGAGACGTATCAGGCCTGTCTTGCGGCGTACGGCGTGACGGAATCCTACGATCTGCCGGAGGACGTCTATGAGCGGGAGATCCTGCCGATTGTGCCGCTGCTTCACGGCGTCAAGGAGGCGTTCGCGGACCCGGATACCGGTATGGCCCCGGCTCTCATGGAGATTGATCCGGAGCGGATCGACGACTACGATTCCGTCTGCGAGGCCCGGATCTCCGCGCTCATGGCGTTGGAGCAGCCGGACCATCCCGCGGCGCAGCGGAAGGCCGCAGAGATGTACCGGCAGGTCGAAAGGCCTTTTAAAGTCTATCCGGGTATGAGCTCTGTGATTATGGACTATCAGAACATCATGGGTTTTCTGGTGCTGCTGTTCTGCGTGGTCATTGCCGCGCCGGTATTTTCCGCCGATTATCAGTCCGGCGCAGATGATATTCTGCGCTGTACCCGGCATGGCAGGAGGAGGCTTGGTGTTGCAAAGGTGCTGGCCGCCCTTCTGGTCAGCGGCGTTTCCTTTGTACTCTGCGCTGCTGTATATATCCTGATCGCGGACAGTCTGTTTGGGTGGGAATGTCTGAGGACATCTGTTCAGATGATGTATTCCATTGTGACGCTGGCGGACCTGGACGTAGGGGGACTCCAGTTTTTGTTTACAGCCGCCGGGCTGCTTTCGGTCCTGGCGTCCGTGAGCTTCACGCTGTTTCTTTCCGCCGGATGCAAAAGCACGGTGGCTTCCCTTTCGTCCGCGCTGGTATTTGGTATCCTGCCGGTGGTGGTATCCATGGCCGTGCCGGGCGCGCTGTCCACATGGCTGTGCTGTGTCCTCCCCGCCAGCGGCACGAGCATTCAGGCGAGCATTCTCTATGCGATCACGGATTTTCAGTTTTTAAATCTCGGCGGGCTGGCAGTCTGGACGCCGTACGCCATGATCGGAACCTGCGTTGTGGAGATTCCGTTGTTTTCGTTTCTGGCGGTCCGTTCTTACTGCGGGCATGCGGGGAAGTGAATGATGCAGAATGAATAATGCAAAGATGTGGAAAATGCTGGAAGTGTCGATTCAAATATGTTATAGTAACTGCAGTGACAGGCGCATATGAGGAGTTGCGCACAAAAGAAAAAGTATTTTCGCCGGAAAAGACTTTTCCGGAAAATCTGATGGTCTGCCAAATTCAGGCAGAATTTCCAGCATTACACAAGTCAAAAGAAAAGCAGAATACAGTTGCCTGACGCTGTAAAAACTTCTATAATGAAGACAGGATACAATTCCTCATGTGGTTTCTGCAAAAGGAGGCTGTATGAGTAAGAAAGAGCGTGCTGTCCCGTGTGAAGACATGTCGGGACAGCCACTGGAAGACCGTGCGCTGAAAAGTGCGGCGCGGCTTTTCGGGGAGGAACTGATGCCGCTGCTTGGCATCGAAGGAAAAGTGAGAAGGATCGCACCGACAGAGGAAGTGGATCTGAAACCACAGGATTATCTGCAGGATTTTAATTATGAAATGACAGACGGAAGCTGGACCCATGTGGAATTCGAGAGTGACAGTATCCGGACGGAGGATCTGCAGAGATTCCGGAGGATTCTGCGCATGAAGGATAAAAATGCGGACCAGATTTTCGAGGAGCTGGGACAACGGCAGAAGGACAGAAGACTGGAACGGTCAGAACTGCTGGAAATTCTGCTGACCCCATTGATGAGCGGGGAAATGTCGCAGCAGGAGCGGATCACAAGAGGTTTCTGTTTTTTGAGAGGGGAGCGGGAATACTGGAAACGAGAGAGGTGAGAAAGCGGCTGTATGAGGAATATGGGCTGGTGTAACGCTGGACTTTTACAGATTTCCGGCAGGGTGATTTTTTGGAGGGCAGGCTGCATGGCAACCTGCCCGTTTCTATTATCCCCTTATCTGCCAGCCGAATAAAAATGAAGATATTTTACAAGACTTTTACCCCTCCCTGTTCTATAATAACTATGACAGGGAGGAATTTACATGAAGAAAGAGATCCGGACCGTTGTCTATGACGAGGCGCTGCGGGTGGAAGCCTATCGTCTTGAAGGGATCGTGCAGCCCTTTCCCAATCATTTTCATGAGCACTATGTGATCGGCTTTGTGGAGGGCGGGGAGCGCTGCCTGACCTGCAGGAACCGGGAGTACAGGATCGGACGGGGGATGGTGATCCTGTTCCATCCGGGAGAGAACCATGCCTGTGTGCAGACGGACGGCGGCGCGCTGGATTATCGGGGGCTCAATATCGGCCAGGAGATCATGCTTGATCTGACAGAGGAAGTGGCGGGAAAGCGTACGCTTCCGGGATTTTCGGAGAATGTGATCAGGGATGAGGAAGTGATCGGCTGTCTGCGCCCGCTTCACGACATGATCATGAGCGGCAGCAGTGATTTGGGGAAAGAAGAATATCTGCTGCTTCTGCTGTCCTGCCTGATACAGAATTACGGACAGCCGTTTGTGCAGTGTATCCCGGAGTGCAGAGAGGAGATTGAAAAAGCCTGCAGATTTATGGAGCGGCACTTTGCGGAGCGGGTCTGCCTGGATCAGATCTGCCATGAGACGGGGCTTGGCAAATCCACGCTTCTCCGGGCGTTTACAAAGTCAAAGGGGATCACTCCTTACCGCTATCTGGAGACGGTCCGGATCAATGAGGCGAAAAAGCTGCTGGCAGAGGGCGTGTCTCCGCTTGATGCGGCACTCCGGACCGGCTTTTCGGACCAAAGCCATTTTACCAACTATTTTACCAGCTTTATCGGACTTACGCCGGGTGCGTACCAGAAAATTTCCTCGAAAAATCCTCCCGATTCCGAAACCCTGTAAAAGAATCACAAGGAGATCTGGAAAATGAATCTGCAAAATGAGAAATGTGTGATGATCATCGATGAAAATCTACGGAAAAGATGAAAGGCGTATCGGAGACAGATTTAAGTTACTTCGGCATCGCGGACTGCGGTGAAGCCATTTTCTTATGGAAGGTTTCCTTTTTTCCAGGTTTGTGCTATTCTATTAAAGGCAAAACATACAGAAACGGGAGGAAACCAATGAACAACATCACAAAAAGAATACAGACCACGATCCTGCTCGCCGTCCTGGGGGCGTCCCTTATCCTGACCGGCTGTTCGAAGGAGGAGCCGGAAGATACGGCGGTCCGGATCGGTTCTCTGAAAGGTCCCACTTCCATGGGGCTGGTGGAGCTGATGGATCAGGCTGAAAAAGGAGAGGCCGGAGCCGATTATGAGTTTACCATGGCGGCCGCGGCGGATGAGATCAACGCCGCCTTTCTAAAAGGCGATCTGGATATTGTCCTGATACCTGCGAATGTGGCGAGCGTGCTTTACAACAAGACCGGCGGACAGGCTGTGGTCCTTGACATCAACACTTTGGGGGTCCTTTATCTGCTGGAAAGCGGGGAGACGGTTCAGTCGGCTGCCGATCTGAAGGGCCGCATGATCTATCTGCCCGGAAAAGGAACCACTCCGGATTATGCGCTTCAGTATATTCTGGCGCAGAACGGCCTCGGCATGGAGGATGTGGACCTCCAGTATAAGTCCGAAGCCGCCGAGGTCATCTCCGCGCTGCAGGAGGAACCGGAAGCGCTGGGACTTCTGCCGCAGCCTGCCGTGACGACCGCGTGCATGCAGAATGAGGGCCTGCGCATTGCCCTTGATCTGACCGAAGAATGGGACAAGGTGAGTGCGGAGGGCAGCCTGGTGACCGGAGTTACCCTGGTCCGGCGGGAATTTCTGGAGCAGCACGAAGCATTGGTGCAGGAATTTTTGTCTGCCCATGAGGAGTCTGCGAAATTTACCAATGAGAACATAGAAGAGGCTGCTGAGATGGTGGCAGCTCTGGAGATCGTTCCCAAGGCGCCCATTGCGGTCCAGGCGATTCCTGGCTGCAACATTACCTGTATGACAGGGACGGACATGCAGACTGCCCTGTCCGGTTACCTGACGGTCCTTGCGGAGCAGAATCCGGAAGCTGTGGGCGGCGCCCTGCCGGCAGAGGATTTCTACTACCTGCCGTAGGGAACATGACAGGTTATTTTGCGACAGTTTCTACATTCAGACAAAGGAGCCGGAAGATACAATGGAAACTATAGTAAGACGCACCGGTATCGTTCTGTGCTGGCTGGCGCTGTGGCAGGCATTGTCCTGGCTCGTCCGCCGGCCGGTCTTTCTGGTAGGGCCGTGGGAGACCCTGCTGGCGCTTACGCGGCTGGCGGGGCAGCCGGCCTTCTGGCAGGCGGTCTGCTCTTCGACGGCGAGAATCGGAACCGGGTTCGCGCTGGCGTTTTTTCTGGGGATCCTGTGCGGCAGTGCGGCGTATGCCCGCCCTCTTTTTGGAGAAATACTTTCGCCCGTCATCACGCTGATCAAGACCATACCGGTGGCATCTTTCGTCATCCTGGCGCTGATCTGGACCGGCGCGGAGCATCTGGCGTCCGTAATCTCTTTTCTGGTTGTATTTCCGATGATTTACCTGAACACACGCGCCGGGCTGGAAGCCGCGGACCCTGGGCTGCTGGAGATGGCGCAGGTGTTCCGGGTCCGGCGGCTGCCGAAGATCTGGCATATTTACCGCCCGGCGCTGGCTCCTTTTCTGTTAAGCGCCTGCCGGGTTGCGCTGGGGATGTGCTGGAAATCAGGGGTGGCGGCAGAGGTCATCGGTACGCCGGATCATTCCATCGGCGAGAAGTTGTATATGGCCAAGATCTTCTTCAGCACCGACGAGCTTTTTGCCTGGACCGCAGCGGTCATTCTGCTGAGTTTTCTGTTCGAGAAGCTGGTCTTCCGGCTTTTGCGGCGCGTGCTTGGGGATGGCCCGGCTGTATAACAAAATGCATAAGGAGGTACCTGGCGTATGTCGCTTCGCATTCATAATCTGAGTAAATCCTACGACCATATCCCTGTCTTTCAGAATGTCAGCCTGGAGCTGGAGGAGGGCGGCGTATACTGCCTTATGGCGCCGTCGGGGGCCGGAAAGACCACGCTGCTGCGTATCCTCATGGGGCTGGAGGCTCCAGATGGCGGAAGCGTGGAGGGGCTGGATGGCCGCCCCATCTCCGCGGTCTTTCAGGAAGACCGGCTCTGTCCTCATCTGAATGCCGCCGGGAATATTCGTCTGGTTGGTTCCGTCTGTTCCGACGCGGAGCTTCAGGAGGATCTGCTTGCCCTGCTGCCCGCGGACAGCCTGTTAAAGCCGGTCTCTTCTTTCAGCGGGGGCATGCGCCGGAGAGTCAGCCTGTTAAGAGCCATGCAAAGTCAGGGGGAGATCCTGCTGTTTGACGAACCCTTTAACGGCCTGGATGAGCAGATCCGTCAGGACGCCGTCCACTATGTACAAAGGAGAAGGAACAACCGGACGCTTCTGTTCACCACACATCATATGGAAGAAGCCAGAGCTTTGAAGGCTTCCCTGTTTGTCTGGGATGGAGAGGCGCTGAGCTGGCACAAAGACAGTTGACTGCCCGAGAGGGAGGCAGAGAAACGGAAGCTACAAACGGCAAAGCATAATATATTCTTCTTCGTTTTCACTTACAATTTCAAATCCCGTTTTTTGATACATTTTTACAGCATAGTTTGCTTTTTGTACAGCAAGCGATGCCTGTTTATATCCTCTGTCTTTGAGAATGCGGAGCATTTCTTTCATCAATGCAGTACCTATTCCCAATCCCCGATAATCTTTGTACAGGGATATTGCAAAGGATGGAGTGTTGTTGTCTATGTGCCCATAATCATTCATGATGCGTACCCAAACAGCGCCGACAGCCTTTTTGTCAACTTCCGCAATCAAACCTATATCGTCTTTTTTCTTACCAAAGTCGGCTGTATATACCTGCAATTCCGGCTGATTGATAATTGATTTGGGCTGTGCAGGCACTCCCTCCGGCACAAAGACAGCTTCGTACAAAAAATCTTGAAGCAGGCTTTCTTCTGACTCTAAGATTGTTCTGATATTATAGTTCATAATTCTCCATCGCAATTCTAACCTGTAGTTGCTTTATTATATATCCGTTTCTTCCAGAATGAAAGCAGTTTATGACACTTTCTGTTCATCAAAGCGGAACTTGAACAGGTCGGCAGCATTTGTACTGTCCTCCCCCTTAACTGCCTGTCAAAAAGTATTGATGATATATCATTTCTCATTGTCAGGCGGTAATGTCTGCATGAGGGTAAAGAAAGATTCCGCTTTCCCGGTACTAAAATACTCATACCAAAATTCCAATGTGTCTGATTGAAAAACACCTAAACGCTCAATGATTTGTTTTGCCCACAACAGTGAGCCTGCAGAATTTGCAGTAATAAGGTTATGATCTGCTACAGATGGTTCGTCAATATAGAAATTCTGTCCTTTGTAGGCGGGTGAAAACATTTCAAGAAAACCCTGTCCATTACTGGTATGCCGACGACTATCCAGCAATCCAAAACCAGCAAGTGCAGTGGTAGCCCCGCAAATTGCCCCAACCGTAGCTCCTGCAGAGAGAAATTCGTCTGCCTTTTTAATGATTGCACCATGTTTTGAGTCGTTCCATGTATCTGCACCCGGTAACAGCAATACGCTCGTTTCACTTACAACAATATCATCAATCAAACAATCGGGTATGACTGTCAGCCCTCCCATTGTATGGATTGGTTTTTTTGAACAACTGACAGTTTTAAGCGATACACATGCAGCGCCCTTTTTGAAAAACCGCCCGGAATGCAGCTCCGAAGTAACATAACCTAATTCCCAATCGGCTAAAGTTTCAAGAACATAAACATAGACTGTAAACATAAATTTCCTCCGTTTTCATTGCTTCATTGATTTGTCTGCTTTTTTATTGTATCATGTAATTATTGACAATATTATGGCAACAATATTTAGAATAAATATTGTTGAAAGGCGGCTCAAGATGAAAATTGACAGACTCGTCAGCATTATCATGGTGCTTCTTGATAAGGAGCGAATAGGGGCGCAGGAATTAGCGGATATGTTTGAAGTATCTCCCCGCACAATTTACCGGGATATAGATACGATCAACATGGCGGGGATTCCGGTTCGTTCAATTTCGGGAGTGGGCGGCGGCTTTGAAATTATGCAAAAATACAAAATTGATAAAAATGTTTTTTCAACTGCTGACCTTTCCGCTATCCTGATGGGGCTTTCAAGCCTTTCAGGCATGATACGGGGAAATGAACTGGTAAACGCTCTTGCAAAAGTCAAAAGTTTTATTCCTGCTGATAAAGCGAATGACATAGAATTAAAAACAAACCAAATATGTATAGATTTAAGCTCCTGGATTGGCAACGAGAATACACAATCATATTTGGAAATTATCAAAACGGCATTGCAAGATTGCAGGCTGGTTTCCTTTGAATATACAGCACATCACGGAAAGAAAACGATACGGACGGTTGAGCCGTACCAACTTGTTTTAAAAAGCGGTCATTGGTATTTTCAAGGATATTGCCTGATACGAAAGGATTTTCGTTTATTTAGATTATCTCGCATATCAAATTTACATACGGAAAAGGAAAATTTTACACCACGGGATTATCGAAAACCGATGTTAGACTTTGAGGAAACTCTGAAATTCATGCAAACACCTGTAAAAATTCGTATTCATAAATCTATCATGGACAGGGTTCTTGATTATTGTACTTATGAACATTTTTCTTCCGATGGCGGCGAATATTACATTGTTGATTTCCCGTTTATAGAAAATGAATATTACTACGATATTCTTCTTGGTTTTGGCGATAAATGTGAGTGCCTGGAGCCGTTAAATATTCGTGCAAAAATGAAGCGCAGAATCCATGATGTAGCTGCCATATACGAAAATTAGAATATTCCTGTCTTTCTTAACAAGATATAAATGAAGAGCGGGATTCCTCCGACGCAGGCACCGTAGGAACAGCAGGTTATATACAGTTCTATGGTGCTTGTCTTTTGGTCTTAAGCTTCTTTAGTTTGGAATAGTGAGGTGCGGGCGGTCCGCCTCCTGTTTTAGATTGTCTGCTTCAACTATTAAAACAGCACTTTCATTTTCAGACGGTAATTGATATGATAGAAGAAACCGCTTCAGGAGGCATGTCGAAATGGAACTGCGGGTATTACAGTATTTTCTGGTTGTTGCAAGAGAAGAGAATATAACGAAGGCGGCGTCTCTTCTGCATATCACACAGCCGACCCTCTCCCGCCAGCTGATGTCGCTGGAAGAGGAGCTGGGCGTTAAACTGTTCCGCAGAGGGAAGCACAATATTGTGCTGACGGAGGACGGCATGCTCCTTCGGCGGCGGGCGCAGGAGATTGTCGATCTGACAGAAAAGACAGCGAAAGAATTGACGCATGGAGAGGAAGCGGTCTCGGGGGAGATTTCCATCGGCTGCGGGGAGACGCAGAATATGAAGCCGCTTGCAGAAATCATGGCTTCCTTCCAGCGGAAATATCCGGATGTGAGCTTTCATATTTATACGGCTATTGCCGATGACATGAAGGAACGTCTGGAAAACGGGACTTTGGATATGGGGCTCTTGCTGGAGCCGGTGGAGATCAGCAGATATCATTATGTGAGGATGCCCTTGAAGGAAAAATGGCAGGTGCTGATGCGCAGGGATTCCCGGCTGGCGAAGAGAGAGAAGATCAGGCCGGAGGACCTGGCGGGCGTTCCGCTGATCATGGCAAGGCGTCAGTCTGTGCGGAACCAGCTGGAAAACTGGTTCGGCTACGACCGGGAGAAGCTTTGCATCGTATCGACCTGTAATATTTCCCATTACAACCAGTCGGTCATGGTGGAGAGCGGCATAGGCATGGCGTTGGTGATGGATTTTTCCTGTAATCAGGAGACCTTATGCATGCGGCCGTTTGATCCAAAGATCGAGAGCGGCTGTGTGCTGGTCTGGAAAAAGAACCTGACGCTCTCGCCGGTGATCAAGCGGTTTATAGAGTATACGAAGGAATATCTTGAATTGACATGATCGTTGGATGGCGGTTTTGACACGCTTGAAGTAACTATATTTATGAAACCTGAATTATTCACCAATACACGGTGAAAGTGGTTCAAAGCCACATAATTACTGTGTTTAAGCTGTTTATTGCATTTCATCTAGTACTGTATCCGATTTGTTTTCAAAGTATAACCGGATACAGCTTTGCCAGCTTGATTCTTGCATCCTGAGTTTTAAACTGCCAGTTGATTTTTACGTGTTCCTTATTCCTGCTTACTGTCCATGCATGGACCTGCTGTTTGAAGCTTTCCAGATCCGGAAGCGGCTTGCCCAATGCCTGTCGGCTCATGATGCCGATCTCAATCTCAGCCATATCCAGCCAGCTGCCGTGCTTTGGAGTATAATGCCATTCGAAGCGTTCTGCCAGCCGACGGGCTTCCTCCGGCGGGAATGCTCTGTACAGGGATGCCGGTGAATGCGTGTTCAGATTATCTGTAACAAGGATAATCTTTTCTGTCCCCGGGTACAGTACATCGGAAGTATACCTGAGGATTTCCGCAAAATCCAGTGCTGTCCGGGTTTCTGTCACAACCGTTTCCCTCCTGCCTGCCAGCGGTTCGGAAATCATAAAGACATCTGCAACACCATTACGGATATATACGGAATCCACCCTCTCAGGCTGTCCGGGTCCGCAGGGAATACGGGTTTCCTTTATCATCTGCTTATTCGTTTCGTCTATGCAGACAACCGGATTGAGAGGATCATACGGTTGCTGGTAAACTTCCAGCACGTCCTCCATTTTTGCTGCAAATTCAGCATCTGCCTGAGGAATGCACCATTCCTTTACAAGCCACGGTTTGATCTCGCTTTTTTCATAACCTCACAGACTGTAGTGTCGGTAATATAATCGACCACTTCCAGACGGATCAGTTCATCAGCAATTGCCTGCATGGTCCAGCGGGAAGCACCCTCAGGAGGGGCAGAACAGGCAATGGTGCAGATCCGGGCTTCCACATCCCCGGTTACTTTACGGTGACGGTTTTGCTGCTTTTTTCTGCTGAGGGCAGCTTCCATGCCTTCCATGACAAAGCGTTTTGCAATGCCTGCAATCGTATTGTGGGAGGCACCATATGCATCTTTGATGCGATCATATGTCCACGATTTGTTTTCGGGTCTCTGATCCAGTTTCAGGAGTATCTGTGCATGCCGGATGCGGTAACCTTTCCCGCCTTTCTGCACCAGTGCTTAAAGCTCCTGTATTTCATCATCTGTCAGGGTAACAATGTAACGTGGCATATCTGTATCCTCCAATACCGTTTTTAATGGAGTATAGCAAAAATCCATATAAACGTAAACGGTTATTGCTAACCGGATGCAGTACTAGTACAACATTGCTTAAATAATAATGAATAAATGTTGCTTTTTTATTGTAGTC
>CAJUAA010000002.1 GCA_910584205.1 uncultured Lachnospiraceae bacterium
ATAGGGCAAATCGGATACGTTCCTTTTGCGCCGAGCCACGCGGCGGGTGCGCCATGACACTTTTCCCCTACGGGGAAAAGCCGAGCGACCAACACCTACGCCGGAAAACAGGCATAGCAGCTTGTAGGCCACGACGCGCAGAATACATAATGATACTCCTGTATAGCCACAGTCCGAGCGTTAAAAGCGTCGCAGGCAATGGGTACAGCTCCGGCAGACCGTCGGAGGGGTGAAACGCCCGTGAGGTTGCTGCTAACAGCCGTCCGATGATAGCCCCTTTTTTCGATTTCAACCTTTTAACAGTTTTGAAAGGGGATTATCTATGTGTAATACCGATGTTCCCATTTGGGAAAAGTACACGCTTACCATTGAGGAAGCGTCAAAATATTTCCGTATCGGAGAAAATAAGCTGCGCAAGTTGGCAGAGGAAAACCCTACTTCTGGCTGGGTGATTATGAACGGCAACCGTATTCAGATCAAGCGGAAGCAGTTTGAAAAAATCATCGACACACTGGACGTTATTTAAGACGTTATTTAAGAAAAAAGAACGTGCAAAAGGGCCTTGAATATGCTATAATAAATGTAGCATATCAAGGCTCTTTCCGTCTTTGGAAAGGAGCAGCGCACAATGTCAGAAAAAAGACGGGACAGCAAAAATCGCATTTTGCGTTCAGGAGAGAGCCAGAGGAAAGACGGGCGATATGCTTACAAATACACTGATACCTTTGGGAAAGTGCAATTCGTCTATGCTTGGAAGTTAGTGCCTACGGACAAGACCCCAGCCGGAAAACGGGAGGACATATCCCTACGGGAAAAGGAAAAGGAAATCCAGAAAGACCTTGACGACGGGATAGACCCTATCGGCAAAAAAATGACCGTCTGCCAGCTCTACGCGAAGCAGAACCGCCACCGGGGGAATGTGCGGCACAACACCGTTAAAAGCCGCGAACGGCTGATGAAGCTATTGGAGAGCGACCCACTGGGCGCGTGTCCGATTGAGAGCGTGAAAATGTCCGACGCGAAAGAATGGGCTTTACGCATGAGAGATCGGGGCATAGCCTACCGCACAATCAGCAACGACAAGCGTTCTCTGAAAGCTGCCTTTTACACAGCGATACAGGACGATTGCATACGCAAGAATCCGTTTGACTTCCAGTTAAATACCGTTCTGGAAGATACGACGGAGCCAAAGGTACCTCTCACGCCAGCGCAGGAAGAAAGCCTACTGGCCTTTGTGGAGAGCGATAGCGTCTATGAGAAATACTATGACGAGATCGTGATACTGCTGGGGACGGGGCTGCGGATTTCCGAGCTTTGCGGGCTGACCGACGCCGACCTTGACTTTGAGGACAGGACAATCAATGTAGACCATCAGCTTCTTAGGAGCAAGGAAACGGGCTACTACATTGAGAAGCCTAAAACGGGAAGCGGTGTCCGGCAAATCCCCATGAGCGAGAAAGTCTATGAAGCATTGAAGCGTGTGCTTGCCAACCGCAAGGGCGCAAAGGACATGATCGTGGACGGTTACAGCGGTTTCCTGTTCCTTAACCGGGACGGCAACCCGAAAACGGCACCGAACTACGACACCATGTTCCGGCTGCTTGTGAAGAAGTACAACAAGTGCCATGAAGAAGCCTTGCCAAAGGTAATGACGCCGCACACGCTCCGGCACACGTTCTGCACCAACTTAGCCAATGCGGGCATGAACCCTAAAGCGTTGCAGTATATCATGGGACACTCCAATATCACCATGACGCTGAACTATTACGCACACGCAACCTACGCTTCCGCAAAGGCTGAAATGGAACGGCTGGCAGCATAGGCAGGACGAGGTTTTACTACTTTCGTACTACCTTTGAGAGCAAAAACCTAAAAACTTTTGAGAGTATATGTGAGCTTCCCCCGATAGCAAAAATGCCGCGAACCCTTGAAAAATCAAGACTTAGCGGCATTTAAGAACTTATAAAGAGATAGTCAGAAATCCTATTGGATTTTATAATTATAATCTTACAGACATGTTACTGGTAATGCAGGCAGGATCGGTTGAAAGAGGCATATTTTATGCCTGTTTTGGTCGGTCTTTTTTTCGTTTCCGTACGGTCGAAGGGAGAGCCCGACGGGGTGTAAAGAGTGATTTTGGCCAGATCATGGGAAGAAAATCCAGACAGAAAAGGAGAACAGGATTATGGCAAAGGACTATGCAGCTACTGCGAAAGCGGTACTGAGGGAAATAGGCGGAGAGAAAAATATCTCCCATTTGGAGCATTGTTCGACACGCCTTCGCTTTTCCATCGTAGATGAGAGCAGGGTAAACAAGAGTGCACTGAAAGCCGTCTCCGGCGTAATGGGAGTAGTCGGCAGCGGCAGTCAGTGTCAGGTCATTATCGGGAATGATGTGATCGAGGTGTATGACGAGCTTTTAAAGCTGGGCAGTTTTTCCAACAGCGGAGAGACGAAACAAGGAGGCGGAAAACGCGACATCGATGCGACTGTGCTGGACTTTCTGGTCGGCATCTTCCAGCCGCTTGTTCCGGCAATTGCCGGCGCGGGTATCTTAAAAGCGCTGTTGACCGTATTGACGACGTTTGGAATATTGACGGCAGACGACACGATCTACAAAGTGTTTTATTATGTGGCGGATGCGGCGCTCTATTATCTGCCGATTCTTGTAGCAGTGACTACGGCGACGAAGCTGAACGTCAATCGGCTGGTAGCCGTAGCGACTGTGGGCGCCATGATCTATCCCAATACGGCGGCGTTGCTGGCAACCGAAGGCGGCGCGGCGTTCTTTGGCCTGACGCTTCAGAATGTGGGTTATACGGGACAGGTATTCCCTGCGATTTTGACCGTGGCGTTTATGGCGGTCATCGAGCGGTTTTTCAACAAGATCAGCCCTAAAGCGATCCGGGTATTCTTTGTGCCTTTGATGTGCTTTGCGATTACGTTCCCTGTAGCACTTTTGATCCTGGGACCTCTGGGCTATAATATCGGAGCGCTTTTGACCACCGTGATTCTTGCTCTTTACAACAGCCTTGGCTGGCTGGCAGTGGCGCTGGTTGCGGCGATCCTGCCATTTATGATCTCCCTGGGTATGCACAAGGCGCTTGTACCGTATGCGGTGGCATCGATCTCTGATCCTGGATTTGACATGCTGTACCTTCCGGCGTCTCTGGCACATAACATTTCGGAAGGCGGAGCATGTTTGGCAGTAGCTCTGAAAACGAAGGATGAAAATCTTCGTTCCACCGCGATTTCTGCCGGTATCTCCGGACTGTTCGGTATTACCGAGCCGGCTCTGTACGGTGTGACCCTGCAGCATAAAAAAGTGATGATGAGTGTGTGCGCATCCAGCTTTATCGGCGGTCTTTTCATCGGTTTGACGAAAGTAAAGGGATTTGCGGCGGTAGGCCCTGGTATTGCGAGTATGCCCATGTATATTGATCCCAATAACGGTATGAATTTTGTCTATGCAGTGATCGGTTTTGTGATTTCGGTGGCTTTGTCCTTCGTGTTCACACTGATTCTGTTCAAAGACGGGGATTTGGCGGAGGCGAAAGCGCCGGAGATCCCGGCTTCGGGTACGGCGTTGGTAAGTCCGCTGGATGGGAAGCTGGTCGATCTGTCGGAAGTCAATGATGAAGCATTTGCGGGCGGCGTTCTGGGCGACGGAATGGCGGTGATTCCAATGAAAGGTGAACTGTATGCGCCGGCGGATGCGACGATCGATACAGTATTTGATTCCAAACATGCAATTTCCATGGCGTGTGACAATGGTGCGGAACTTCTGCTACATGTCGGTCTGGACACGGTAAAGCTGGAAGGCAGGTATTTTGAGCCGGCAGTCAAGAACGGAGACAGAGTGAAAGCCGGCGATCTGCTGATGAAATTTGACATCAAGGCAATCCAAAAAGAGGGATTTGATGTTGTGACTCCGATTATAATAACAAATTCGGATGAATATGAGCTGAAAAAGGCAACCAAAGGAGCAGTGAAAAGTGGCGCGGCAATTCTTGCGATTGTGAAGAAGGAGGTATAACAGATGAGTTTTCCGGAAGGATTTCTCTGGGGAGGAGCGGTAGCGGCAAACCAGGTGGAGGGCGCATGGAATATTGAAGGCAAAGGGCCGAGCGTAGCAGATGTGGCGACTTATAAGCCGAATGCAGATGTGAAGGATTACAAGACGCATGTATCCATTTCCATGGAAGCGATTGAGAAGGCTATGAAGGATACAGATGACACTTATTATCCGAAGCGTCGGGGCATTGATTTTTACCATCGTTATAAAGAGGATCTGGCATTGCTTGCTGAGATGGGATTTAAGGTGTTTCGTCTGTCCATTGCATGGAGCCGGATTTTCCCTACCGGAGAGGAGAAAGAGCCGAACGAGGAAGGGCTGGCGTTTTATGAAGACCTTTTAAAAGAAATGCGGCGTCTGAACATTGAACCCCTCGTGACGTTGTCGCACTATGAGATGCCGCTGCATCTGGCAACAAAATACAACGGCTGGACGGATCGCCGCGTAGTGGAATATTTTGTGCGGTTTGCAAAGGCGTGCTTTGACCGTCTGGGGAAATATGTGAAATACTGGCTGAACTTTAATGAGGTGGACAGCATTATCCGCCACTCCTTCATCACGGCCGGGATCGTGCCGGAGCTGTGCGGGGAGAAAGGAGAACCGGCATGTTGTTATCAGGCTCTTCATCATCAGCTTGTAGCGGCGGGTATGGCAGCCAGGATGCTGCGCGAGCAGTGGCCGGAAGCTCAGATGGGCTGTATGCTCACGAAGCTTATGACCTATCCGCGTACCTGCGCGCCGGAGGATGTGGCGGCAACGCAGAAGAAGAATCTGGAAAATATGTTCTACGCCGATGTCCAGGTGTTCGGCGAGTATCCGAGGATGATCCTGCGGGATCTGGAAAAGCGCGGTTTTGAGATCCGGATGGAGCCGGGAGATCTGGAAATTCTCAAAGAAGGAACGGTGGATTTCGTATCTTTCAGCTATTATATGAGCATGACGGAGTCAGTAGATCCGAATGCGGAGCGTACGCCGGGAAATACGGTGTTGGGCGTAAAGAATCCGTATCTGGAGTCGAGTGACTGGGGATGGCAGGTAGATCCGGTCGGCCTGCGCATTTCTTTGATCGAATTGTATGACCGCTATAAAAAGCCTCTGTTCATCGTGGAGAACGGAATTGGTGCGAAGGATACCATGGAAACGGACGGCTCCGTTCATGACACGTACCGGATCGAGTATTTCCGCCGGCATTTCAGAGAGATGGAAAAGGCCATTGACGACGGCGTGGAATTGATGGGTTATACAAGCTGGGCGCCGATTGACCTGATCTCCGCATCCACGAACCAGATGAGCAAGCGTTATGGGTTTATCTATGTGGATCAGGACGATATGGGGAACGGTACGCTGAAGCGGAGCCGAAAGGACAGCTTCTACTGGTATCAGAAAGTCATCCGCACCAACGGGGCGGATATGGACTGATCAAACCGGAAGCGGTTAAAGGGAGGATTGGCATATGTTGCGGATCAAAAAAGTGCTGAATTCCAGTGTGGTACTGGTGTCAGATCAGGACAGCGGGGAATTCATCGTTCTGGAAAAGGGAATCGGTTACGGCAGAAAGCCGGGGGAGATCGTGGAATTGAAAGAGGAGAGCCGGATCTTTGTCCAGCTCTCCTGGAACGATCAAAATCAGCTGGCCGAGCTTTTGAGTACGATTCCGTCCGGCTATTTGGAGATCACGCAGGAGATTGTCGCTTTCGCCCAACAGGAGCTTCACACGATTTTAAACGAACACATTTATCTGGCGCTGACGGACCATCTGCATTTTGCGGTGGAGCGATATGAGAAAAGCATGACGGTTACCAACCGGGTATTCTGGGAGCTGAAAAGCTTTTATCCAAGAGAATACCAAGTTGGCGTCAGGGCGCTGGACGTTGTCGAGCGGGAGCTGGGGATACGGCTTCCGCTGGAAGAGGCGGCCAACATCGCTTTTCACATTATCAACGCTCAGAAAGAGGAAGAAGTACAGTACGACGCCATGCGGGCAGCGAAGCTCATTGGGGAGGTGGTGACGCTGGTCACCTACTCCATGAAATGCCAGCCGGACAGAGAGAGTCTGCATTATTCCCGTTTCATCAGTCACATGCAGTATTTTGCAGAGCGTTTTTTCACAGATAGGATGCTGGAGTCGTCGGACGACTTTCTCTATGCACAGGTAGAGCAGGGATACCCCAAAGCGCTTTTCTGTGCGGAGAAAGTGCGGACGCTGATTCTGCGGGAGTATAATCGTGCGATCAGCAATGAGGAGGTCGCTTATCTGGCTGTGCATATTCAGCGGCTGGCATCAAGAGAATAGATGCAGAGGTTATGGACAATATTCCTTCAGGGAAAGCAGTGGTAAAATCTGAGCCATGGATATTTTGTATCCATGGCTTAAAACATATCAGAGAAACCCGGTCTGAGGAAAAAAAGATGACAGGATAAAGAACAGGACGAATATTTTTTTTGCAAACAGGAAAAAACTGCTGGACGAACTGCTCAATTTGTGAGAAAATAGACACATATGAGGCCTTACCCCTACGGGTCTAATATGATAACTTGAAAGGAGTTTCAAACAAATGATTTATTCACGTGAAGTAGAAGAAATGTGTCCGGTAGCCCAGGGCGTTCATCACGGCGCTGCTCCGATTCCGGAAGAAGCAAAATGGGTGCAGGCAAAAGAAGTCAAAGACATCTCCGGCTTTACCCATGGTATCGGCTGGTGTGCTCCGCAGCAGGGTGCCTGCAAGCTGTCTTTGAATGTGAAAGAAGGCGTGATCCAGGAGGCGCTTATCGAGACCCTTGGATGTTCCGGTATGACCCATTCTGCAGCTATGGCTTCTGAGATTCTTCCTGGCTTAACGGTTCTGGAAGCTCTGAACACCGACCTGGTATGTGATGCGATCAATACTGCCATGAGAGAGCTGTTCCTGCAGATCGTCTACGGACGTTCTCAGTCCGCATTCTCCGAGGATGGACTTGCAGTCGGAGCAGGGCTTGAGGACCTTGGAAAAGGACTTCGTTCTCAGATCGGTACCATGTATGGTACGCTGGCAAAAGGCCCCCGTTATCTGGAGATGGCAGAAGGCTATGTGACTGGTATCGCTCTGGATGAGGAAAATCAGATTATCGGATATCAGTATGTATCTCTTGGAAAGATGACTGACTTTATCAAAAAGGGTGATGACCCGAATACTGCATGGGAAAAGGCAAAAGGCCAGTACGGCCGTGTGGCAGATGCGGTTAAGATCATTGACCCGCGTAAAGAGTAATTTCCGAGGAGGTAGACGAAAATGGCATTATTTGAATCATATGAAAGACGTATCGATAAAATCAACGCTGTGTTAAGCAGCTATGGAATTGCTTCTATTGAGGAAGCAGAGAAGATCACCAAAGACGCAGGACTGGACGTATATGCTCAGGTAAAGGGCATCCAGCCGATCTGTTTTGAGAATGCATGCTGGGCTTACACCGTAGGCGCTGCCATCGCCATCAAGAAGGGCTGCAGAAAAGCAGCAGATGCAGCGGCAGCCATCGGCGAGGGACTTCAGGCATTCTGTATCCCGGGTTCTGTTGCAGATACCCGTAAGGTAGGACTTGGACACGGCAACCTGGGCAAGATGCTTCTGGAGGAGGATACCGACTGCTTCGCATTCCTGGCAGGCCACGAGTCCTTTGCAGCGGCAGAGGGCGCCATCGGCATCGCAGAGAAGGCGAACAAAGTCCGCCAGAAACCGCTCCGTGTCATTCTGAACGGTCTTGGCAAAGATGCAGCACAGATCATTTCCCGGATCAACGGTTTTACCTATGTAGAGACCGAGTATGATCCGTACACCAACGAAGTAAAAGAAGTATTCCGCAAGTCCTATTCCGAGGGACTTCGCGCGAAAGTAAACTGCTACGGCGCAAACAGTGTTCCGGAAGGCGTTGCGATCATGTGGAAAGAGAACGTGGATGTGTCCATCACCGGCAACTCCACCAACCCGACCCGCTTCCAGCATCCGGTGGCAGGTACCTACAAGAAGGAGAGAAACGAAGCAGGCAAGAAGTATTTCTCCGTTGCATCCGGCGGCGGCACCGGCCGTACCCTGCATCCGGACAACATGGCGGCAGGACCGGCTTCCTACGGTATGACCGATACCCTGGGACGTATGCATTCTGACGCGCAGTTTGCAGGTTCCTCTTCCGTTCCGGCTCATGTGGAGATGATGGGTCTGATCGGCGCAGGCAACAACCCGATGGTTGGTATGACCGTGGCAGTGGCTGTCTCCATTCAGGAAGCAGCTGACGCTGGAAAATTCTAGGAAAAGCCTTGAAACAGGGGGTTAATCAGGTCGTGAGACGGTCTGATTGGCCCTCTTTTTTGACTGTAAGACTCGTACAGGACATACAGAAAACGATGGAAAGGCAGGTTTGGGCGTATGATTTATCTGACGGGGGACTGTCACGGAGATTTTCACCGGTTTGCAAGGCGGCAGCGTGAAAAACTGTCTGCTGAACCGGGGGAAGGGGACCAGATCATCGTATGCGGCGATCTGGGGCTTTTATGGGCCAGAGACAGAGAGCTTACCTACAATCTCAAATGGCTTTCGAAGCTGCCGTTTACACTTTTGTGGGTACAGGGGAATCATGAAAACTATGATCTGATCGCGGAATATCCCATGGAACAGTGGAACGGAGGAAAGGTCCGTCATATTTTACGGGATAAAATTATCCTTCTGGAACGCGGACAGATTTTTGAGATAGAAGGAAAGCGTTTTTTTACGTTTGGCGGAGCTTCCAGCCATGACATCCAGGGGGGTATTCTGGACAGGGACTCTCCCACATACGCGAAGGAGCGGAAGAGAGCCAACCAAAAAGGTCTGTCCTACCGTGTCCGGAATGTGTCCTGGTGGGAACAGGAACTGCCCTCAGAGGCGGAGATGCAGGAGGGAAGAGAGAATCTGTCCAGGGCAGGTTATGAGGTGGATTATGTCATCACGCATTGTCTGTCCGGCAGTATGCAGGAAGAGTTGGATCGTTATTTTGGAATCCCTGCCGGGAACAGAACGTATGAGCCGGACATTCTGACCGATTATTTTGAGGAACTGGAGAAACAGATTCGTTACCGGTGCTGGTTCTGCGGACATTATCATGTGAATCTTGTGCTTGATGAACGGCACAGGATCTTCTATGAGGAAATCGCGTGTCTGCAGGATTGCTGAAAAAGCCGCACGTCTGCAGAATCAATCAGGAAATCATGTGTCTGCAGAAATGGTCAGAAAACTTCGCGCCCGCGCATTAAAGACGCATGGGCCAGTTCTGGAAGATACCGGGAAACTGCCGGATCAGTTCGTCCACATGGACCATTTTTTTGTGGAAAAGGAATAGCCGCCGTCCTTCTATATCGAATACACAGCAAAAATTCCCGGACAAGCTCCAGTTTACACTTCGGATCTCCGTTCTCCGGAAGGTTTTTTTCCTGCCCAGGCAATTGGTGTATTCCACATACTCTCCGTACAGCAGGATGCTGCGGAACCGGTAGCTGATGAAAAAGAACAGAGAGAGGCATAAAAGCAGAAGGGCGCATCCGGTCATGATCATGCTGCCGGAAACATGGTTGCTGATACAGTATGAAAATGCGTTGACAGACAGGACGAAAGAAACCGACCAGATGATCCAGCCCCACTTGAGAACGGAGTAAGGCTCATAGATCACTGTGGCGTTCTGGCGGATGATGCGGTTTTGCTTTCGGGAAAAAAGGATGCCCGAACATCCGGCCAGCGTATGTCCTGCGCCGAGCAGCGTCATGGACAGGCTGCTGGCCAGCGGTGTGGACGGCTCGGTCAGTATTTCATGGAATCCAAGTAAAAAGGCAAACAAACCAAAACAGGCCGAGACTATCGACATGATGAGCAGATCCGTCTGTGTTGTGTTAAAATGTTCTTTTGCCTGTTCAAGGTTCAGACTCTGTTTGATATATTTTTCATTTTCCGTCATTTGGATTTCCTCCATTTTTCTGTGTGATGCTTCCGGTATCCAGTATACCGCAGTCTGCCGTCGGAATCAAACGAAACATTCAGGCGGCATGATTCCTGCGTGTTTTTTTGTTGATTTTCCGCTGTTTTTTTGCATTGTCCGTTTCCTGCTTTCCGCGTTTTTCTGTTTCCGGCATACATCTTGTGTCCTGCATGAGAACATGCTAGAATGGAACGCAGAGAGACACGGCAGGAAACGGAGGTGAGACGAAAGTGATCGTCATGTTATGTGTCGATGATAAGAACGGGATGCTCTTTAACCGCCGAAGGCAGAGCAAAGACCGTGTGCTTCAGCAGCATGTGCTGGCGCTGGCCGGGAGCCGCAGGCTCTTTATGAGCCCGTACAGCAGAAAACAGTTTACGGATACCGGATCGGCGGAGATCATCGTGGATGAAGCATACCTTGAAAAAGCAGAGGCGGGGGATTACTGTTTTGTGGAGGACGGGGACGTGGTTTCCCATGCGGACAGGATCGAGAAGATCATTCTGTTCCGGTGGAACCGGAATTACCCGGCAGATACTTTTTTTACACTTGATCTAAGCGGATACATATTGGAGAAAACGGAGGATTTCGCAGGAAATTCTCATGAGAAAATTACAAAGGAGATTTACAGAAGATGAAAAGAAGAAACATATGGTTGCTGGCAGCGGCTTTGTCGGCCGCTCTGTCGATGACTGCGTGCGGAGAAGCGGAAGCGGACCCGGATGGCTCCAGAGAGGTGCTGCAGGCATCCGTGTCAGAGGAAACAGCATCGGATGAGGCAGATGAAGCTTCCGGGGAAGAAGAAGCCGGAGATGCTGATGCAGAACAGCCGTTAAAACAGCCGGCGGAACCGGAGGAGCTGGCAGGACAGCTGTGGGATACGGATTTTTCTTTGGCGGATCTGGAACCGTACACAGATCAGGCATACGTTGCGGTCAACGACAACCAACCATATTTTTCAGAATACGATCTGACCGGACAGTCCTTTGAATACTACAGTGAACTGGATGAACTGGGACGATGCGGTACTGCGTGCGCCAGAATCGGCGTGGATCTCATGCCTACGGAAAAGCGTGAGAGCATCAGTCAGGTGAAACCTACAGGATGGCAGAATGAAGCATATGATCAGGTGGACGGAAAGTATCTGTACAACCGGTGCCACCTGATCGGTTTCCAGTTGTCCGGGGAAAATGCCAATGAGAAAAATCTGATTACCGGCACCCGGTATCTGAATGTGGACGGAATGCTGCCATTTGAAAACATGATTGCGGATTACGTGAAGGAGACGGAGAATCATGTGATGTACCGGGTGACGCCGGTCTTTGAGGGAGATAATCTGGTGGCTTCCGGAGTACTTCTGGAAGCGCAGTCCGTGGAGGACCAGGGAGCGGATATCCAGTTCTGTGTATATGTATACAATGTACAGCCCGGGATTACCATAGACTATGCCACCGGTGCGAGCAGTCAGGCGGGACCGGAATCCGAAGCGGAGCCGGAATCTCAGCCAAAGCCGGATCCAGAGCCGCAGTCACAGCCGGAACCTCAGCCGCAGGAGGAACCGCAGCCGGAACCGGAGCTAGTTCAGGAACCGGTGCCTCAGGGAACGGAATATATTTTAAATACCAATACGAAAAAATTTCATTATCCGTCCTGTGTCAGTGTGGGTCAGATGAAAGAATCCAACAAGCAGGCCTATACCGGCAGCCGGGACGAGGTGATTGCCCAGGGATATGTTCCGTGCAAAAAGTGCAATCCATAGACGGATTCCGGTTAAATGGACCGCATATGAAAATTGACGAACAGGCAGAAATATGATATGCTCTTTATCAGACAGGATACATCAGAAAGTGCTGTCTGTATGGGACAGAAGAGGGAATCAGGTGAGAAGCCTGAACGATCCGGTCACTGTAAGCGGAGAAGCGATATCTATGAAAACCATTGCCGAAGGGTGAGAAGGGAAGATGGAGCGCAGAGCATAAGCCGAAACCGCAAGTCAGGAAACCTGCTTTCTGATTCATGGGGAGCTTCCGATGAAAGCAGATCCGGAATACAGTTATTATGGAAGAAAATATCGGCCGGGGTTTATGGATTCCGCAGCAGCGGGCAATGCGTATGTTTATGCCTGCCGGCTGTGGAAGGCTGTCTGACTGTATGAAGGACCTGCAGCGATGCTGCAGGTCTTTTCCATGCCCAAAGCGGATGGTGCGAAGGGAAACGTACTGCTGCTGACGGATCGGAAAGTCCGGGCAGGACAGCCGGAAGTTTTCAATATCAATACAGGGGAGAAAAAAGATGGTATCATTTATCGGAGCGGGTCCCGGAGACCCGGAACTTTTGACGATCAAAGGGAAAAGGATCATCGACAGCGCGGACGTCATCATTTATGCAGGTTCTCTTGTGAATCCGCAGGTGCTTTCCGGCGCAAAGGAGGGGGCGGCGGTCTATAACAGCGCCACTATGAACCTGGATGAAGTGATCGAAGTCATGAAGGACGCAGAAGAGAGAGGGCTGAAGACGGCAAGGGTACATACGGGCGACCCGGCGGTGTACGGCGCCCACCGGGAGCAGATGGACCGGCTGGATGAGCTGGGTATCGAGTACGAAGTCATTCCGGGCGTCAGTTCCTTTCTGGCCACGGCGGCGGTGCTGAAAAAGGAATATACGCTGCCGGGGGTGAGCCAGACCGTGATCCTGACCCGTATGGAGGGAAGGACACCCATGCCGTCCGGGGAGAAGCTTCTGGATCTGGCGCGGCATAACGCGACCATGGTTATTTTTCTCAGTGTGGGCATGCTGGAAGAGATGTCAGAGATCCTGAGGCAGGCGTACCGGCCGGAGACGCCGGTGGCAGTGGTGTACAAGGCGACCTGGGAGGATCAGAAGATCGTGCGCGGGGACCTGACCAATATCGCGGAGCGGGTGAAGGAGGCGGGGATCCGTAAGACGGCGCTGACGGTAGTGGGAGATTTCCTTGGAGATGAGTACGAACTTTCGAAACTGTACGATAAGACATTTACAACAGAATTCCGAAAAGGAGTGACGGAGTGATGGGCATCTCACTGATCAGTATCAGCCATCGGAACGCTCCTCTGGCCATCCGGGAGCTGTTTGCCTTTCCGGAGCAGGTGCAGGTCGATCTGATGCATCAGATGCTGGACCGGAAATTCGCGCAGGAATGCGTGATGATCGGCACCTGCAACCGGACGGAGGTCTATACCTATTCAGAATACGCGGGAAGCAACTTTACGGATATGCAGGATCTGCTGCTGGAATTTGCCGGAGCGGCGGACGTGGAGCATATGGGAGACTATGTGCGGTTTTACAGCGGCACAAAGGCAGTGAAGCATCTGTTTCATGTGGCGGCAGGACTGGATTCCATGGTCATGGGTGAGGATCAGATCCTGGGACAGGTGAAGCGGGCCCATGAGCAGGCGAGGCAGGCAGGGACCTGCGAGGTATATCTCAATACGCTGTTCCGGTATGCGGTGACGGCGGCAAAAAAGGTGAAGACAGAGACCGATCTGTCCCGGACTACCGTGTCTATGGCGACCATGGCGGTGAAGGCGGCGGAGAAGACACTGGGCTCTCTGCACGGGAAAAAGGTGATGCTGATCGGGGCGTCCGGCAAGATCGGCAGCGTAGTGCTGAAAAATCTGCAGTGTATCGAGGGGGCCGAGGTCTGTATTACATCCAGAAACATGCGCCAGGCGTGCGAGGACCGGCACCACAAGGTCACCTATCAGGTGATGGAATATGAGAGCCGTTATGAACTGATGGATGAGATGGACGTCATTATCAGCGCCACCAGCAGCCCCCATTATACGCTGACCTATGACAATCTGGCAAAATGCCTGAAGACGTCAAAACAGCGGGTTCTGGTGGATCTGGCGGTGCCCATTGACATTGAGGCAAAGGTGGAATGGCTTCCGGGCGTGAAACGATACGACATTGACGATTTTCAGGAACTGGCAAAAGCGAACAACGAAAAGAAGCAGCATGAGGCCATGGCGGCAGACCAGATCCTGGAGGAAGTGCGGCTGGATTTTGAACGGTGGATGGTGTTTCAGCAGGCGCTTCCGGAGATTAAGAAAATGAAGGCGTGGATGCTGGAGGAAGCGGAGAAAAAGGGCTTTGGAAAAGCCATAGACAAGATGTTCTACCGGATTCGGGACAATTCCAGCCCGGAATCGCTGAAGGCATTTTTTAAAACGATGAAGGAGATGTAAGGAATGGGAAAATTATATGTGGTAGGCTTTGGACCGGGCGGCTATGAGCACATGACGGCAAAGGCCATCGATGTCATCAGGAACGCGGATGTGGTGACCGGCTATACGACCTATGTGAACATCCTGAAAGAATATTTCCCGGACAAGCATTATATTGCGACGCCCATGATGCAGGAGGTCCGGCGCTGCGAGATGGCGGTGGAAGAGGCGCAGAAGGATCAGACCGTGGCCATGGTGTCCAGCGGGGACAGCGGGATCTACGGCATGGCCGGAATCATCTATCAGGTGGCGGACGAAAAGCATGCCGGGATCGAGATCGAGACCGTACCGGGCGTGACGGCGGCCAGCGCTGCGGCATCGGTGCTGGGAGCGCCGCTCATGCATGATTTTGCGGTTATCAGCCTGAGCGATCTGATGACGCCGCTGGATCTGATTATGAAGCGCGTGGACTGTGCGGGACAGGGAGATCTGATCGTCTGCCTGTACAATCCGAAGAGTAAAAAGAGGACCGGTTATGTGGAGCAGGCGGCGGATATTCTGATGAAATACCGGAAGCCGGAGACGCCGGCGGGTATCGTGCGCAACGCGGGACGAAAAGGAGAAAGCGCCTGTATCACGACGCTGGCGGAACTGAAGGACGCCGAGATCGACATGTTCAGCGTGGTCATTATCGGTAATTCACAGACATATATGAAAAACGGGCGGATTATCACCCCCCGGGGGTATTCGCTTTGAAAAGGGCGGATGGTCCTTCATGGGTATGCACTGTGAAAAACGGCGGAAATACAGGGGACAGGGCGCGGTTTGAAAGCCCGGAAGGGAAATGAGCAGGCAGGAGGCATGGTATGCAGGAGTTGATTCGGATCGGGAGCAGGAAGAGCAGACTGGCTCTGGTGCAGACGGATATGGTAAAAAGGAAGATTGAAGAGGCATTTCCGGATGTCCGGGTGGAGGTTGTGGAGATGTCGACGAAAGGGGACGAGCTGCTGGACCGTTCCCTGACTTCTTTTGGCGGAAAAGGCGTATTTACAAAGGAACTGGAAGAGGCGCTGCTGGACGGAAGGATTGATCTGGCGGTACACAGCGCCAAGGATATGCCCATGGAATTTCCGTCGGGGCTGGGGATCGGGGCGGTCCTGTCACGGGGACCGGCGGAGGATGTGCTCGTCACCTGTGACGGAACCGGTCTCTGTGATCTGAAGCCGGGCAGCGTGGTGGGAACCAGCAGCCTCCGGCGGGAACTTCAGATCAAAAAGGCCAATCCGCTGGTCCGGATCCGTATGATTCGGGGAAATGTGCAGACCAGGCTTCGGAAGCTGTCGGAAGGACAGTATGACGCCATCGTGCTGGCAGCGGCGGGACTGGAGCGGCTGGAGCTGTCGGGCAGCAGGGAATATCATTATGAGTATCTGGACCGTTCTGTATGTCTGCCGGCGGCAGGGCAGGCAATTCTGGCGGTGGAAAGCCGGGAAGGGCATCTGAAGAAGGTGCTGGAGGCAGTCCATGACCGGGAGGCAGCGGTGTCTCTGTACGCGGAGCGCGCCTGCCTGGCAGCCATCGGCGGAAGCTGCAACGCCCCGGCGGCGGCATATTCCTGGCTGGAGGGAGACATGCTCCATATGGAAGCGTTGTTTGCTTCAGACGGACGGTATATGAAAAAGGTGTCGGGCAGCAGGGCGACAGGGCTTCAGACAGAGCAGGCGGAGGCGCTGGGACGGGAACTGGCGGCCAGGCTCTGTCAGGGAAAGGTATGGCTGGTGGGAGCCGGCCCCGGGGACCGGAATCTGGTGACGCAGCGGTGCCTGTCCTGTATCCGGGAAGCGGACGTGATCGTCTACGACAGTCTGGCTACGGACGCGCTGCTGAATGAGGCCGGAAGGGATGCAGAGCTGATCTACGCCGGGAAACGGGCGTCCAGCCATCATCTGAAGCAGGAGGAGACCAACGCGCTGCTGATCCGGATGGCGAAGGAAGGAAAGCAGGTGGTCCGCTTAAAAGGCGGAGATCCGTTTATCTTCGGCAGAGGCGGGGAAGAGGCCCGGGAGCTTCTGGAGGCAGGTATCGAGTATGAGATCGTTCCGGGTGTGTCTTCCTGCTACGGAGCTCCTGCCTATGCGGGAATTCCGGTAACGCACCGGGACCATGCCTCCTCGTTCCATGTGATTACCGGGCACGAAGGCAGCCACAAAGAAAAACAGGTGCTGGACTATGCGACGCTGGCAAAAGAAGAGGGCACGCTGGTCTTTCTGATGGGACTTAAGAATCTTCCGAATATCACCGCGAGTCTGATTGCAAACGGAAAGAATCCGGATACGCCGGCAGCCGTGATCCAGGAAGGGACTACAAGCCGTCAGAGGGTGGCGGCGGGAACGCTGCGGGATATCGTTCAGATAGCAGAATCCGCAGGAATCCGGACGCCTGCAGTCACGGTCGTAGGCGACGTGGTGTCTTTAAGGGAAGAGCTCGCATGGTATGGAAAGGGCGCGCTTGCCGGAGTGCGGGTGCTGGTGACCGGCACGGAGAAGATGTCGGAGCAGCAGCGCAGAGTACTGGAAGCAGAGGGGGCGGAAGTGATCTCCTTCAGCCTGATCCATACGGAGCCGCTGATTACCAGGGAACTGCAAACCGCCATGGAGGCGCTGGACCATTACAGCTGGGCCGTATTTACCAGCGGCAACGGGGTGGATATTTTCTTTGATTATCTGCTGGCGTGCGGGAAGGATATCCGGTGTCTGGCGGGCCTGAAGTTCGCGGTGATCGGTGAGGGGACGAAGAAGGCGCTGGCGGCCAGAGGGATTCGGGCGGATTTCGTGCCGACCAGATACAGCAGCCGGGATCTTTCCGCAGAATGGGTTCCCACTCTGACAGAAAAGGATCAGGTGCTGCTGCTGCGGGCGGAAGAGGCGTCCATGGAACTGAACCGGGCGCTTCAGGAAGCAGGAATCCGTTATGAAGCGCTGCCGATCTATCATACAGCAGCAGACGGGCGCAAAGGCGAAGAACTGAACCGGATTCTGCCGCAGGCGGACTATGTGACCTTTGCCAGCGCTTCGGCGGTCAAGGCGTTTGCGTCCATGGCGGACGGAAAAGCCATGGCGGCGAAGGCGGTCTGCATCGGCCCGGTGACGGCAAAAGCAGCAGAGGCAGCCGGAATCCCGGTGCACCGGTCGGCGGTGGAGTATACGGCGGAAGGGATCCGGGATGTGCTTTTGTATGAGGCAAAATACGGTGTATAAATATAATCCGCTTCCCGGAATTTACCTGGAAGAATGGTCCGTCGTGGCTCTTCTTGTCTGGTCTGGTTATGTTATCCTGTTTCTTTTTCTGAAGCATCTGATCCGAACGAAAGGAGTGTCCCGATGGATCCTGGTGGAAGGCATGCTGGTCTGTCTGCTGGCGGACCGGTTTCTGGCGCTGTACAGTGGTGAGTGCTGGCGTCTGACCATGGAATGGGATTTTTATATTCGTCGTTGGCGGGCATATGTGATTCTGCTGACTGTACAGATTCTGGCAGGGGCAGCAGTTCTGCACCGGTGTAAACGGCGGCAGGACAGAAGGGCTGGTTTTGGATGTATCCTGGCAGCAGGATTTCTGATTCATGTCTTCTGCTTTTGACTGGGGGACGGTGCAGTGATCTGCAACATACTCACAGCGTTGAAAGTTCTGCGGCATCATGTTAAAATGTCAGCAGGCAGCAGACGGATGGGGTCCTGTCCGGGATGTATCCGGCACTTGCAGAGATCTGCCAATAGAAAAGGGATGAAAGAGGAACTGCGATGGCACAAAAGTTTGACAATGACATTTTCTATCACTATACAGATTTTCAGGCGCTGGACGGAATTCTCCGGCGTGCGCAGCTGCGTGTGAACAATGTCCTGAATATGAATGATGCGGCGGAAATGCGTCTTTTCATGAGCGGTCTGTGCCAGGCGGTGGTAAAAAGGCTGCTGGCAGATGGAGAGAAGGATCTGGCGGATGAGGTTCGGCAGCTTTTTGAAGAAGAACTGAAAAAGGAGTTTTTCTATTCCGCCTATGCCGCCTGTTTTTCTTTTTACCGGGACGACGCGGCCCAGTGGGAGCGGTACGGGAACCGGGGCAGAGGCGTGTGCATTGCGTTTCGGGGAGAACTGCTGCAGAAACTGGCGGAGGGCGACCTGTCTCTGCAGAAGGTGTTCTATCAGGACGATATGACGGAACACAGTCTGGTGGATGTATTTTATCAGCTGGCTGTGAGCGGTACGGAGCTGTCGGGTGACAATCCGGAGATCAAATACGCGATGAATGACGCATGGATCTGTTCGGTCGTCTACAAGCATCCGTCCTTTTCCTCGGAAAATGAAGTGCGGCTGGTGGTCTATCCCTATGAGAAGGAATATTTTGACGTGAGCCCCTGCTATCATGTGACCAAAGAGCGCATTAAGAAATACTATCCGCTGGATCTGGAGTCCATGTGCTGGAAGATCGGGATTGGGTTGGAGGATCTGATCGCGGAGATCATCATTGGGCCGGAATCCACACAGTCCGCGTGGATTCTGCAGGATTATCTGAGGGATCATGGACTGCATGAACTGGCGGAGCATGTGTCTTTGTCAAACTGTCCGCTGCGGCGCCCTCCAGTGTAGAGAAAGAAGAGATGGATTTGTTACATGGCGGTAATATATACGATGACGAGATAAGAGAAACATGCGGAAAGGAGAACGCGGAGCTTCTGGATTTTTCCGCAAATATCAATCCGCTGGGGATACCGGGAAGCGTGCAGGATGCGGTGATGCATGCGCTGGAGGATGCGGTGCATTATCCGGATCCTCTGTGCCGGAAACTTAAAGGAGCGCTGGCGGAAGAATACGGTCTTCCGGACGTGTGTTTTCTCTGTGGAAACGGCGGAGCGGACCTGATCTACCGTCTGGCGTACGCGGCGCGTCCCAAAAGGGCGCTTCTGACGGCTCCCACCTTTGCGGAATACGAGGAGGCGTTAAAGCAGGTCGGCGCCGAATGTACATTTCACGAACTGCGGGGCAGCCTGGAGGTGCGGCAGGATATTCTGGAACAGATGGACGCTTCCGTAGACGTGATGTTTCTGTGCAATCCCAACAATCCCACCGGGCTCCTGATCGATCCGGACCTGCTTTTTCGGATTCTGGAAACGGCAGAGCGCCTGGGAATCCTGCTGGTGCTGGACGAGTGCTTTCTGGATTTTACCGGTCAGGAGGAACGGTCCCTGATTCCTTACATAAAAAGGACAGAACATTTGTTCATATTAAAATCATTTACGAAAATGTACGCCATGCCGGGGATCCGTCTCGGATACGGCATCAGCGGGAACCGGGAGCTTCTGATACGTATGGAGGCCGCCGGACAGTGCTGGGGGGTCAGCGTGCTGGCGTCGGAGGCAGGGATCGCCGCGCTGGGTGAGAAGGAATATAAGCAAAAAGCCGTGCGGCTGGTGAGAGAGGAACGCGTCTGGCTGAAAGGAGAACTGGAAACAGTTGGAATGCAGGTGTGGGACGGACAGGCGGATTACCTGTTTTTCCGCGCGCCGGGGATATGCGATCTGTACGAGCGCCTGCTGCCCTATGGGATTCTGATCCGGCGGTGCGGCAATTACCGGGGACTGAATGACGAATATTACCGGGCGGCGGTAAAATGTCATGGTGATAATGTGAGACTTGTAACTGCACTGAAACAGGTGATGGGGATATGTTCTGGGGACATTCGATCCATGTAACCGGAAATGTAGAAGACGGGCCGGACTGGGCCGGGATTGAAGGATAGAGGAGAAGAGGACGATCATGGCAGAGCAGGCACGGCGGATGGAACGATTTACGAAAGAACTTCAGAAAACTTCCGGGCTGTCGAAGACGGAACGGAAACTTCTGCCCACAGTGGACCGCAGAGGAAATCTGTATGCGGGCGTGGATGTGGAGGCGTGCAACTGGATCAAAAGCCTTTTGTTGGCAAAGGATGCAAGAAAGCCGTCGGAAGTGTATCGGCAGCATCTTTCCTGCCTGGTGGATGCATGTGTCCGGCCGGAACTTCAGGAAGAATTCTACTATGCGCTGGATGAGATGAATCAGTTCCAGGCTTCCGCAGGGATGTACCGCCGCAGCGTGAGGGGAGAGAGCTATACGCCCTTTGTGGAGGCCGGCGTCCGGCTTCTGTGGGCGTATGCAAGGCTCCGGTTTTATGGAGAAAGCGGAAGAGAGGTATCTCTGGCGGATATTCTGACCGGGAATGCGGCGCCGGACATCTTAAAGGATGCGAGAGACGAGAACTTTTCTTATGCCGGCATGCTGGCGGCTCAGATCGACCGGGGAAAGGAAGAGACGATCCGGGCGGTCCGTGAAGTGCTTCTTGGCGACAACAATACGCAGATGATCAGCCATGAACTGATCCGGGGCATCGTCATGAGCAGGAATGAGGATCTGTATCAGGTTCTGGGAGATTTTCTGCTGGCGGCAAGGCTGCAGGAGGGAGCCAGACAGGCGGTCTGCGAGACGATGGATGCAGGAAGGACGGAAGCGTTCCAGTATCTGTTCCAGATCATTATAGATCACGGCCTGATCCGCTATTCGTCGGTGAAACGGGCGGTCAGTACCTGGATCGGCATCTATGATTATAAAAGCATGGAACGGATGGCGGATAAACTGCTGAAGCTTATGGGAGAGTGCCTTAAGGATCCTGCTTTTGTGAAAGAGCAGCTTGCGGGAGAGGATGCCGTGGGCATCTGCTGCGCGCTGTGGGCAACGGCTTTTTACGATGTGCAGAAGGCGTCGGACGCGGTCCTTCGTCTGGCGGAGGACGGAACGAGGCATCAGATGATGACGGCTTCTTATTATCTGGAAGCGTTTCAGAACCGGACGCTTTCCATGCGGGCGGCGAAAAAGGTGATGTTTGCTTATCCGGAAGATCTGGAGCTGATCGCCTGTTATCTTCCGTATTTTATGGGGGATGTGTACGGACAGTTAAATGAGATCATGGATTACCGTTCCAGCGGCTGCAGCCGGTATTACTACTCGCCTTCCTACGATAAGGGACAGATGCCGAGGATGATCACGACGGAACGGCTGTCCTTGAGCCCGGAAGAGGCAAAGCGCGCCTACGGGATTCTGAAGGGGATCATGGAGACGCTTCCGAAGAAGGGGCTTGTACTTGATCCGTGCATTTTTCCGTGGTATAAGGTGACCATGAGCCGGTCGGACGCGGCGATCCGGATGTGCCTGCTGGCGTGGGCGCTGCAGGAGGATGCGTATTTAGATGAGGCTGCGGGGCTGCTGCCTGCGATTACAGACGGCAGGCATCTGGCGGCCAGGATTCTTCTGTGGAGGCCGAAGGACGGAATCCGGAAGCAGATCCTTCTGGACTGCCTCCACAGTCAGGAGGAAAACACCCGAAACGTGGCGTTTACGCTGGTGAAGGGCGTGAGGCTGCTGCCGGAAGATTATCGGAAGATCGAAGGCAACATGCGGTATAAAAAAGGACGCGCACAGACGCTGGATATACTGAAAAGCCAGGAGCCGGCGGCGCTTCGGGGCAGCATCGAGCGGCTTCTGAAGGAAAAATCAGAGGAATCCCATATGGGAGGGCTGGAGCTGGCACAGCATCTGAAAAAGAAAAACCTGCAGGAATACCGGCTGACGGTTCCGATACTGGAAGCGTATGAAAATCCTACACAAAAAGAACAGATCCTTCTGACCGAACTGATCGGAGAACGGAACACGGCGCAGGATCTTCTGAAAAAACCGGGTTACGGCTTGTACGATCCCGGGAAGGAATGGATCATTCCGGAGGTATCTGTGGATACGGAGCAGGCGTCGAAGCTGTTCGTCTGCGGGGAGCAGGCGTGTATTCGGGTGCTGGAACGCCTGGACGCGTGGATCGGGGCACACAAGGACCTGGAGTATGAGGACTGTCAGGGGGACGAGAAGCTTCTGGGCGTGATGCTGGCCCCCGGAAATGTCAGGGGCGGCGGATGGAACGGGTACCCGTTCGGAGAACTGTGGGAACAGTTTTATGAGAAGGAGGTCGGTGACCCGCAGCTTCTGATGGAGGTGTACCTGTATCTGGTATGCTATCACGGAAGAGGCGATTATGGGAAACATACATCTGTTTACAAAAAAGTATTCGGAACAGGCGTCTTAAAGGAGCCTCCCTTTAAAAATCTGGTATCCAGAGGCAGTTATCCCGCACAGACGGGGACGGTGGTAAATCTGATGTTCCAGAGATACGTGCCGAAGGAAATGAAAGTTCACTGGGGGCTTGTGGGGATCGCGAAGCTTTTTTCCGTGCTGGAAACCTCCGTGGGCGCTTATGTGGACCGGGCAAAGCCATGGCGGACAGAGGGCCAGCATCTGATGAAATACGGGCAGCTTCCCATCTTTGACAACCTGCTTGTCTGGCTGAAGCTGGCGGACGGAGAGAAGTTTGCGCCTTCCTTCGCTCTGCGGTTCCGTCTGCGGCAGCACCGGGGATTCGACCGTCTGGATGCGCAGGGATACCGGTCGGGAAATGATGTGATCCGGTTTTCCGATTTTGTCCAGTGCTGCCTGCGGGGGATCTGGGATCAGGAGCAGTTTTATAAAGCCGTGTTTACTTATTATGATATGGGGCGGCTTCTGACTGTGATCACATCGGCGGCGAAAAGCTGTCTGGACCCGTTGTCCGGCGGACGGATGGGCATGCGGGAAATGTACGATCTTTTCGGCGATTCGTTCGGAACGTCCCGGAGGGTGGACGGCTCCGAACCGGAGGTGCAGTTCGCACTTGCGTTGTATGATGAGGTGGTGCCGAAGGTACTGGAGGTGGAGCTGCGGCGGGGAGAGCAGGCGACGCCGTTTTCCCGGTATGTGTCCAATATCTGCATGGTACGGGGAATTCCCGTCCTGATCCGGCTTCTTCACGCCATCGGGAACGATGTGCTGGACCAGAACGCATATTATTATGGAAACGGGGAGGACCGGCGCAGAGTCCTGAGCTGCCTGCTCATGCGCTGTTATCCGGGAAAGGAAGAGACGGCGGAGGACCTTCGCCAGGCGCTGGCCGGCACCGGTATCGCGAAAAAGCGGCTGGTGGAGCTTGCCATGTATGCGCCGCAGTGGATTCCGCTTCTGGAACCCTGTCTGGGGCTTTCGGGACTTCAGAGCGGCTGCTGTTATTTTATGGCGCATACCAGCGAATGGCTGGACGACGGGACCATGGCCATGGTGGCAAAATATACGCCCCTGACCAGAGAAGAGCTGTGCGGCGGGGCGTTTGACGTCCGGTGGTTTAAGGAGTCGTATGAACAGCTGGGAGAAAAGGATTTCCAGCTGCTCTATCAGGCGGCAAAATATTCTTCCGGCGGGACCGCCCATGCCCGGGCGAAAAAATACGCGGACGCGGCTCTTGGAAAGACGGATTTTGAGACGTTAAAGACGCAGATCGACGGGAAACGGAACAAGGATCTGCTCATGAGCCTGCCGCTTCTGCCGCTTTCAGAGACGGCGGAGAAAAGGGAAGAGGAGCTTCTGGAGCGTTACCAGTACATTCAGAATTATCGGAAGGAAAGCAGGCAGTTCGGAGCGCAGAGGCGCGCCAGTGAAGGAAGAGCGGCGGATATGGCGCTTCAGAATCTGAGCACGAA
This sequence comes from uncultured Lachnospiraceae bacterium, assembly GCA_910584205.1. Taxonomy (GTDB): domain Bacteria; phylum Bacillota; class Clostridia; order Lachnospirales; family Lachnospiraceae; genus Hominiventricola. The sequence continues at coordinate 23,897 of CAJUAA010000002.1, forward strand.
CGCGGGATTTTCGGATGTGACCCGTCTGATGCTGCGCATGGAGACCCACTTGACCGCGTCGTATGACGGATATTTTGCGTGGCAGCCGGCAGAGGACGTACAGATCCGCGTTTTCGTGGACGAGGCGGGAAAGAGCAGCCTGCAGTGCCAAAGAGACGGGAAGACCGTAAAATCCGTGCCTGCAAAATATAAAAAGAATGAGACGGTGGCAGAGTGCCAGGCGATCGTGAAAAAGCTGAAGGAGCAGCATGCAAGAACCCGAAAGATGCTGGAGCAGGCCATGGAGGACGGCACGGTATTTGCAGTATGGGAGCTTTGGGCGCTTCTTCAGAATCCGGTGGTCAGCCCGCTCATAAAGCCGTTGGTGTATGTGACGGCGAAGGACTGCGAAACAGCCGGGAGGATGGGATTTTTGTCGGAAGAGGGACTTACGGACTGGTCCGGCAGGACCGTCTCGGTCCGTTCCGATACCCGGGTGCGGGTTGCCCATCCCTGCGATTTTTATCAGGAAGGGCACTGGCAGGAGTATCAGAGGGCGCTGTTTGAACAGAAGACGCGGCAGCCCTTTAAGCAGGTGTTCCGGGAACTGTATGTGAAGCTTCCGGAAGAACTGGAGAAGCGGGAGAGCCGTCTGTTTTCCGGATATCAGATCCAGCCGCAGAAGACGGCGGCGACCCTTCGCGGCCGCCGCTGGGTGGCGGATTATGAAAGCGGGCTGCAGAAGGTGTACTATAAAGAAGATATCATCGCGGTGCTGCTGGCGCTGGCGGACTGGTTTTCGCCCGGAGACATCGAGGCGCCCACGCTGGAATCGGTGGTCTTCTACGACCGGAGGGATTTCACTCAGAAGAAGATCGCGGAGATTCCGGAGCGTATCTACAGCGAGGTCATGCGGGATGTGGATCTGGCGGTGAGCACTGCTTATGTGGGCGGGGTAGATCCGCAGGCCAGCCATTCCACCGTGGAGATGCGGCGGGTAATCGTGGAGGAGAATCTCCGTCTTTTCCGGATAAAAAATGTCCGGCTGCAGGGAACCCATGCGGTCATCAACGGAACGCTGGGACAGTATACCGTTCATCTGGGAAGCGGCGTGATCCATCAGGTGGGAAACGCCATGCTCCATGTGCTGCCGGTGCATTCCCAGCACCGGGGAAAGATCTTTCTTCCGTTTCTGGATGAGGATCCAAAGACGACGGAGATCCTGACAAAGATTCTGATGTTTGCAGACGACGCAAAGATCAAGGACCCGTCGGTCATCCGACAGATTTGTGAAATGAGGTGAGGCGATTGGCGAAGGCGATCATGATACAGGGTACCATGTCCAATTCGGGGAAAAGTTTCCTGACGGCGGGGCTTGGCAGAGTATTTATGCAGGACGGATATAAGGCAGCTCCTTTTAAGTCGCAGAATATGGCGCTGAATTCGTATATTACGAAGGACGGGCTGGAGATCGGCCGGGCGCAGGCCATGCAGGCGGAGGCGTGCGGGATCGAGCCGGCCGTGGACATGAATCCGATCCTCCTGAAACCCACCAGCCATGTGGGAAGCCAGGTGATCGTAAACGGAGAGGTCCGGGGAAATATGAAAGCCATGGATTACTACCGGGACAAAAAGAAACTGGCAGCGGATGTCATGAAAGCATACAACCGGCTGGATCAGGAGTATGACATCATTGTTATTGAAGGAGCGGGAAGCCCGGCGGAGATCAACCTCCGGGAAAATGACATCGTCAATATGGGCATGGCGAAGATGGCGAAGGCTCCGGTGCTGCTGGTGGGCGATATCGACCGGGGCGGCGTCTTTGCGGCGCTGTACGGGACGGTAAAGCTTCTGGAGGAAGATGAGCAGGCCATGATCAAAGGGCTGGTCGTCAACAAATTCCGCGGAGATGTGGAGATCCTGAAGCCGGGGCTTCAGATGATCGAGGAGCGTCTGCACATACCGGTGCTGGGGGTGGTGCCCATGGAGCCTCTGGATATTGATGACGAGGACAGCCTGTCGGACCGGCTGACCCGGACGCAGAGGGGCGCCGGACTGGATGTGGCGGTGATCCATCTGCCGCATATCTCGAATTTTACGGATTTTTCCGTATTTGAAAGAATGGACGGAGTGTCTCTTCGGTATGTACAAAAGCCCGGGATGCTGGGCAGTCCGGACCTGATCCTGCTGCCGGGCACGAAAAACACCATGGACGATCTGCAGTGGATGCGGGAATCCGGCATGGAAGCGCTGATCCTCCGGCAGGCGGAGAACAAGACGCCGGTCATCGGCATCTGCGGCGGCTTTCAGATGCTGGGAAAAGTCATGGAGGATCCATACGGAGTGGAGCGCGGCGGTTCCATGCGGGGCATGGGACTTCTGGACACGCGTACTGTGTTCAGTGAAGCCAAGACGCGGACGCAGATTTCCGGCAGGATGGAGCGGGGTGCGGGCCTCTGGACGGGCTGGGAAGGCAGAGAGGTGTCCGGATATGAGATCCACATGGGAGTGTCGGAGAATCTGGGCGGATGCCTGGAGCTGATCCGGCTTTCCGACGGAAGGACGGACGCATTTTCCAATGAGGACGGCACGGTGCTGGGAAGCTACCTGCACGGACTCTTCGATACGGCGGGTTTTGCGGAGGCCATGATCCGGAGGCTGATGTCGGATAAAGGAATGGAATACGGGGAATGGAGCTTCGATCTGGAGGCGCATAAGGAGCAGGAATACGACAGGCTGGCGGATCTGGTACGGCGTTCCTTTGATATGAAGAAAATCTATGAGATACTGGAGGCGGGAATCTGATGCTTGACAGGATAGAGATTGTAAAACCGACGGATATTGAAAAGCGGAGCATGGAGATCATCACGGAGGAGCTGAACGGGAGGACCTGGTCGGAGCCGGAATTCTCCATTGTCAAACGCTGTATTCATACGTCTGCGGATTTTGACTATGCGGACAATCTGTGCTTTTCAAAGCGCGCGGCCATGCTGGGCGTGGAGGCGCTGCGCCGGGGGGCGTCGATCGTAACGGATACGAAGATGGCGTGGTCCGGGATCAACAAGAAAAAACTCTCCGAATACGGCGGAGAAGCTTTCTGCTTCATGTCGGACGAAGATGTGGCGGAGGAAGCAAAAAAAAGAGAATGCACCCGGGCAGCCGTCTGCATGGAACGGGGGGCCGCGCTGGACGGAGAAGTCATTTTCGCCGTTGGAAATGCGCCGACGGCATTGATCCGGCTGTACGAACTGATCCGGGAAGAGAAGGTGCGTCCGGCGCTGATCATCGGCGCGCCGGTGGGATTCGTCAATGTGGTGGAAGCGAAGGAGCTGATTATGGCCGCAGGCGTACCGTATATCGTGCCCAGAGGGCGTAAGGGCGGCAGCAACATTGCGGCAACCATCTGCAATGCCATGCTGTATGCGAAAGTGTGAACGAACGCATGAGCACAGGCGATTCCCATACGGAGCAGACAGAAAAATATAAGTACATCAAATGTTACCGGAACGACACGGATGTCGAGACGTCGGTCCTGCTTTTCTGAAACAACATTTTCTGATGGAAATTACATCTTTCCGTCGTATAATACAGCTGTATATTGTAAAATAAATACAGAACATTTATTCGATAAGGAGGGCTGTGCAGTGGAAAAGAGAAATGAGATTGTGTTGTTTGAAACGAAAGACAAAAGCGTATCAGTCAGTTGGGAGAGGTGATACGGATCATGAATTGCCGCTGCTGTGTTTCTGTAGTTTCTGGATCAAAACGGCGTTTTGTTTCAGGACGGCAGAAAGCTGATCGAAGATTATACACTGGTGGCGCTGACCATTATGATCGCGGAATCAAGGCCGAAAGAAAAAGAGATGATGATCAGCGTGATCATGAACTGTCTGGGGCAGGGCGTATAAGGCCGACTTTGCAGTCGAAAATGGATGGCAGCCCTGACCTGAACATAAGGAGAACTGCAGCAGGCGTAGAACAGATGAATGTAAGGAGACAGGGGATATGAAAGAACTGGAAAAAATAATAAAGGGAATCGGGCCTGTGGACCAGAAGTCCATGGACGAAGCCTGGAAGTGCTGGGATTCACTCTGTAAGCCGCTTCGGGGGCTTGGATGGCTGGAGGAGGTGCTGGTGAGGCTCGCAGGCATCTACGGGACCCCTCATCCACATCCGGACAGACGCGCGGTGGTGATTATGGGCGCTGACAACGGCGTGGTCAAGGAAGGCGTGACGCAGACCGACAGTTCGGTGACCATACAGGTGCTGGAAAATATGGGAGACAGGCTGTCAACGGCATGCGTCATGTGCGGCCCTGCGGGCTGCGAGCTGATTCCGGTAAACATCGGCGCCCTGACGGACGGGAAGCATCCGCGTATACAGAACCGGGTCGTCCGCCATGGCACCGGCAACATTGCGGAGGGTCCTGCCATGTCCCGGGAGGAATGTATCCGGGCGATCCTGACCGGCGTGGATGTGGTCCGCGGGCTAAAAGAAGAGGGGTATAACCTGATTGTGACCGGAGAGATGGGTATTGGAAATACAACAACCAGTTCAGCCTGCGCGGCGGTTCTGTTTGAACAGGACGTAGAGACCGTGACCGGACGGGGAGCCGGGCTTTCCACGGAAGGACTGGAACGGAAGATCCGCGCGATCAAAAAAGCGATTCAGGTGAATCAGCCGGATAAAAAGGACGCGGTTGATGTGATCTCGAAGATCGGCGGCCTGGACATCGCAGGCATGGCGGGGTGTTATCTGGGAGCCGCGTACTGCAGGATTCCGATCCTGATCGACGGGTTTATCTCTGCGGTTTCCGCATATCTGGCGGGAATGCTCTGCGAGACGGCAAAGGAGTATATGATCTGCACCCACTGTTCGGCGGAGCCGGCTTCCCGGCTGGTGGTGGAGCGTCTCGGCATGGCTGCGCCGCTTCAGGCCGGCATGCATCTGGGCGAGGGGACCGGGGCCATCATGGCGCTGTCCATGATCGATCAGGCGCTGAACGTCTATTACCATCTGACCACATGGGACGGGGGAAACGTAGAGGCGTATACGCATCAGGTATAGCATAGATGGAACAGTACATATATAAAAATCATAAAAAATTAAAGTATGGTTACACCACCGGTTCCTGTGCGGCAGCGGCGGCCAGGGCGGCGGCGTTCATGCTGCTGTCGGGAAAAGAGCTGTCGCATGTGGATCTGATGACGCCGAAACAGATCCCGCTCCATCTGGAGGTGCTGGATATTGTAAAAGGACAGAAGGCGGTAAGCTGCGGAATCAGAAAAGACGGCGGCGACGATCCGGATGTGACAAATGGCGTACTGGTTTATGCGGAGGTATCCTGCATCGAGGGCGCGGCGGCGGATGATATCGGGCGTGTCCGGATCGACGGAGGCCCAGGAGTCGGCAGGATTACGAAGCCGGGGCTGGAGCAGCCGGTGGGGGCGGCGGCCATCAACCGGGTGCCCCGGCAGATGATTTGTGAAAATGTCCTGGAAGTATGTACGCAGTTCGGATATACCGGGGCCCTTCAGGTCACCATCTCCATTCCGGAGGGGGAGGCGCTGGCGGAGAAGACGTTCAATCCCAGACTCGGCATTGTGGGCGGCATCTCGGTACTCGGTACCAGCGGTATCGTGGAGCCCATGAGCGAGCAGGCTCTGATTGATACGATCCGGGTGGAGATCCGGCAGAAGCTGGCGAACGGTGGGAAGTGCCTGCTGATTGTGCCGGGAAATTACGGCATGGATTTTCTGGAAGAATACGGGCATGGACTTTGTCTTGAGGATGCGGTAAAATGCAGCAATTTTGTAGGCGAAGCGCTGGATGCGGCGGCGGAATTCGGAGCAGAAGGGGCGCTGCTGGTGGGCCATATCGGGAAATTCGTGAAGCTGGCAGGCGGAATCATGAATACACATTCCCACAATGCGGATGCCCGGATGGAACTTCTCACCGTTCATGCGGCTCTGCTGGGCGCGCCGGTCTCCCTGCTTTCCCGGATGATGGACAGCGTGACAACGGACGATGCGCTGAAATACCTGCAGGAAGCGGGACTGATGGAGCCGGTGATGGAACGCCTGATGGAACGGATGGAATTTTATGTAAACCAACGGGCGCAGGGATGTCTGGAGCTGGGAATCATCACATTTTCCAAAGTATACGGAATTCTTGGACAGACGAAAAAGGCGCCGGAGCTGGCGGAGAAGATCGCCGGTCGGAGAAATCCGAAGTGACGACGCGGCGGAGACGATGGGAGAACGGTTAAATGAAGGCGGAGATTATCAGCTTTACAGATCACGGAGCGATGCTGGCGCAGAAGCTGGCGGAAGAGCTGCCGAAGCATGGAATCTGCTGTGAGGCGTGGCTTAAAAAAAAGGACGCGGTATTGCCGGAGGGCGTCCGGGGGGCCGGAATGTCCCTGAAGGAATGGACGGGAGAGCGGTTTTCATCGGCGGACGCACTGATCTTTATCGGCGCGGCGGGAATCGCCGTGCGCAGCATCGCTCCTTTTGTACAGAGCAAAAAGACGGACCCGGCGGTGTTGGTGGCGGATGAGCAGGGGAAGCATGTGATCTCTCTGCTGTCGGGACATATCGGGGGAGCCAATGCCCTGGCCCGGCTGGCGGCGGAGATCCTGGGGGCGGAGCCGGTGATCACCACGGCTACGGACCTGCAGGGGAAATTCGCGGTGGACGCGTTTGCCGCCGGGCGGGGACTCTATATGGATTCCATGGCGTATGCCAGAGAGATTGCGGCGGCGCTGGTGGCGGGAAAGCGCGTGGGTATGCGGAGCGCCTGGCCGGTATTTGGTCCGGTGCCGGAAGAACTGGACAGAGAAGGAACGCCTTTTGTGGGATTTGCCGTCGACGTCAGAGCGATACAGCCTTTTGCCCATACCCTTCATCTGGTGCCCGGGATCACAGTACTCGGCGTCGGCTGCAGAAAGAATACCGACGCGCTGCATCTGAAAGATACAGTGCTGCAGGTGCTGAGGGAATGGCAGGTGTATCCGGAGAGCATATGCCGGATTGCGTCCATTGACCTGAAAGAGAAGGAACAGGGGATAGCTGCGCTGGCGGATTTTCTGAACGTGCCCTTTACCACCTACAGTTCCGAAGAACTGGAACAGGTGGAATCGGAGAACGGATTTACGGAGTCGGATTTTGTGCGGTCCGTGGCGGGAGTCGGGAATGTGTGCGAGCGGGCGGCGCTTAAAGGCGCCGGGACAAAACGGCTGCTGATTCCGAAGACGGCGCGGGAGGGCGTGACGGTGGCGGCTGCGGTCATGGATTATACGGTCTGTATGGAGGAGTGAGAGCATGAGTACGGTGATCATATTTGCCGGAACGGTGGAAGGAAGGATGCTGTCGGAGTATCTGTCCGGAAAGAAGATCCGGGTGACGGCCTGCGTGGCGACGGAATACGGCGGGACGCTGCTGACGGAAAATGAATATCTGAACGTGCATACGGGGCGTATGGACCGGGAGCAGATGAGGGACCTGATCCGAAGAGAGGGCGTCGGGCTGGTGATCGACGCCACGCATCCCTATGCGGCGGAGGTGTCAAAAAATGTGTCGCTGGCATGTGAGGATGCGGAGACGGAGTATATCCGGCTGATCCGGGAATCCGCAGCGGTGGACCCGGAGCATGTGGTACCGGTTTCCTCCGTGGAGGAGGCGGCCGCCTGGCTGGCGGGAACCGAAGGGAATATCCTGGCCGCCACCGGCAGCAAGGAGCTGGCAAAGTATACGGTGATTCCGGATTATGAGAAACGCGTCTTTGCCCGCGTGCTTTCCACCGGGGAGGTGGCGCAGGCCTGTGAGAAGCTGGGGTTCCGGGGAAGGAACCTGATCTGTATGCAGGGACCGTTCAGCGAGGAATTGAATACGGCCATGCTCCGGCAGTTTGACTGCCGGTATCTGGTCACGAAGGAGACCGGAAAAGCCGGCGGATTTGAAGAAAAGATCCGTGCGGCGTCAAAGGCCGGAGCGAAGGTGGTCCTGGTGGGAAGGCCGCCGGAACAGGAAGGGTATTCCTGGGAAGCGGTCATGGAGATGCTGGAAAGCCGTTTTGGGACAGACGGGGAAGAGAGACCGGCTGCTCCGGATGAGGAAATCCGCCGTGCGGATCGGGAACGTACGGTTACATTGATCGGGATCGGTATGGGCACCCCGTCCGGCATGACTGTGGAAGCCGCGGAAGAGGTAAAAGCCGCGGATCTTCTGATTGGAGCCGGGCGGATGCTGGAGGCGGCGGGACAGACGGGGAAACCGGTTTACAGAGAGTACGACGCCCGGAACATTGCGGACTACATCCGGCAGCATCCGGAATATACCCGGATTGCCGTGCTGCTGTCCGGCGACATCGGCTTCTACAGCGGCGCGAAGCGGTTGTATGAGGCGCTGGAGGGGTGCGGCTGCACGATCCGGAGCATGTGCGGCATCTCTTCTGTGGTGTATTTCTGCGGAAAGCTGCGTCTGGCATGGGAAGATGTGTGCCTGAAGAGCGCCCACGGCCGGGACGCCAATCTGACGGGAGCCGTCCGGACGCATGAAAAGACGTTTTCCATACTGGGCGGGGCGGACAGTGTGGGAAAGCTGTGCAGGGAACTGCAGGAGTACGGCCTGTCCCATGTACGGGTGCATGTGGGAGAACGGCTGGGATATCCTGAAGAGAAGATTACCTCCGGAAGCCCCGGGGAGATGGAGACCGGGAATTATGACGGCCTGTGCGTGGCGCTGGTCGAGAATCCGGAGTATTTCGGCGGTATCCGCGCCTGTGTGGACGATGAAGAATTTCTGCGCGGAAAAGCGCCTATGACCAAAAGCGAGGTCCGCAGCCTGTCCGTGGCGAAGCTCTGCCTGCCGAAGGATGCGGTGGTCTATGATGTGGGAGCCGGCACCGGCTCGGTATCGGTGGAACTGGCGCTGCAGGCGGAGGACGGCTGCGTCTATGCCATAGAACGTAAGGAAGAGGCCTGCAGGCTGATCGAAGCCAACATGCGTCATTTCGGCACGCCGAACGTGAAAGTGGTTCACGGACTGGCTCCGGAAGCCATGGCGGATCTTCCGGCGCCGACCCACGCATTTATCGGCGGCTCCGCAGGAAATCTGAAGGAGATCATGGAATGCCTGCTTGAGAAAAATCCGCAGATCCGCATGGTCATCAACACGGTGACGCTGGAGACCATCGGAGAGGTGACAGAGTGCCTGAAGACGCTTCCGGTGACGGAAGAGGAAATCCTGTCGGTGAGTATCGCAAAGGCAAAGGAACTGGGGCCGTATCATCTGATGACAGGGCAGAATCCGGTCTATATCGTGACCTGCCGGGGAGGGAGAGTATGAGGACGCCGGGAATGCTTCTGACCGCGCCTGCCAGCGGAAGCGGCAAGACGCTGATTACCTGCGGAATCCTGCAGGCGTTTGTAAACCGGGGCCTGAAGGTCGTTTCGTTTAAATGCGGCCCGGACTACATTGATCCCATGTTCCATGGAAAAGTCATCGGGACAAAATCCCGGAATCTGGATACGTTTTTTACCGGCAGCGACACGACCCGGTATCTGTATGAGAAAAATGCGGCAGGTTTTGATCTGGCGGTTGCAGAAGGCGTGATGGGATATTACGACGGCCTTGGAGGGATCCGGACGGAGGGCAGTACGTATGATGTGGCGCGTACGCTGGATCTTCCGGCGGTCCTGATCGTGAACTGCCGGGGCGCCGGCCTGTCGGTCCTCGCCATGGTCAAAGGTTTTCTGGAATACCGGCAGGACAGCCGGATCTGCGGCATGATTCTAAACCAGGCTTCGCCCATGATCTATGAACAGCTGAGCGTCCGGCTCCGGCAGGAGCTGAAGCTTCGGGTGTTCGGCCATGTACCAAAGCTGGAGGAGCTTTCTCTGGACAGCCGGCATCTGGGGCTTGTGCTCCCGGGAGAGATCGAGGCGCTGCGGGAGAAGCTGAACCGTCTGGCAGAGACACTGGAACAGACGCTGGATCTGGACGGCATGCTGTCCTTTGCCGGAGAATACAGGGACGCCGCGGAAACGTCCGGCGATGTCGTAAAAAACACTGCGGGAACGTCTGACGTTGCCGGCGGAGACGCTGCGAAAACAGCTTTCGGCGGTTCTTCCGGGCACGGAGACCAGGGCAGTGAACGGGTCAGAAAGGAGATCCGGAAACTGTCATTTTCGGAGCGGGTCCGTATCGCGGTGGCGGAGGACGACGCGTTCTGCTTCACCTATCTGGACAATCTGGAGCTTCTGGAAGAGATGGGGGCGGAACTGGTGCCCTTTTCACCGATCAGAGATAAGGGCCTGCCCAGGGACGTGTCGGGACTGATCTTAAGCGGCGGTTATCCGGAACTTCACGCGGAGGCGCTTGGCCGCAACCGCTCCATGAGAGAGGCGGTACGAAAGGCCGTTATGGGAGGTATGCCCTGTATTGCGGAGTGCGGCGGATTTTTGTATCTGCACCGGGAACTGGAGGGGGCGGACGGCAGGTACTGCCCCATGGCAGGCGTTCTGGACGCGAAGGCATACCGGACGGAGAAGCTTTCCCGTTTCGGTTATCTGACGCTGGAAGCCGGGGAGGATCAGCTTCTGGGAAAAGCGGGCACCCGGGTCCGCGGCCATGAATTCCATTACTGGGACAGCGAAAGCTGCGGAGAGAGCATGCACGCCCGGAAGCCGGTTGGAAAACGGGAGTGGGACTGCGTGCATGGAACGAAGAACCTGTATGCGGGTTTTCCGCATCTGTTTTATTATTCCAATCTGCACGTCCCGCATGATTTTCTGGCGGCGTGCCTGTCTTACAGACGTTTACAGGGCGGCGGGAACGAAGATGCAGCCATGGAGGAATGAAAGATGTTATATTTGATCACCGGCGGCAGCGGCAGCGGCAAATCCGCGTATGCGGAAGCTGTGGTGCAGCGGCTTGGAAATACGCCCCGCCTGTACATTGCGACCATGTACCCCTTTGACGGGGAATGCCGCGAACGGATTCGGCGCCACAGGGCCATGCGTGCCGAAAAGGGATTTGAGACGCTGGAATGCTATACGGGGCTGAAAGACGCGGAGGTGTCCGGCTATGGCACGGTGCTGCTGGAATGCATGTCCAATCTGGCAGCCAACGAGCTCTATCAGGAGGGCGGAGCGGGACGGCAGTGTGTGGAAGCGGTTCTGGAGGGGGTCCGAAGGATCAGAGAACAGTGTGTGCATCTGGTGATTGTGACCAATGAGATCTTTTCCGACGGGATCGAGTACGACCCGGAGACCCGGCGGTATCAGCAGGATCTGGCCGTCATCAATCGGGAACTTGCGTCCATGGCGGATGTGGTGGTGGAGGTCGTCTACTCCATTCCGCTGGTCCATAAAGGAAATCCGGAGGTAACAGGATGAAAAAGGTCTGGAACAGTTTTCTGATCGCGTTTGCCATGTTTTCCAAGATTCCGGTGCCCCGGGCGGACTGGGAGAAGGAAAACATGAAATATATGATCTGTTTTTTCCCGGGAATCGGGATGGTGATCGGGCTTCTGATCTTCGGGTACGGGAGGTTCTGTGCGCTGGCGGATATGGGAGACCTGATGCGTGCGGCGGGATTTGTGCTGATTCCGCTGCTGGTGACCGGCGGAATCCATCTGGACGGATATCTGGATACGGTGGACGCCCTGAGCTCCTGGCAGCCGAAGGAGCGGAAACTGGAGATTCTAAAAGATTCCCATGCGGGCGCGTTTGCGGTCATCATGGGATGCGCGTATTTTATCCTGGCGCTGGGGGTGTGGAGCGAGGTGGACGAAAAGGCGCTTCCGGTCCTTGGGATCGGCTTCGTCCTGTCCCGGGCGCTGAGCGGCATGGCGCTGGCTGCGTTTCCCTGCGCCAATAAAAAAGGCTCTCTGGGCATGTTTGCCGACGCGGCGCAGAAGCGGGTGCTGAAGGCGGTTCTGGTTCTGTGGATTCTTGCCTGTGCCGGAGCGGCGTTCTGGCTGGACTGGCGCCGAGGGCTGATTCTGGCCGGCACGGCCTTTGCCGTATATGGTTATTATTATCATGTGGCAGTGAAGGAATTCGGGGGAACCACCGGGGATATCGCAGGATTTTTCGTACAGGTGTGCGAACTGATGATGGCCTGTACCGTGATGCTGGGAGGAAAATTTGTATGATACTTGTGACAGGAGGGTGCTTTCAGGGAAAGACAGCCTATGCGTGTGAAACGTTTGGAATCAGGAGGGAGGAAGCGGCGGACGGCGCGCTCTGTCCGCCGGAGGAGCTGTATCGAACGAAGCTTCTGTATCATTTTCATGAGTATATCCGAAGGCTGATGGAAAGCGGGCAGGAATTTTCCATGGAACGGCTGAAAAGGGAAAATCCGGACGTGGTGCTGGTGACTAACGAACTGGGATACGGGGTGGTGCCGGTGGACCGTTTTGACCGGGAATACCGGGAAAAGACCGGACGTGTCTGCTGCCGGATCGCAGAGGAGGCGGCGCAGGTGCACCGGGTCGTCTGCGGGATCGGGACGGTGATCAAGGATGGCTGAGATTATACTGCTCCGCCATTCCATGACCCGGGGCAATCTGGAAGGGCGGTACATCGGATGCCGGACCGACGAGCCGCTCTGTGAGGAGGGAATCCGTCTGCTTGCGGACCGTATCTATCCGGCGGTAGACCGGATCTATACAAGCCCCATGAGACGGTGTATAGAGACGGCGCAGGCCATATGGGGAGACGGCCTTTCGGCGGCGTGCCGCAGGTCCGGTGCGCGGACGTCCGAGGACGGCCAGGATCCATGCAGCGGAATCCGGCAGATTCCCATAGTGCCGGTTCCGGCGCTTCGGGAATGTGATTTCGGGGAGTTTGAAAATAAGAATTATCAGGAGCTGAACGGCAATCCGGCGTATCAGGCGTGGATCGACAGCGGAGGAGCGCTTCCCTTTCCGGGCGGAGAGTCCCCGGAAGCGTTTAAGAGACGCTGCCAGGCGGGGTTTGAGAAGATCGCCGGTTCCATCCGGGAGCTTCCGCTCCGGGCCGCGGTGGTGGCGCACGGAGGGACGATTATGGCGGTCCTGGAGCGTTTCGGCTGTCCGAAGAAAAATTATTTTGACTATCAGGTGAAAAACGGGTGCGGATATATCCTGACGCCCGCGGAAGGAACGGATTTATGGAATTATCAATGCTTGCCGTAGGGCTTGGGTTTCTGCTGGATCTGCTGGTGGGGGACCCGCACTGGCTCTATCATCCGATCCGGCTGGTGGGGCATCTGATCAGCGGGCTGGAGGCGCTGCTTCGCCGTATGTTTCCAAAGACGGAGAAGGGAGAGCTGGCAGCGGGCGTATGTCTGCTGGTGCTGACCGCGGGGATCACTGCGGGGGCGTCCTGGGGGCTGCTCTTTCTGGCAGGTCTCTGGAATCCGTACGCCCGGTTTGCGCTGGAGACGATGATGTGCTGTCAGCTTCTGGCCACAAAGTCTCTGAAGGATGAGACGATGAAAGTATACACGGCGCTGAATGCGGGAGATGTGGAAGGGGCGCGCCGCGCGGTATCCATGGTGGTAGGCAGGGATACCGCGGCTCTTGACGATATCGGGATTACAAAAGCCGCGGTGGAGACGGTGGCGGAAAACACATCGGACGGAGTTACGGCGCCGCTTCTTTTCCTGGCCATCGGCGGCGCGACGCTTGGATTTTTCTACAAGGCGGTCAATACCATGGATTCCATGGTCGGTTATAAAAACGAGCGGTATCTGTATTTTGGCAGAGCGGCGGCGAAATTTGACGATGTGCTGAATTACATTCCGGCCAGGCTGTCGGCCGTGCTGATGGTGTGTGCCGGCGGGCTCCTCGGGATGGATGCAAAGAATGCCTGGCGGATCTATGTACGCGACCGGTATCAGCACAGCAGCCCCAATTCCGCTCATACGGAGGCGGCGGCGGCGGGAGCGCTGCATATCCAGCTTGCCGGAAACGCATACTATTTTGGAAAATTATATGAGAAGCCGACGCTGGGAGACGCGGACCGTCCAGTGGAGTATGAGGACATCCGGCGTGCCAACCGCCTGCTGTATGGGACAGCGGTCCTGGCGCTTGTGGTATTTCTGGCTGTGAAAGGAGTCGTTTTATGGATCATGTAAAAAAAGGGTGCCTGCATATCTACTGCGGAGACGGAAAAGGAAAGACCACTGCGTCCGTGGGGCTTGCGGTCCGGGCGGCGGGATATGGACTGAAGGTGCTGTTCTGCCAGTGCATGAAGGACGGAAGTTCCAGCGAGGTGGAGATGCTGAAGAAGCTGGGGATCGATTACTGCTGCTGTACGGAAAAATTCGGATTTTTCTGGAATATGACAGAGGAGCAGAAAGAACGGGCAGAGCACGCCTATACCCACCTGTTTGAGGATGTGTCCAGAAGGGCGGAGGAGGACGGCTGTGATCTGCTGGTCATCGACGAGTTTATGAGCGCCTATAACCATGGGCTGATCTGTCAGAAGACCGCGCTTCATTTCCTGATGAACCGTCCGGAGGGGCTGGAAGTGGTCCTGACCGGCCGGGATCCGGGGGAGGAACTTCTGGAGCTGGCGGACTATGTGACGGAGATGAAGAAGGTGAAGCACCCCTATGACCAGGGCGTGCCGGCGCGCAGGGGGATCGAGATGTAAGGAACTGCAGTATCCGGGCTGCGGGAAAAGGGGATACCATGAATTATAAAGCGGTGATTCAATATGAGGGCACCCGTTACAGGGGCTGGCAGATACAGGGAAATACGGAACATACCATTCAGGGAAAGCTGGAAGCACTTCTGTCGCGGATGGAAGGCGCTCCGGTGGAGGTCCATGGTTCCGGGCGGACGGACGCAGGGGTCCATGCGGCGGGGCAGGTCATCAGCTTCCGGTGCAGCAGAGGCGGAAGCGCAGAGGCGATCCGGGATTATATGAATCGCTATCTTCCCGAGGATATGGCGGTGCTGTCCGTGGAGGAAGCGGCGCCCAGGTTTCACGCCCGGCTGCATGCGGTGCGGAAAACGTATGTGTACCGAATCTGGAACGATCCGGTGATGAATGTGTTTGGACGCCGTTTCCTGACGCAGATGCAGGAGCCGCTGGATGCGGAACTCATGCAGAAGGCGGCGGACTGTCTGTGCGGGATGAACGACTACCGGGCGTTCTGCTCCCTGAAGCGTTTGAAAAAATCCACCGTACGGACCGTCGAAGAGATCCGGGTCCGCCGGGAAGGCCCGTTGATCGAGATCACGTATACGGGGGACGGTTTTCTGTATCACATGGTCCGGATCATGACCGGCACGCTGGTGGAGGCGGGGCTTGGACTTCGAAGCGCGGAGTCCATGAAGGAGATTCTGGAGAGCAGGGACCGGCCGTGCGCGGGACGCCTGATGCCGCCGGAAGGCCTGATGCTGATGAACGTAGAGTACGGGACGGAGTCATAGTTCCGGCAGAGAGGAGGATCATTATGAAGCAGATGAAAAAACCGAAAAAGCCTTTGATTTTTTACTATTGTATCGGGCTTTTGCTTATGATTGTGTTGAATGCGGTCATATTTCCGAGATATGTGAAAAACCAGATTGAGGAAGTGGACTACGGCACCTTTCTGACCATGCTGGAAAAGAAAGAAGTGTCCATGGCGCAGATGGAAAAGGACTATATTTATTTTGTAGACAATAACGAAGAAGAGCCTTCGTTTTATTCTACCGTTGCCTTCAACGATCCGGAGCTGGTGGACCGCCTGCAGGCATCCGGATGTAAATTCGGCAAGGTGAAAGAGCAGGAGAACTCTTTGTTTGCCTCCATCCTTTCCATTGTCTTTCAGGTGGCGGTGTTCGTCTTTATCGGGCAGCTGCTGTCCCGGATGCTCATGAAGCGGATGGGAGGCGGCATGGGAAATGCCATGTCTTTTGGCAAGAGCAGCGCCAAAGTGTACGTGGCCAGTGAGACGGGGATCAAATTTACGGATGTGGCAGGAGAGGACGAGGCAAAGGAGCAGCTTACGGAGATCGTGGATTTTCTGCACAATCCGGCAAAATATCAGGAGATCGGAGCGGTGATGCCCAAGGGCGCGCTGCTGGTGGGCCCTCCCGGAACCGGAAAGACGCTGCTTGCCAAGGCGGTGGCAGGAGAAGCAGAAGTTCCCTTCTTCTCCATCTCCGGTTCGGAATTTGTAGAGATGTTTGTGGGCATGGGCGCGGCGAAAGTGCGCGACCTGTTTAAACAGGCCAATGAAAAAGCGCCGTGTATTGTCTTTATCGACGAGATCGATACCATCGGAAAGAAACGTGACAGCGGCGGCATAGGCGGTAATGACGAGAGAGAGCAGACCTTGAACCAGCTGTTGACGGAGATGGACGGCTTTGACGGTTCCAAAGGCGTCGTCATTCTGGCGGCTACCAACCGTCCGGAGACTCTGGATCCGGCGCTCCTGCGTCCGGGTCGGTTTGACCGGCGGGTTCCGGTGGAACTGCCGGATCTGGCAGGAAGAGAGGCGATCCTGAAAGTACACGCAAAGAAAGTGAAGCTTGGGGACGACATTGACTTTAACGCCATTGCCCGGGCAGCGGCAGGCACTTCCGGGGCGGAGCTGGCCAATATGGTCAATGAGGCGGCGCTGCGGGCAGTCCGGGGCGGCAGAGCCTATGTGACGCAGGCGGACCTGGAGGAGAGCATCGAGGTGGTCATCGCCGGATATCAGAAGAAAAACGCGATTTTGTCGGATAAAGAGAAAATGATCGTTTCCTACCATGAGATCGGCCATGCTCTGGTGGCGGCGCTTCAGACCAGCTCCGCTCCGGTGACAAAGATCACGATCATTCCGCGGACTTCCGGAGCGCTGGGCTATACCATGCAGGTGGAAGAGCGGGACCATAATCTCATGAGTAAGGAAGAACTGGAAAACAAGATCGCCACTTACGCAGGCGGACGGGCGGCGGAGGAGCTGATCTTCGGTTCCATCACCACCGGCGCCTCCAACGACATCGAGCAGATGACCAAACTGGCCCGCGCCATGATCACCCGCTACGGCATGAGCGAGGAATTCGGTATGATGGCGCTGGAGACGGTGAACAACCAGTA
The DNA here is from genome assembly GCA_910584205.1 of uncultured Lachnospiraceae bacterium. Taxonomy (GTDB): domain Bacteria; phylum Bacillota; class Clostridia; order Lachnospirales; family Lachnospiraceae; genus Hominiventricola. Next base: position 40,944 of record CAJUAA010000002.1, read on the forward strand.
TATGGGCGGAGACACGTCCCTTGCCTGCGCGGCGGAGACGGCCGCGGCGGTGGATGAGAAGGTCAACGCGCTGCTGAAGCGGCAGTATGAGAAGGCGGCGGAGCTTCTGAAGAAAGAAAAACAGAAGCTGCACGAACTGGCAAAATACCTCTATGAGAAAGAAACCATCACAGGCGAGGAGTTTATGAAGATTCTGCAGAAGACGGAGGATGGCGAGTAACGGCGGGGAAACAGAACAGTCAGGAGAGGATTTTTATGGTTGGACTTGGAATACAGAACTTTGAGCAGCTACGGGAAAGCAGATGTTTTTATGTTGATAAAACTGCATTTATCAAAGAATGGTGGGAAAATATGGATGCAGTTACGCTGATCACCCGGCCCAGACGTTTTGGAAAGACTTTGAATATGAGTATGTTGGAACAGTTTCTGTCTGTGTAATATTCGGACAGAGGGGATCTCTTTGAAGGTCTGGCCATCTGGGAGGAAGAAAAGTACCGGAAATTGCAGGGAACCTGTCCGGTGATTGCGCTTGGTTTTGCGGATGTAAAGAAGACAACTTTTCAGGGAACAAAAGAAAAGATCTGTTATATCATCGAAAGAGTGTTCAACCGACACAAATATTTGCTGGAAGGAGATCGATTAAGTCAAAAAGAAACGGAGTATTTTCTTGGTGTCTCGGCAAAGATGGAAGACTATATGGCCACATCTTCTCTGGGGACACTGTGTGAATATCTGTATCGGTATTATGGAAAGAAAGCGATCATTCTTCTGGTGGAATGCAGACCGGTATCTACAATCCCTGGTCAATATATGATGTGGTGCTGGAACCTCGGAACAATCTGGATCATGCGATTCTTCTGGAATTCAAAGTTCACGATCCGACCGATGAGGGAACGCTGGAAGACACAGTAAATGCCGCACTGTCTCAGATCGAGAAAAAAAGATATACGGCAGTACTGGAAGCAAAAGGAATACCAGTGGAACGGATACAGAAGTATGGATTCGCATTTGAAGGAAAAAGGGTATTGATCGGGAAGGGATGAAGTCGGCAGCTCATTATATGGAGGAAACAATGATGGGACAGTATTTGAATCCGGGTAATGCAGGATTCCGTAAAGCAGCCCGTTCACAGATTTACGTGGATAAGACAGGTATGCTGGAACATTTGAACGCGGTACTGGATACCGAGCAGGGATATGTATGTGTCAGCCACCCCGCCGCTTTGGAAAATCCATAGCGGCAAGAATGGCGGCGGCATATTACAGCAGGGGCTGAGATTCGGAGGAGCTTTTTTCGGAATACGCAATTGCAAAGGCAAAGGACTTTAAAAAGCATCTGAATCAGTATTCTGTGATACAGCTGGATATAGCAGAGTTAAAAGTAACCATGCCCAAAGGGGAAGATTTTGTTGTATTTCTTCAAAACTGTGTTGTAAAGGAGCTTCGGGAAATGTATCCGTCCATTGTGAAGGGAACGGAGTCACTGCCGTTGACGCTGGCGGACATTAACGAAAAAACAGGTGAAAAATTCGTTGTGATTATTGACGAGTGGGATGCGGTATTTCGGGAAAATATGTCTGACCGGACGATACAGAATGAATATATCGACCTGCTCAGAGGATTGTTTAAAGGTGAAAAATCGCAGCGTTTTATGGGGCTTGCATATTTAACGGGGATTCTTCTGATCAAGAGATATAACAGCGAATCCGCATTAAATAATTTCAGGGAATATACCATGATAAGTCCGAAGCGGCTGGACCAGTATGTCGGCTTTATGGAAACAGAGGTTCAGAAGCTGTGCGGACAATATCATATGGATTTTCAGGAAGCAAAGAGATGGTATGATGGGTACGGTTTCAGGCGGCTGAAACACGTCTACTGTCCGAATTCCGTGACGAACGCCATGCTTGACGGCGAATATAACAGTTACTGGACAGGTACGGTTGCATATGAATCGCTGAAATACTATATTACGATCGATAAGGAAGGGCTGAAAAGTACAATTATCAGGCTGCTTGCCGGCGAGCGCTGCAGAGTCAATGCAGGGACGTTTGAAAATGATCTGACAAAGATCAACAGCAGGGATGATGTTCTTACCATATTGATCCATTTGGGATACCTTGGATATGACGAGATAAAAGAAGAAGTTTATATTCCAAATGAAGAAGTCCGCAAAGCATTTACCGGATAACCAGTCGGAAAAAGGAGCGATCGCTCAGATTAAGAACAGGCAGTATACGGAAAAACTGGCGGCTTATGAGGGAAATATACTTCTTGTTGGAGTAAATTATGATAAGGACAGCGTGGAGAAAAAACATACCTGTGTGATTGAGGCGTGGTAATGGGGCCTTAAAACATGCAAAGAAACGGGATTGAAGAAAAAGCGGCTGTATGGTAGAATGTGAGACAGGAAAACCAGAGAGCCGGGCGGCTTACCCTCTTCGGAGGGGCTGCCCTCCAGACGAAATTAAGAGTAAGCCGTGCGTCTTTGGCTTTCCTTTTCTCAATCTTATCACATCCGGCAGCAGGACGCAAGAGTGAACTGCTGTTCATTCTCACAAACCTGCATAATCAAATGTCAAAAAGAAAGGAAAAATGATGTTTTTGCGTCCATAAACATCATACAAGTACAGGATGAATCAAGGGTATAAACACTATAATATTTTAACATCTTCTGACAACAATCTGGTTCCTGCCATGGCAGTATCTTTGACTGCCATGGCGAAAAATCTGACACATGCCCGTGTGGACTTTTATCTTCTTCACAGCCAGATTACTCCGGAAAACATTCAGATGCTGTCCATAATATGCAATGGCTATGGCAATATCATGTTTCATGAAGTCCGGGTGAAGGATCCGGAAGCGTATGATCCGCTTGTACAGGCAGGACGATGGTACAGAGAGACTTATTATCCGCTTTGTGCGCACTGGCTTTTGCCTGATTCTATGGATCGCGTTCTGTATCTGGATGCTGGAGATACACTGGTTGTGGGAGATATTGAACCATATTACAACTGTGATTTTGAAGATCAGTTTCTGGTCGTGACTCCTCAGCGGTACAAACTAAAAGCAGGGATGCCTGTACCATATGAACCGGATGATATCGCTGACAGAAATAAGTTGTCTGATATTCTGGAAGGGCTCTTTAACTCGGGATCCTATATGATTAATCTGAAGAAAATGCGTGAGGCAGGGATTGATATTGCGTGGTATTGTTATCTGACTGAACAGCTTCGGAAATCCAGATCAGAGGAAGAAGAAGGAGAGCCAGTCTATTTTGGCGATCAGGGGCTGTTATCGGCTGCTTTTGTGGGACATCTGAAATATTACGGCTATCCGGAGATAAGGGACAGATGGTACAATCCGTATAACTTCTGTGTTGGATACTATGCTCAGGTTGACCGGAAACCGGACTATGAGCCGTCAGTGATTCACTTTGCGGGGGTGCCTTTTAAGCCGTGGAGAGCAAAATATCCGATTTTTCCGGAACGCTTTGCAAGAGTTGGCGGGGAAGCCAGAGAAATGAGTGAACTGAAGCCGCAGCAGTTGGAATATTATTTTCTGTGGCTGGAGTATCTGTTCCTTACAGATCAGGTACTGTCCATGTTGGGATATTAGGAAGAAACGCTGTTTGATGAAAAAATCTTCCGGATTTTCTTATTCCTTCGTTTTTTCTGCCGATATAATAGGCAGAAACAAAGTTTATATTTGAATATATAGTCCGGGTTCGACAGATATTTTTCTGCCGGAGGACAACAGGAGGTGGTAGGCAGAGATGATTGTAAGAAATAATATACCCGGTATCAACGCTACCAGAAATAAAGGAATTTCCGAAGGAAAGATGAAGAAAAGCCTTGAGAAGCTTTCTTCTGGTTATCGGATTAACCGTGCGGGAGATGATGCGGCGGGTCTGGCAATCTCAGAGTTGATGCGGAATCAGATCAAAGGTCTGGATCAGGCCATGCGGAACTGCAACGACGGCATCAGCTTTACCAATACCGGAGACGGAGCGTTGGCGGAAGTGCATTCCATGTTATCAAGGATGAAGACATTGGCAGTGCAGTCGGCAAATGGTACTTATAACTCTGTGGCAAGAGCAAATCTGGATAAGGAACGCGAAAAGCTGATGGAGGAGCTTGACCGAATCGGTGAAACATCTCACTTTGCTGGAATTCAGCTGTTTGGGCACGATGACGCACCGAAGGGGCCGCCCCTTCCGGAGATTGTGGCAAATGATGACGTGGTTTTCCAGGTCGGCCCTTCCGCACAGGAAACGCTGGTGATGGAGCGTTATTACATAGGAAAAGAGAATCTTGGACTTGGAAATGTCAAGTTAGACACACTGGATAATGCGAATAAGTCAGTTCCGGCAATTGAAGCGGCGATCGAAGCGGTATCAGATGTCCGGGCAACCTTCGGAGCAGCCAGCAACCGTCTGCAGCATGCATATAATAATCTGTATGTAACAGATGAGAATATGAACGCGGCGGAATCCCAGATCCGCGATACGGACATGGCGGATGAATTCACGGAGTTTACTAAGGATAATATCATTTATCAGTCCGCAAACGCGATGGCGGCTCAGGCGAATTCAACTGTGGAGCTGGTACTGAATCTTCTTCAGTAAAAGAACATAAAAAAGCTGGAAAACTTCTTAAGTTTTATCAAAAGAAGCCGATAAATAAGAATGTAAAGCAAATTCACATAAAACTTTACAGAACTTTCCGGAGTAGGGCCCTCTTCGGAGAGAAAAAGAGGGGACAGGGAGGTTCCCGAAAACCATAGTTATAACAGGAGGATTTTTTATGGTAATTCAACACAACATAGCGGCAATTAACTCTTACAGAAATTTAGGAACCAACCAGACCAACCTGAACAAGAACTTGGAGAAACTTTCTTCTGGTTACAGAATCAACCGTGCAGGCGATGATGCAGCAGGTCTTGCAATTTCCGAGAGCATGAGATCTCAGATCAATGGTCTGAACCAGGCTACGAAGAATGCGAACGATGCAATCGGTTTGATCCAGACAGCTGAGGGTGCTTTGACTGAGACTCACTCTATGCTGCAGCGTCTTACGACTCTGGCAAGCCAGTCTGCAAATGGTACCTACAATACAGTAGCAAGAGGCAACCTGCAGAAAGAGGTTAGCCGTCTGCTTGAAGAGATTGACCGTATTTCCAATTCGACGGACTTCAATGGCGTTAAGCCGATTTCCGCTGGAACTATCACCTTCCAGATTGGACCGACAGCTGGTGAGACTCTTGCACTGCCTACATGCGGTATGACTTCTAAAGACCTTAGCATCAGCTCTATTACTGTTTCCACTCTGTCCGGTGGTAATAAGGCAATTGATAAGATCAAAGCGGCAATCAACTCAGTGTCTTCTTATCGTGCTGACCTCGGTGCTGCTCAGAACAGACTGGAGCATACAGTTAACAACCTGAAGGTTACATCTGAGAACATTACTGCTGCTGAGAGCCGTATCCGTGATACCGATATGGCAGACGAGATTACTGCATTCACGAAGAACAACATTCTTCTGCAGGCATCTCAGTCCATGCTGGCACAGTCCAACTCTGTACCGCAGAGCATCCTGAGCCTGCTTCAGTAATATCTGACAGGGCAAAGGAGTTGGGTTTGGCATCTTTGTCAGACCACAATATAAACAGGGCCTTACAAACAAAAAGCCATTTCAACGGCAAGAAGCTGGGAAATGGCTTTTTGCTGTATTATGAGATTTATAAAAATGCATGGCAGGTTGTGTGCATGGATAGATGCAGGATAAGGAGGAGATATGAAAACCAAGGCGGAAAACCGTATCTCGCAGTGCATGATTGTGAAGAACGAAGAGAGGAACATTGAGAGAGCCTTGTCCTGGGGAAAAGCAGTGATCTGGGAGCAGATCGTAGTGGATACCGGTTCTACCGACCGGACTGTAGAGCTGGCGAAAAAGATGGGAGCAAAGGTGTTTTTCCTGGAATGGCCGGAGGATTTTGCGGCTGCAAAAAACTATGCGATCGACAGAGCGGAAGGGGAGTGGATCGTTTTTTTGGATGCGGACGAGCATATGACGGAAAAGGATGCAGGGAAGCTTCCGGATGTATTCGAGCAACTGGCTCATAAAGAATATGATGGTGTCACGGCGTTGCTTCACAACCTTGACGATGATGGACGAGTCTTTTCTTCCTGCAGCCATCTCCGCCTTTTCCGGAATGATTCGGATATCCGATATAAGAGACGGATACATGAACAGCTGGTATCTATGTCCGGACGGGAGCTGCGGATTATGGATGGGACAGAGGAACTTTCGATCCTTCATACCGGATATCAAGGAGAGGTTTCAAAAAAGAAAAAGAAAAGCGGAAGGAACAGAAGGATGCTGCAGATGGAGATTAAGGAGCATCCGGATGATCCAGAGCTGCTGGGGTATATGGGGGATGAATGTTATGATGACGGTGCAGGGGAAGAGGCAGAAAAATGGTATCGGAGCGCTGTCCGGCATATGCCTTTAGAATTAAAGGAATATGATCAAAGGCATGCGGTTACATTTACCAGGCTGCTGATGATTTTGACTGAAAGATCGGACGCTGTCTGGGAGGATGCAGAAAAAATATACAGGCAGGCCGTGATGGCCTTTCCGAAAGAAGGGGATCTTGACTATGTTGCCGGACGTTTTTTTGCGTCTCACGGGCAGCCTGGAGACAGTATTCGCTGTCTGGAAAGTGCTTTGATGAAATTGGAACGGTATGGATGCGCAAACAGCGCTCTTCTCTTGTCAGGAAATCTTGGAGACGTTTATGATCTGCTGGCAAAAGGTTGCTATGAGACTGGCGAGTTGCAAAAATGTGTCGCTTATGCTGTAGAGCATCTGAAATTTGAGCGATATGAGATGAAGCCGTTGCTTTGGTTGCTGAAAGCGTTGTTTCAGGGAGAAGAAAATGCGCAGGACCGTGGGAAAAATGATGCAGTCATGAGTTTTCTTGCGAAGCTCTATGATGTATCATCTCTAAAAGACCGTCTGTTTGTTTTTAAGACGGCACAGAAGGCGGGATGTAACGGTTTTGTCCGCTGTATGGCAGAAGTATATTTTACAACAGCAGAGCAGGAAATGCTGAATCTGTAGAGTGTAGAGATAAAGGGAGCAATTGTATGAAAGTCGTGTTTGCAGAGTGGGGAGCATATGGCAGTGAGGATGTAAAGGATGCATTGACGGCGGAGGGGCATAATTTAATTACGTTTCTTTTTCCGGCGCAGTATGGAAGACAGAACCGGGATACTGAGACAGAAAGTCGGCTGTTGACGCTGTTCCGCCAGGAAACGCCGGATGTGATGTTTTCTTTGAATTATTTTCCGGTGATTTCGAGAGTGTGCCAGCAGGAAAATGTTCGATATATCTCCTGGACCTATGACTGTCCCTGCTTTTTGCTGTATTCCACTACGATCATAAATCCCTGCAATGCAGCCTACGTTTTTGATAAACAACTTTATATGGATTTCCATCACGCAGGTATCGAGACCGTGCGTTATATGCCATTGGCGGCAAATACAGAACGTTTGGACCGGATTGCAGTGGACCAGGCAGGAAGACAGCCGTTTCAATATGATTTGTCTTTCTTAGGCTCTTTGTACATTGAGAAATATGATTATTACTCAAAGATCGCGCCGCATTTATCTGGATATGCAAAGGGGTATCTGGATGCTCTGATGGATGCACAGATGAAAATCCAGGGGTATGATCTGGTCCAGGGAGCGCTTTCTCCGATTGTGGATGAGATGTATAAGATCTGTCCGGTGGATCCGGAGCCTGATGGTGTGGAACCCAGGGAATATTTTTATGAGCAGTATGTGGTCAATCGCCGGATTACAGCGTTAGAGCGGATCGACCTTTTGGAAACCTGTGCGCAGTATCATCCGTTGGATCTCTTTACCCATGCAAAAGAGCTGACTATGCCAGGGATTACAAATCATGGCGGCGTGGAGTTTTATAAAGAGATGCCCCTTGTGTTTAAACAAAGCAGAATTAATCTGAATATTTCATTACGTGGCATAAAAAGTGGTATCCCATTGCGGGCTTATGATATTATGGGGGCTGGCGGATTTTTGCTCAGTAATTTTCAGGCAGATTTTCTGGATGATTTTATTCCGGGAGAGGATTTTGTTTATTATGAAAGCAAAGAGGACCTGTTGCAAATGGTCGCTTATTATCTGGATCATGAAGAGGAGCGAAAGGCGATTGCGAAAAATGGACATGATAAGGTGGCGAAAGGACACACCTATCGACATCGGATAAGGGAGATGTTTTCGTGAAGATATTGTTTGTCGAGTGGAAAAGTTATGGATATCTGGATATCAAGGATGCATTTATAGAAGAAGGACACCAGATCATAAGCTTTCCCTTTAAGGTATTTGAGGCTCAGGGTGAAGAACTCCTGCAGGATCAGGATACAGAAGACAGATTGTGCAGACGGATACGGAAGGAAGTCCCCGATATTGTGTTTTCGGTGGATTATTTTCCTGTGATTTCTCGTGTGTGCCAGAAAGAAGATATCCGCTATATCTCCTATAGCTATGACTGTCCTCATATCCTGCTGTATTCTACTACGATCAAAAATCCGTGCAATACAGTCTATGTTTTTGACAAAGCAACATACTTTGAATTTTGCAGCATGGGGATTACAACAGTCCGCTATATGCCTTTGGCAGTTAATATAAAGCGTCTGGATGCATTGGATGCAAAACTGTCGTTATCAGATACAGAACCATCCATGTATGATGTTTCATTTGTAGGTTCTCTTTATCTGGAAAAAGGTAATTATTTTGATGAGATCGAACCGCTCCTCCCAGAATATGTGAGGGGATATCTAAAGGCTGTAATCGCAGTTCAGCTGAAACTTCAGGGGTGTGACCTGGTTCGGGAAATGATGATGCCGATCTTAAACGATTTGTATAAAGTGCATCCGGTAGGGCCCATGCGTGACAGTCTGGAGCCAGAGGGGCACTTTTATGAACAGTTTATGATTAAACGAAGGCTTACGGCGATAGAACGGCTGGATATTCTGGAAATGGTTGCAGAGAGATATAAGGTGGATGTTTTTACCCATATAGAAAATTTTTCTGCGGAAAATTGGTGTAATCATGGAGAGGTAGATTATTTTCATGAGATGCCGCTGGTTTTTAAACGAAGCAGGATTAATCTGAATATTACTTTGCGGAGTATCCGGAGCGGGATTCCGCTTCGTGGGTTTGATATCCTTGGATCAGGAGGTTTTTTACTCAGCAATTATCAGGCGGATTTTCTGGATTTTTTTGTGCCTGGGGAGGATTTTGTTTATTATGAGAGTAAAAAGGATCTCCTGCAGAAACTGGAGTATTATCTGCGCCATGAAGATGAACGGAAGGCAATCGCAAAGAACGGACATGATAAAGTAGCTGCAGGACATACTTATCGACATCGAGTCAGGGAAATACTGAATTATTAAGGTAGAGGTATCAGGGAAACAAGGACAGTCAATGGGAGGTATTATGGACAGGATAAGCGTGATCATTCCGTGTTATAATGTGGAGCGTTGGATAGACAGGTGTATGGCATCTATCGCAGCACAGACGATAGGGATCGATAATCTTGAGATCATCTGCGTGGATGACGCCTCTACGGATGCTACATGGGAGCATTTACAGAAATGGGAAGAGAATTTTCCGGAACAAATTATTTTAATTCATCAGGATGTGAACCGGCGGCAGGGGGCCGCCCGAAATGTTGGTCTTCAGTATTCTTCTGCTGACTGGATCGCTTTTGTGGATGCAGATGACTGGCTGGAACCAGATTATTTTGAGCAGCTGTATCTGCCGGTGGAAACCCATATATGTGATGTTGTAGTCTGCAATATGGGCGTAGACCATTCGGAGTCTCTTTCATATTTTAAAGAAAGGGAAGGATGTGGAGAAAACGATCAGTATATCCGATCAGATACAATAGAACGAAAGAAAGAGATGCTCCTGTGCCGGCCGCTGGGTTATATTGTATGGGCAAAGCTTATACGAAAAAAAATGCTTTTGGAGCATCAGATCTGTTTTCCGGAGGGGTTGGCTTATGAAGATAATTACTGGACTCCGCTGTTGCATATTTATGCAGATAGTATATGTATAATAAAGAAGAAACTGTACCATTGGTTTGTGAATGCATCGTCTACTATGCATGTTAAAAACGAAGACTACCATATCGACAGAATCACGATACAGTTAATAAAGTGGGAAGACTATGGAAAGCGAGGGCTTTTACAGATATATCGTGAAGAATTAGAATACGATCTTCTACATTATGCGATCTGTTTTATGAAAACACTTGTTTTTTTATATGACCAGCCGCCTTTTTCGTATTATCTATTGCAGCGGGAAGTGCTTTGCCAGAGGATATCGGAGCTTGTAATGGATCAATATGTAGAAGCCTTTTCAGGTATGGAGCGTATCTGTTTTGAGGCGTTATATCATGATTTGGATAGAGAAGGATTTCAAACATTTGTAGAACAGGCAAAAAGATATCATATAGGGAATGGGGAGCGGCAGAAGCCAGAAAGCGCTGCAGAAAAGCAGGGCTTACGGATCGTTATGTTCTATTCAGAAACTGAGTCGTTTAATTTCTTTACAGATCGATTAAAAGAGGAATTGGAGAAAAGAGGGCATGAGATCTTTATTTGTGATCTGGAAGATGTGAAGGATGTTACAGAGCATTCTTATCAGAATCTGAATAGGTTTATCTCCCAAAAAGTAGATGTGGTGATCTGTTTTGATGGGATTGGTACCAGGGAGGATCAGTTTATCAGGCAATGGAACAGGCATCAGGCAGTAGTGATCGATATTTTGATGGATCCGCCTTTTCGATTCCATCCGACTTTGGAGAAACACCCGGAGAAATATCAATTATTCTGTTGTGATTTGGAGCATGTGGAATATGTGAAAAAATATTTCTACAAGGAGGTACCGGCGGTCGCTTTTATGCCTCATGTAGGGACAATGCCAAAAGAAGAAGTTACCATTATCCCATATGAGGAAAGGAAGTATGATATCCTGTTTTCCGGTTCTTATATGCCGCCTGACTCCTATCTGCAAAAGATAGAGGGACTTTTTCCGAATGACCCGGCAATATGTAAGCTGTATCAGCATGTCTATGATGCATTGTTGATGGACAGCAGACTGACAATCGAAGCAGCTGTTTTAGAAACATTGTCAAAGTTGGAATACACAGTCTCAGATAATATGTTGAAGATGCTGTTTAACCGTTCTTTATATGTGGATTGGGCAATTCGTATGCATCACAGGGGACGTGTGGTAGCGGCTTTGGCAGAGGCGGGATTTGACCTGTATCTTTTAGGTCAGGGATGGGGAGAACATCCCTCGCATAAATACAACAATGTACATTGGGTAGAAGGACAAGTTTCTTATGAGAGGACACTGGAATACATGGGAAATGCAAAGATCAATCTAAACGTGATGCCATGGTTTAAAGCGGGGACCCATGACCGCATCTTTAACGCATTATTGAAGCATTCTGTTTCGCTGACGGATCCCAGCACCTGGCTTACAGAGAATTTTACAGACGGTGTAGATATCGCGTTATATGATCTGGATCATTTGGAACAGCTACCGGGTATCGTACATGAGCTGTTGGTGGATACTGCAAAAGCAGAGGCGATAATTCAAAAAGGATATGCGAAAGTCAGCAGGGAACTGACATGGTCGAACTGTGCAGAGTGGGTATTAGAGACAGCAGAAAAATTTATCTGTTAAGAGGAAGTGCTTATGCAATATCATGACTATATTAGATATATGGATTCTGAAGAAATGTACATTCATATAAGTAATGAAGCGATACTTCAAAAAGAAGTTATCCGACCGATTCTGCTGGTTTCGCATAATCTAAGTATAACTGGTGCTCCGATTGCGTTGTTGGATTTAACAAGGGTTTTAATGAAAAACGGTTATCAAGCCTTTGTGGTTTCATTGGTTGATGGTGATATTTTAGAGGCGTTTTTAAGACATGATGCTGTGGTCCTGGTATACTCAGGAAGATCAATAAATGTAGAGTGGCTGAAAAAGGCTGTCTCCATATTTCCCGCAATTGTAGTAAATACACTGGTATTAGCACCATTAGTAAGGATTTTGGCTCCTGTTGGAAAAAAAATCTTTTGGTGGATTCATGAAAGCGAATATCTTTTTCTGGAGCTTGATTATGTTGATATTCCGGAAATACCGTCATTGCATATTTTGGCGGCCAGCCCTAAAGTGTCAAAATCTATTTGCGACCATATGGGGAAACAGTCATATATATTAAATGTTATGGTGAATGATTATCATCCTGAAAATAAGTTGCTTCAAAAAGATGATACCATACACTTTTTCTGGGGAGGTTTTATCAATTTCAATAAAATGCCGGAATTACTATTGCGGGCTGTTCTGGAACTTCCGGAAATCTACAGGAAACGTGCTGATTTTACATTTTGCGGAGATGGTGTGGATATAGAAAGAACAGGATTGATCAAAAATTGTGCGGATGAATTTTCAAATATTTATTACCTGCCAACTTTGCCTCATCAGGAATTTATTGATTTAATGGACAGGATGGATGTGGTTGTAGTATGTTCTAAAGAAGAGACTACAAGTCTGGTTGCGGTGGAAGGACTGATGTTGGAGAAGATAGTGATTTGTTCGGATGGTTGTGGTGTTGCTGATTATTTAAAAGATGGGATAAATTCATTTATGTTTGCGGCAGGCGATCATAGTCAGTTATGTCAAAAGATAAAGTATGTTGTTGATCAGTTTGACCGATTGAAAGCAGTCAAAAAAGCAGGTCGTAAGATATATGAGCGGTATTACACAGAGGAAGCGTTTGAAAAGCAGGTATTGCATTTCTTTGGCGGACAGTCAGATTTATCATAGCAGGGAGGAAATAAAGATGACCAGGAAAGTATATATGCAGATTGAAGAGATGTTGGAACTGGTAAGGAAAGCTGTTGAATATATGCAGGATCTTAGTGAAGAAGAATACAATCGGATGTCATGTGGGTTAAAAGAAGATTTAAAATATACGATTGAGACAATCAATATAGAGCTTTTAGGCAGTCCTGAAGTGTGTTTTTACAGGCCGGATGATCCTGAGGCGCAGGGGGAAGAGACAGGGGGAAGAGAAAGAGCAGCTGTACAATATATTTGCTGGCTGGATAAAATAACACAGGTTTTGAAAAAGCAGTATCATGCGAAAAATATATGGGAGGAAAGATTTGTTCGATTAATGGATCGTGTACAATATGTGGACACGGATATGATGACAGAGGAAGTAAAAGCCTCATTAATGAGACGGGAAAAGGCGGATATTGACTCCCTATGCGCATATTATCAACGATTTCATTATATGTGGGGAACATTGGATGTGGCAAAGGATCAGTATGATGTGATCATAAACCGTGTGACAGCATTAAAGGAGCATAGGGAGGATTTTATATGGCTATATGATCAGTTGGAAGACGAGCGGTCCAGACTGGTTCTCGTCAATATGCTGTATAACTGGGTAACATTTGATTTCAATTACATCATCAGGATGAAAGAGGCAAATTTTACGGATTATTTTGATCTGGATCTGGTGAGATGTGATGAAGAGGAAGTGCTGGTAGATCTTGGAGCATGGGCTGGAGATTCGACATTAGATTATATCCAGACATATGGAAAATACAAAAAAATATATTGTTATGAAATCAACGGATCCAGCATGGAAGCGATGAAAAAAAATCTGGATGGCTATCCCGATATCGAGTTTAGAAATAAGGGAGCAGGAAATAAAAACGGTACAGGATATATAGCAGGATCTTCAGATTCATGCTGCAGCAAACTTGCAGATTACGATACAGGTAAAGCGATAGAATTGGTTAGGCTGGATGATGATATCAACGAAAAAGTAACGTTAATCAAAATGGATATCGAAGGTGCCGAACAGGATGCCCTGCTGGGTGCCGCAAGACATATTCGGGAAGAAAAACCGAAACTGTTAATCAGCGTTTATCACAATAATGAAGACATTTGGAAGATACCTCGTATGATCAAAGACATGGCTGTAGATTATCAGTTATATCTTAGAAGTAATGGCAGTCAATGGGGACCTGCAGAAATTCTGTTGATAGCTGTTGCGGAAAATCAGATTGACAGGTAAAACGAGAGTAAGGGGAATAATATGTGGAATGAATCAGAATATATTCGGGGGGAAGAGCGAGAGGGATATTATGTTCAGCCGATGATGAAACGCATATGGGCGGTACAGCTGGATCTTTTGCGGGAGATTGATATGGTCTGCAAAAGGCATGGTATAAAGTATTATGGATGGTTTGGCACTTTGTTAGGGGCAGTACGGCATCAGGGTTTTATTCCATGGGATGATGATCTGGATCTGGCTATGCTGAGAGAGGATTACGAGCGTTTTCGTTATTATGCAAAAACGGAATTGCCAAAGGGAAGGGAAATCTCCGAACGAGAACCTACATTAGTCTCGGTTTTCAATACAGATGTTGTGCGGTTGGACCAGGAATTTCTGGATAAGTCCCATGGTTGTCCGCTGAAAACAGGTATAGACATCTTTTGCCTGGACCGTATTCCTCCCGGCGACGAGGATGAGCAGATACAGTTAAACTTATTCTGGTCGGTATATGGGTTGTGTCTTAATTGGGATATGCCTGAAGAGGATGAAAAATGGGAAGGGTTGAACAAGTGGGAATGCCTTGGAGAAGTAGAAGAGCTTACTGGCTACTCTTTTGAGCGACAACGTCCTGTCAAGGAGCAGTTATATTTTTTAGGAGACAGGATAGCCGCTATGTACTGGGATATGGAATATGATCATGTGACCAATGTGGCATGGTTGTATAATCATGATCACTATCGAATTCCCAAAGACTGTTTTGATAATATTATAGAAGTACCATTTGAGAATACGACAATACCTGTTCTGAAGGACTATGATTTGATATGCAGGCTGACTTATGGAGAGGCTTACATGACTCCAGTAAAAGAATATAAACATGATTATTTAAAAAAACAGATCGATCAATTGCGCGAGTATTTTCAAAAACGGGGTCTGAACCTGCCAGAATGTTTTGAGATGACATTTGAAACAGACAATAAAGATGAAACTGAATCTGACAGTCAAAAGGAGCGATAGATGATAAAAATACAGGGAGCTATAGAAAATGGTGATTATGGGAAAGCGGAAGAACTCTTTCGAAAATATTTGGAGAAGGAGAATGTTTATAATGATATGACAGCGATTTTAGATGCAGCTATTGGTGAGTACTATGGTGACAGAGTTCGTGTATGGACAGCGATAAGAAAAGGGTTGCTGTCAAACTGCAGGAATTATGAGTTATACGTGATGCTGGGGAATTACTATCTTCCCGAAAATCTTTATCAGTCCTGGCTCTGCTATGAAAATGCTTTGTTCTATTGCGATAAATCAGAAGATCAATCAAAGATAATACAGATGTTAGATCAGTTGAAGGAAGACTATAATGTCATTGTAAATAAAACGTCTATCATTATTTTATCTTATAATTCTTTAGAATATACAAAACTTTGCATTGAAAGTATCCGTATGACAATACCGGAATATGTCAGAGAAATCATTGTCGTAGACAATGCGTCTGAAGATGAAAGTGTAAAGTGGTTAAGGGAGCAGGACGATATCATTCTTATAGAAAATAAGGAGAATAAGGGATTCCCGGCAGGATGTAACCAGGGAATACAGGCAAGTTCTCCATATACAGATATATTTTTACTGAACAATGATACTATTTTGCCGGAAAATGCATTGTTTTGGCTGCGGATGGGATTATATGACAAAGAAGAGAACGGTATGACCGGAAGTATATCCAATTGTGCAAGGGATCAAATGGCAGAAGGCGTTGAAAACCAGAAGGATTTGCTGTTATTTGCTGAGAGAACAAATGTACCGATGAAATATCCTTATGAGAAACGATTGTCCCTGATCGGATTTGCCTTATTGATCAAAAGAGCGGTAGTGGATCGGGTTGGACTGCTGGACGAACGTTTTTCCCCTGGCAATTACGAGGATAATGATTACAGCTTAAGAGTGATTACCGCAGGATTCCGCAATATTCTATGTAAAAACAGTTTTATAGTGCATTTTGGGAATGTCTCATTTAGAAAAAATACGACGGATCTGGAAAATATTTTAGCGATAAACCGTCAGAAAATAAATGAAAAATGGGGATTTAATATTGATTATTATGTATATCCGCGTCAGGAACTGGTCCAATTGATACAGGAGACAACGGAAATGCCATTACGTATTTTGGATGTGGGTTGTGGTTGTGGGGCTTTGATGGCACGGGTGAAGGGGCTTTATCCAAAGTCAGAAGTCTGGGGCATAGAATTGGTTCCAGAAATTGCAGAAATTGCTTCTCATATGGGAAAAATTTTGTGCGGTGATGTGGAAAAGATGGAACTTCCTTGGAAAAAAGAATATTTTGATTATGTTATTATGGGAGACGTACTGGAGCATTTGATGGATCCGGAGATTGTATTGAAAAGATTACAAAAATATTTAAAGCAGGGGGGGGCATATTATTGTCAGTATGCCAAATATAAAACATTATTCCGTGATACTGCCATTGTTAAAATGGGATAGATTTTCCTATGAAGATGCTGGTATATTGGATAGGACGCATGTAAAGTTGTATACAGGTACAGAGATACGAAAATTAATATTACGATGTGGCTATGAGATTGAAACCATGAGTGCGATTGGAACAGAAAGACCAAATGAAGAGGAGGAGGCAGTTATCGATGAATTGTGTTCGGTGGTGAAAGTACAGGATAAGACTTCTTTTTTGGCGTATCAGTATATCGTCAAAGCTGTAAAATGATGAGTACGTGGAGTGAAAGGAGATATAAGTGAAAAAAGTCAGTGTGATTGTTCCATGTTACAATGCAGCAAGGTACCTGAACAAATGTATAGATCAGCTTTTGTGTCAGACGATTGGTATAAACAATATAGAAATTATTTTGGTAGATGATGCTTCTGCGGACGAAGGTGAGACAAAAAAGGTGATTCAGGGGTATGAGCAGCGTTTTTCGGAAACGATAACAGCTGTTTTTCTGGAAAATAATATGAGACAGGGGGGAGCGCGAAATGTGGGTATG
Source organism: uncultured Lachnospiraceae bacterium (assembly GCA_910584205.1). Classification (GTDB taxonomy): domain Bacteria; phylum Bacillota; class Clostridia; order Lachnospirales; family Lachnospiraceae; genus Hominiventricola. The sequence continues at coordinate 58,140 of CAJUAA010000002.1, forward strand.
ATTTATGCTGAAGGCGAGTACCTTATGTTTTGTGACGCAGATGACTGGTTATTGGCGGAGGCATTGGAGCATACTTACCATACCGCAAAAAGATATGACGCAGACGTTGTTTTTTTTGGAAGAAAAAATGTCGCTGCACATGGATTCGATGTACAGTTGGAGAAGGGCGACAAAGATGCGCTGTTTGAGTTGGAGGAAACAGAAAAGAGGAAAAAATTTCTTTTAAATACAGAGCAGCCAGGATACAGTTCTCAAAATGCATTATTTAAACGGTCTTTGATTAAAGAAAATCACATCACTTTTGCAGAACATCTTATCATGGAAGAACCTTCTTTTACAGTACCGGTAAGATTATATGCAAAAAGATGCTGTTATCTGGATGAGAGCCTTTATATCTGTTATCTTTCATCAGAAAGTACATTGCGCAATAATCACTGGGAACTTAGAAAATGGGATAATCTGCAGATGTGGATAGGATTGATAGAAAATCTGGAAGCCAGAGCTATTTTTTCTGCTTATCAAAAGGAGATAGAATATTTGTTTTTTACTTTGGGAGTCGGATGGAGTCTCAGCACATTATTCATCAGAAGATGTATTTTAACAAAAGAAGAATGGAAGATCTTTGCAGACATAATGCAGAAAATGCTTCCGGCTATCAAAGAAAATCCATATATTAAAAATATCGAGCACCCGTTCAATCGGGCATGGAATGATCTGTTGTTCAAAGTTCTTGATATGGACTTTACAGATGAGAATGTTGAGATGGTGAATCAGGCAATGACAGAATGTACACGGGCGTTTTCAATGTGTCCGGTACTGTGCTGACCTGTACAGACAGCGTTTATATGGGGGTGGCTGAAAATGAAGATAAAAACAAAAAAGATCAGCGTGATCATTCCATGTTATAATGTGGGATTGTATATCGATCGGTGCATAACTTCCATTATTAATCAGACGACAGGAATAGAAAACCTGGAGATTATTTGTGTAGATGATGCTTCTATAGATGATACATGGTCTCATCTGCAAAAATGGGAGCAGTGTTTTCCGGAAAACATAATATTGATTCAGCAGGAAAAAACCCGGAGGCCAGGAGCAGCCAGAAATCTTGGTTTATTATATGCATCTGCAGAATGGATTGCTTTTGTGGATGCGGATGACTGGCTGGAGAGAGACTATTTTGAACAACTGTATGAACCGGTACTGAGATATGAATGCGACGTAGTTGCCTGCAGGTTTGTAAGAGATGCTTCGATTCAGCCGAAGCAAACAGATAAAAAAATGAAAAAGAGGGGAAAAAGGCAGTATATCGCAGCAAACACAAAAGAAATTAAAAAAAGAATGCTTCGTGATGGAAGTCTGGGCTTTGGACCATTTGTGAAAATAATACGAAAGAAATTCTTAATAGACCATGAGATTTTCTTTCCGGAAGAACTTGCCTACGAAGATATGTACTGGCTTCCGTTATTGTCCCTTTATGCAGAAAAAGTTTACATAATAGAGGAAAGCTTATATCACTATTTTGTCAATCCAAATTCGATCACTTTGCATAGTAACGCAAGCCACCATATGGATATGCTTTCCATACAATTGATGAAATGGACAGATTATGAAAGGCGGGGTCTTTATCAAGAATATCGAGAAGAATTAGAAAGAGATGCGCTGAATGATGCTGTATGTACGATGACACAGCTTATTGTATTGCAGGATAAGCCTTCATTTTCATTTTTTATGATGGAAAGAGAATTGATAAGAAAGCATATTCCGACAGATAAATATGCTTACTATCGTGTAGAGCTGGATTTGACTTCGGCTTTGTTATTGGATATTTTATATTCATCGCTTGATGAAACCGGGTTTTATCAAATTATTGGGCAGGTAAAAGAACGGTTGGTAAAATAATGATTTCCTTAAAATGGATGTTTACAGATAAGAAAATGGATTATGGTGAGGACGAGAGGAGAAAGGAGTGGCAAAGGCGATGCGGATTGTCCTGTTTTACTCAGAAACAGATTCGTTTAATTTTGGAACAGACCAGTTAGCTCATATCCTGCATTCGAAAGGCCATGAGGTCTTTATACTGGATCTTTTGGGACCGCCTGCGGAGGACCCGCATTCTTATGCACATTTCGTGCAGTTTTTGTCAGAGAAGGTGGACCTTGTTATCACCTTTGATGGTATGGGAATCCGGGATGACCTGCTTATTGAGATATGGGATAGTCATCAGGCGGTTGTAGCAGATATCTTATTGGATCCTCCGCTGCGCTTTCACCCTGTTTTGGTCAAGCATCCGAAAGCGTATCTTCTCTTTTGCTGTGATATGGAACATGTGGAGTATGTCAAAAAATATTTTGCTTCGACGGTGCCATATGTATCATTTATGCCTCATTTTGGAGTCATGCCGGAGAAGGATGCAGTAGTCATCCCATATAAGGAAAGAAAATACGATGTTTTGTTTACCGGAACCTATTATCGCTATCAGGATAAATTGTTGGAGATAGAAGAGACGTTTCCAAAAGGCAGCGATATGTATCGGATCTATCGGCAGATGTTTGATAACCTGGTCTGTGATTGCAGTTTGTCGATTGAACAGGCGTTGCTTTATACACTGGAACAGTTTGGCTGGTCTGTCTCAGAAGAGGCCGTAAAAACGATGCTGAGATGCGCGGTATCCATAGACTGGGCCATACGCACCTGGCAGAGGGAACGTGTTATAACAGCCCTCGCAGAGTCAGGACAGGAGATTTATCTGTTGGGCAAAGGCTGGGAAAACTGTTCGGCGATCCATCGCTCGAATGTACATCGCGTGGACGGTTGGGTAACCTACGGACAGACGCTTTTGGTCACAGCTGACGCAAAAATCAGTTTGAATGTGATGCCCTGGTTTAAAGCGGGGACTCACGACCGTATCTTCAATGCATTGTTGCAGCATTCGCTTCCACTGACGGATTCCAGCACCTGGCTTACGGAGCATTTTACAGACGGCGTGGATCTTGCAATGTATGATCTGAAAGAACTGGAGCGATTGCCGGATATAGTTAGTCGATGGCTGGGAGATGAGACCAGAGCTGAGGAAGTGATTCAGAGAGGATATGAGAAAGTCAGGCGCTCTTTTACCTGGGCGGATTGTGTGGAACAGATTATGGAGACGATTCGCAGAACACCGGTTATGAATCAGGGAGTGATTATAAAGAGGAGCGATAAATAGTATGGATGTGAGTATAACATATGTGCCCGGTGAGGAACGTGAAGGATATTATGTACAGTCGATGGTGAAGCGTATGTGGGCTGTTCAGATCGATATGCTAAAAGAGATCGACGCCGTCTGTAAACGTCATGATATAAAATACTACGGATGGTATGGTACTTTGTTGGGAGCAGTGCGTCATCAGGGATTTATTCCGTGGGATGATGATATCGATCTTGCAATGCTGAGAAAAGATTATGAACGATTTCGATATTATTGTAAAACAGAGCTTCCGAAAGAATGGAAGATATCAGAAAAAATGTACGGATTTTGCATATTAAACACAGATGTGCCCAGGCTGGACCAAAAGTTTTTAGACAAATATCACGGCTGCCCTTTGATGACAGGAATAGATATATTTTGCCTGGACCATATCCCGCGGGATAAGAAAGAGGAAGAATCGTGGCTGGCTCTTTTGGGTGCAATATATACTCTGTTCCAATATTGGGATTCTTTTGAAGAAGATGAGGAATGGGCGGAAGGAAAATGGTTACAGCTTAAAGAAATAGAAAAGCTTACAGGCCACCATTTTGATTATCAATATCCGATAAAAGAACAGTTGACTTTTCTTGCGGAGAAAATTGAAGCTGTATATGAGGATGAAAGTTCCGATGAAGTGGCAAATGCGATGTGGCTGTATGAACACCGTCATTGCCGATATCCCAGAGAGGAGTTTAACAGAGTTACGGAAGTTCCATTTGAGGATATCATGCTCCCAATATTGGAAGACTATGATTTGATTTGCAGGGTGGACTATGGTGACAATTATATGGTGCCGGTCATAGATCATGCACATAATATCTATAAAGAACAAATGGGTATTTTGAGAGATTATTTTAAAAATCTTGGGATGGATCTTCCGGAGTGTTTTGATATTGCATTTGAGTAAATGTTTTGTTTGTTTCGATGGAAACCTGCATGGAAGGATGGGGTTATATGAAGATCTTGTTTATTGAGTGGGACAGTTTTGGAAAAGAAGATATAAAAGAAGCTTTTTATATGGAAGGACATGAACTGATCCTGTTTCCTGTTTCCATGGAAGAAGATCTGGACGATGCGCCGGAGCTGGAAGGGCGACTGTCTGCAGTATTGCATCAGGAGACACCGGCGATCGTATTTTCCATCAATTATTTTCCTGCGATTTCCAATACCTGTAACAGAGAGGGAATTCGATACATTTCCTGGGTCTATGATGCGCCATATGTGCGGTTATACTCGCAGACTGTCCTGAATCCATGTAACTGCGTTTATGTGTTTGACAGGGAATTGTGTATGGAATTCCGTAATGCCGGTGTGGAGACGGTCTGTTATCTTCCGCTGGCGGTCAATACGGAGCGCCTGGATGCCATGTCAATACCTGCTGATACGCCGGATTTTCAGTATGATGTATCTTTTGTAGGTTCTTTTTATGTGGAAAAGAATGATTATTATGACCAGATGGTATCAGTGCTTCCAGATTTTGCAAAAGGGTATTTGGACGCCATTATTGCCGCACAGATGAAGATTCAGGGGTATGATTTTATTGAGGATGTGCTGGGACCAGTAATTAATGATTTGTATAAAGCGTTTCCGCTTGATCCAGATCCCAGGGGCATGGAAAGCAGGGAATACCTCTATGCACAGTATGTGGTTGACCGCAGGATTACAACGCTGGAACGGATTGATCTTTTGAATGCTGTCGCAAAAAGACATAATATTGATGTTTTTACTTATATCAAAGATTTCACAATGCCTAATATGCGCAATCATGGAAGAGTTGATTATTTCAATGAGATGCCGCTGGTATTTCGGCAGAGCCGGATCAATTTGAATATTTCCCGCAGAGGGATTAAAAGCGGAATTCCGTTGCGTGCGTTTGATATTATGGGGAGCGGCGGATTTCTGCTCAGCAATTTCCAGGCGGATTTTCTTGATTTCTTTGTGCCGGGGGAAGACTTTATGTATTATGAAAGCAAAGAAGATTTTCTGGAGAAAATTGATTATTTTTTGTTCCATGAGGAGGAACGGCAGGTTATTGCAAAAAATGGACATGATAAGGTGGCGGCGAAGCATACCTATCGGCATCGGGTTCGTGAAATGTTGTCAGCTCTGTAAGACAGAGAAGGCAGCTTGTTGAGATGACAGGAAAAGAGAGCAGGGCAAAAAGGAAGGATGGAAAAGGAATGTCAGACGTTATTTTGGTTGGAATCGGTGTAGATTGTGCAAGTATTGTGGATCAGGCTATGAGTGAATTAAGAAGTACATCCAGAATAATTGCTGTTATTTTTGACTGTGATGAGCGATATAATGAGATTTCGGATAAATCCTGTCCTCAGAAAAGGATAGAAGACATCCCGGGTTTGATGTATGATAAACTGCTTGTTTGCTGTAAAAGCTGTATTGTGGAAGAGAGTGTGAAACTGTTTTGCGAAGAGTATAAACTTCCCCGCTCTAAGTGTGGGGGATATATCACTTCTAAAATAGGTCCGCACAGAATCAACTGGGATCAGGTGCAGACAAAAGAGGATCTGGTGGAACAGATCTGTTCTTCTGGGTCTCTGAATGATCTGGAACGTTTTTTCTATGGAGGGCATCACAGGCCAGTCAGTAAGTGGCTCCATTATTTTGAGGTTTATGACCGCCATTTTTCAAAATTCAGAAATAAAGCGCCAGTCGTTATGGAGATCGGTGTTTTTCGTGGAGGATCTTTACAGATGTGGAAGGATTATTTTGGAACGGGTGCACAGATCATAGGAGTAGACATAGATGAAAATACGAAGGGATTTGAGGAAGAACAGATTTGTATTGAGATCGGATCACAGTCAGACAGGAATTTTTTAAAACAGTTAAAATTAAAATATCCGAAAGTTGATATATTAATTGATGATGGCGGTCATACAATGAATCAGCAGATTACAACGTTCGAGGAGATGTTTTGCCATATATCGTCTGACGGAGTTTACCTGTGTGAGGATCTTCATACCAGTTACTGGAAGGAATATGGAGGCGGATACAGATGTCAGGATTCATATATTGAATACAGTAAAAATTTTATTGATTATATCCATGCGTGGTTTAGCGTTGACCCGCAGTTGCAGGAGAATCGATACTCCAGAAGCATGCATAGCCTTCATTATTATGACAGTATACTGGTGATCGAAAAAAGAAGGATGGGGCCGGCTGTGGATCTGATGATAGAGTAATCAAGCGGATGTCTGCAAGGCTGCTGGAAGAGCGAAGAGGGACAGATATGAGAAAAATAAGTGTAATCATACCATGCTATAATGTTGCGCATTATATTGACAGGTGTATAACATCTGTTATTGCACAGACAATAGGTATGGAGCAGTTTGAGATTATTTGCATTGATGATGCTTCTACGGATGACACCTGGTCACATTTACAAAGGTGGGAGACATTGTTTCCGAACCATGTATTATTGTATCGTCAGGAAGTAAACCGGCGGCAGGGAGCGGCGAGAAATATTGGCTTGCAGTGTGCATCGGGGGAGTGGATAACATTTGTTGATGCGGATGACTGGCTGGAACCGGATTATCTGGAGCAGCTTTATGCGCCGACGGCACAATATGCATGTGACGTGGTTTGTTGCGGACGGATAGCAGACACTTCAGAAGTTCTTACTTACGCTGATGAGGATAACAGAATTGGGGGAAAGAATTCATATTTTGTTGTAGATACAGAAATAGAAAGAAGACTATGGATTCGAAACAAGATTCTGGGAAATGAAGTATGGGGAAAGCTGATACATAAGAAGTTGATTATGGATTTTCAATTATTTTTTCCGGAAAAATTAGTTTATGAGGATATGTACTGGCTTCCATTACTCCATGTATATGCGAAAAGTACATATTATGTAGGAAAAAAACTGTATCACTATTTTCTTGGTAACGATTCAACAATACGCTCCATGAATCAAGATTATCACATGGATTTTTTGACAATACAGATGAGAAAATGGGCGGATTGGGGGCAGCGTGGGCTTTTGGCGAAGTATAGGAGTGAATTGGAACTTGATGCTTTGCGCGACGCAGCATGTTTTGTGCAGCAGCTTGTTTTACGATATGATCAGCCTTCTTTTTCGTTTTTTCAACTGGAAAGCGAATTGATTCGACAATACGTACCAGAATACATGAATAATCCATATCTTAAAAAGGATGCAGATGGAATGGAAATGTTTTTTTTCATATGGGAGGCTTTGTTTCATCCTATGAACAGTATGGAATTTCAGGGATTTGTGATGAAAGTAAGAGCGTATTTGATAAAATAATCAGGTGGTGGATTCGTGGAACAGTAAAGTGCGTAGATACTGCTTTCTATGATGCAGACTGGGTTTTGGCAACAGTAAACCAGGTCCGCGGTGGTGCGTCACATAATATAAAGATTTAACTTATTCAGTTGGTTGTACGGGTGTTTCGCAGTTAAGTAAATATTCTATATAAGGTATATCCGGGTCTAACAGGATTTGTTCATGAGCAGATCCGCCCTGCACAAACTTATGATAATCCCCATAGCATTGTGTTAAAATTTTGTCATATTCTGCGGGTGCAGGGATTTGGAGATGTTCAAAGGGAAGGTAAACAATATCATGAAACCAGTTTTTTTCTACGCTTTTACAGCTGGTTCCATCTGGATACAGTTCTTCAATCAGGTAATTTACTCTTTCTGACTGACCAAGGCAGGAACGATTGAATAACTCAAAAATCCTGAATTTTTCCTTTACATTTTTCCTTAGATGGTCGATCAAAAAATCAGTACTAAGATATAGTTTTTGCCCTTTCTCCATTGCGTTTATTATGGCTTCCGGATCAGTGATGGAAATCCATAAAAGGTTTTGGATCTGCTTGATGGTTTCGAACTGTGCATTTCTGCCATCTTCCACACTGTCAAAAGGAAAAATATCCATGAAAATGCCTTGATGAAATGTATTCCCCAGATGGCGAAATTGTGGCTCCACAGCAGTTGTTCTGCTGTCCCGGATTTTAGAGAGAGGCCACATAACCCGGTCTGTATAAGTATTTTGATAAAAATAGGGTTCTTTAAATTCTGTCGGGGCAATTTCCTGAAATTTTTCATAATCATCCCGGAACATAATAACATCAATGTCGTCATCCCATGGAATAAATCCCTGGTGGCGTACGGCACCCAGAAGAGTACCATAATATGCATAATATGTAAGACCATGTTTATGACATAGTTCATCAAATTTTTCCAGCATTTGAAGTTCTACTGCCCATATTTTTTTTCGCTTTTCTGTTACCAGAAAACCAGAACGTATTTCTTCTTTATAAAATGATGCATTAATAATCATAGTTACCTGTCCTTTTTATTTATGAATTCTGTCGGTTTTATACAAGGGGATTGTTTACAAATATCATTTTCTTAACCGATTAATAAACCGTTCATGATAAACTCCGTTATGCGGCATGTTCCGTCATCCATATAAAGTCTGTTTCGGAGAAATATCAATACTATGATATATTGAATTTGCGAATAAATCAACTGTTTTATGGTATATCTGACGCGAATTTTAGTGGATTTTCTATGTTTTGATATGGTATAATGTCGACATATAAATGAAAAATTGCAGGAGAATTTATGGAAAAAGAGATTATTCAGGAAGACCTTCAGAGAGTATCCACTTTGCTTCGGAATGTATTAAACATAGATCGCTATGCTGAAATAGAACGTATGGGCGGTTTGACCAATCATACCTATAAAGTGATTCTGGAGGACGGAAGTATCTATGCGATCCGGATTCCGGGAGAAGGGACGGAAGAACTGATTATACGCAGCCATGAGCAAATCAGCACGGAACTGGCATGCAGGCTGGACATATATATAACGTGATTATTTGTTACTAATATGTTCATCTTCCACAGAAATGGTGTATAATACTTTTATCAAAATTTATTTCGGAGGTATGATACATATGAACACAGGAATACCTGACGACTCTGTAAAAGATTATTACCGCCTTCTTACCGCATCAAAAAAGGAAAAAAACGTGAAACAGAAACTGCGTTACGATACCGTTCTGCTTTATCTGGAGGGATATCCAGGAAAGCAGATTTCAGAAATTCTGCATATTCCCCGCAGGACAGTTGATTACCATATTTCCCGTTATGAAAACAGCGGTATGGAGTCCCTTGTTTTGGGAAAGCATCCGGGTGCTCCCAAAAAGCTTTCCGATGCACAGGAGTCAGAACTTCTGACCGTAATTTCCACAAAGACTCCGCAGGAAGCAGGCGTGGGGGTTTTTGCCAACTGGACGGCTGCTCTGGCCTGCGCTTTTGTGAAACAGAGATTCGGAGTATCTTTCAGTACCCGGGGAATGCTCAATCTTTTTCAGAGGCTGGGACTGAGTTATACCAGACCGACTTATACATTAAATAAAGCAGATCCCAAAAAGCAGGAAGAGTTCAGAGAAACTTTTGAAACATTAAAAAAAACTGCTGAACAATGACATCTGCGCAGTCCTGTTTGAAGATGAATCCATGATCAGAGATTATCAGGCCATCATGAAAACCTGGTTTCCAAAAGGGAAACAGCGGGTCATACCAACATATGGAAAGCATGAGGGAGTAAAACCGGTTGGCTGCCTGGACTATGAAACGGGCCGTGTTTATATGGAAGAGCACCGGAAGTATGATGCGGAAGTATTTCTTCAGTTTCTGAAGAATATACTTTCCCGGTATCCGCATGGAAAGACGGTCATGATCCTGGACAATGCAAAAATCCATCATGCAAAGCTTCTGAAAGGATTCCTGAAAGAGAACCGGAACCGTCTGGAGCTGGTATTTCTTCCTCCTTACAGTCCCAGTCTGAATAAGATTGAAGAACTGTGGGGCTGGCTGAAAGACTCGGTAATCAACAATGTATTTTTCCATTCCCGTGAGGAAATCCAGGAGGCCGTACAAAGATTTCTCAGCTGGCTGTCTACCGTTCCTCAGATGGTCATAGACCGTCTGTGTTTATGGGCAATAATTTATCACTTTATATATAGATGCGGAACTTTTATATTTTGGACCAGATGGCTCGAAAGTAACACGGTATATTCCGAATGCAGTGACCATGTCTGCCGAAGAATTGAAGACTTTGAGTAATATCCGTCAGGTGGCTGATATATTCAAAAAAGTGCACAGGTCAAATGTGGATACAAAAGTGCCGTTCGAAGTATTTGATATGGCAACGGGATATGAAGATATTATAAAAGAAAAACAGGTACCTGTGTATCACGACTATGTGCGGGTAAAGGATGAAGTTATGAGAATAAAACATATTACGGACGAGGAATGTGAGATAAAAAAGGTTCCATGTCACAATGATCCGTTATGCGAAAACTGGGTAAAAAGTGGAAAAATGTATTTGATCGACTGGGAATATGCCGGCATGAATGACGGAATGTGGGATTTGGCAGATATATCGATTGAGGCGAAATATGATGCTGCTCTTGACGAACAGTTGCTGGAGGCATATTTTGAACGGGAAATAGATGTAAACGACAGAAAACATTTTCTGGCCGCAAAGATTTATGTGGATTACCTGTGGACATTATGGGCAAAAGCAAGAGTTCCCTATGATGGTCAGTCCATGAAAGACTGGGCTTTGGAACGTTATACGAGATTGAAGCGGAATCTTGTGGAATACCAGCGGGCATCGTTGTAAAGAAGTGTATATGAGATGGGCAATCGGGTAGGAGAGGATATCAATGGGATATAAAGTAGACAATGCGGTGATACTGGCAGCCGGCGCTTCCAGCCGGTTTGCGCCTTTATCATATGAAAGTCCAAAGGCTTTGATCGAAGTACGGGGAGAGATCCTCATCGAACGTCAGATCAGGCAGCTGAAGGAAGTCGGCATTCCGGAAATTATTCTGGTGACGGGGTATAAAAAAGAACAGTTTTCGTATCTGAAGGATGAATTTGGAGTTCAGTTAGTGGACAACCTGGAATATCTGTACAGGAATAATCACTCGAGTATTTACAGAGTGAAAGAATTTCTGCATAATACCTATATCTGTTCCTCCGATAATTATTTTGCAGAAAATCCATTTGAATGCGAGGTGGAGGACTGTTATTATTCGGCAGTATATGCAGAGGGATGGACGGATGAATGGTGCATGGAAGAGGATTCGGAGGGATTCATCTCAGATGTTCATATTGGAGGAAAAGATGCCTGGTATATGCTTGGGCATGCTTTCTGGAGTGAAACGTTCAGCAGAAATTTCCTGGAGATTCTGGAACAGATCTATGAACAGCCGGAGACAAAGGATCTTCTGTGGGAAGCCATCTTCAAAGAACATCTTCACAGGCTGAAGATGAAAATACGCCGGTATCCGGAACACATGATCTTTGAGTTCGATACGCTGGACGAACTGCGTCAGTTTGACAGAAGTTATATAAAAGATACCCGTTCACAGATTCTCAAATCGTTGACAAAAAGACTGAACTGCAGAGAAGAACAGATCGAAAAGGTGCAGGCGTGTAAAGGCATGAACAATGAAGCCGCAGGCTTTAGGTTCTGGGTAGGAACAGACGAATACGAATATTGTTATGAGGATGGAGCATTGCGCAGACTGTAAGCGCAGACAGGAGCATTTACAATGAACGGATTTGTCCCATAAAGGATGGGGATTTCCATACCTGTCGGTTGGAATTTGGTTATATTTATTCAATGATGAAACCTGTATAAACTTTTTTCTTTTCTTCGAGTAATTTGAAATTGCAGCATCTGGAAGCAAGAGAAGAATCGGGCATACGAAGGCATTTTTCGTATAATCTTTCAGCTTTACGCTGTAAAACAGATTGAAGATTATCTATAATAGTTTTTTCTTTTTGGAGAAGATATATGTAATCGTTCTTTTCTTTTTCGCTGCTAAAAGAACGAAATTGTTCGATTTGGTTATACTTTAACTGTGTGATACAGGAATCTGGGATCGGAATCATATTATTCAAATTCAATACGGCATATAAATAACCATTTTCAATATCCTGTATTTTGTGAAAATCCAGACTGTTTGACATGTGTTGGTGCTTGGGTTTGGCAGACGAAATCGGTACATAGTATTGGCATTCGTTTACGGTTAATAATACTCCGATATGTAACTTTAATTTCTCTCCGTATTCGACGTAACCTACGCGAGAATCAAACTGAATGAGGTATTGAATATAATCTTTATCCACAACGTACCAGTTCATAAAGCCTCCAAAAAAGTAAAAAGCGGGTGGCGTACTACCACCCACTGCTGATAAACGATTGTTTTGACTGGACAATCTAACCATTTTTAAACGACCGTTTTGATTGGACGGCCTAACCGCTTTTAAACGATTGTTTTAACTGGACAATCTAACCGCTGTACAGATATCTTAATCTGTATACATAGTATATGCGATTTTGAAGAAAAAATCAATACATTTGTAATATCTCTTTAAGTTTTTTGAGTTTGTCAAAATTAAAAGGAAGGAGTACAAGCTTTGAAAATTCAATTTCTGAACGGCGGCCTGGCAAATCAGACATTTCAGTATATCTTTGCCAGATATTATGAACTGTCACATCCAGGCGAGTGTATGTATATGGATGACAGTTATTTTGCGGTACATACCGTTCACAATGGATATGAGCTGGAGAAGGTATTTGGGATCCGGCCGCACATGCTGAGCAGCTGCTTTGATGAGACGGTATGGAATGCCATACTGGAAGGAAAAAGGAAGGGGAAGAGTGTTCCGCAGATTTTCATAGAAAATCAGATTGCGGTCCAGATGATAACCGAGACGGGAAATTATAATGATTTTAATCCGTTTGACGGTGAAATATATACAATCCCTAATAATGGATATTATCCGGAGATTCTGGATGTGCCGGGAAATATTTATTATCATGGTTATTGGATTAATAAAAGCTGGTTTGAAGCATATCAGGATATTTTCCTGCGGGAATTTACATTTCCGGAAATCACAGATGAGAAAAACCGCAGGTATCTAAGCCTGATCGAGAATTCCAGTTCTGTATGCGCTCATGTGCGGAGGGGCGATTATGTGACTTTGGGCTGGAATCTGAATATGGAGACGTATCGCCAGGGCATGGAGACATTTGTCAGCCGGGTGCCGGGAACATGGCATCTGTTTGTATTTTCTGATGATATCAGCTGGTGCCGACTCCATGCACGGGAACTGGGATTTGAGTGTTTCCCAAAGGTTACCTATGTGGAGGGAAACATGCACGGGAAAAACTATCTGGACCTTCAGCTTATGACAAAGTGCAGGGCAATGATCCTTTCTAACAGCGCGTTCAGTTATCTGGCGGCGCTGCTGAATCCGGGCAGACAATTTACCTTGAATCTGAGCGACAGATCATTGTAAAAGAACAGGCCGGTGAAGTTCTGTCTTCATCGGCCTGAAAATGTTCCCAAATCAGTATTATCTTGTATGATGCGGAGTTTCCCGTACCATTGCACACGCCTTGTTCAGTTCCGTCAGCATGGCGATCTTAAACTTGTTTTCGTAATAATTCAGAACAGGAGACAGGGAAGTCTTGCTGATTACCACATATTTGGACGGAAGCGAGGTCAGTGCAAGGGCGCACACATCTGCCTGACAGCGCCTGCAGGTACACACGTTATGGTTTTTCAAAATACCTTCCAGATCCTGCTGGAGGAGAAGTTCTTCCATAACATTGAGGAAATGAAAATCAGTCTCTTCACGGTTTCCGAACTTACTGCGAAGGTCTTCTACATTGTTTGCCGGTGATGTCTCCTGCGGCTGTACCGCCGATTCAGCATTCCCTGACGGTGTGGATTGTTCTGCCGCTGCCGGCGGTTCCGGAGTCTTCTCTTCTGCCGGTGCAGCCGCTGCCTGTGGAGCCGGAGAGGGTGCCGGTGTTTCTTCCTCATGGGGGACTTCCTGTCCCAACTCTTCCGAAAGACTGTTCAGCAGTTCTTCTGACAGCCGATTGCTCCGGCTGTTTTCATCCACGACGGTGACTTTCTTGGGAATCGTCACCCGGGAAGGATTTCCGCCTGCCTCCGAAGATGTGCCGTTGGTCAGAAGATCCAGCACATGTGAAGTCTTGTTTGTTTTCTTAGCCATTATTTGTTTCCTCCTTGTTATTCAAATCTAATTGGATCGCAGGTGCGATCTCTCTGATAAATTCCAGATAATCCAGTACAGCCCGTGAGCGCAGGTTATAGGTGAAGATACTTTCTCCGTGGGCTGGGGCTTCTGCGATTGCCACTCCGGAACGGATCTTTGTTTCAAATACTTTTGAACCGATCTGGTCAGCCAGCTGATTGGCCATGTCGAGGACATCGCGGGAAAGGTGCGTGCGGCTGCTGAACCGGTTCAGCAGAATCCCCAGGACGTTCAGATTCGGATTGAGGGTGCTCCGCACGGATTCAATGGTTTCTTTGAGCTGTGCAAGACCCACCAGACTGAGAATATCGGAAGCCATGGGGATAATCAGGTGATCGGAAGCTGCATAGGCATTGACCGTCAGCAGATTCAGGGCCGGCGGGGTATCAATGATCGCATAATCATATTGATCAATGATGGGTGCGATGGCTTTCTTGAGGATGTATTCACGCCTGCCGGGTATGTTCTCGAGACCGTTGCTGCTCAGGCTGATATCGGAGACCAGCAGATCGCAGGTATCACTCTCCACCAGCGCTTCCTGAACCGGGACCGAACCGTTCAGAACATCCAGCACGGTATAACGGCTCTCGGTTCCGCCGCCCAGACAGAAGCCCAGATTGCCCTGGGGATCCAGATCGATGCCGAGAACTTTCCTGCCGGTCATGGCGATCCCTGACGCCAGAGCTGCGGATGTGGTAGTCTTTCCCACGCCGCCTTTCTGGTTTGAAACTGTAATAATGATAGCCAAAACGGTACCTCCAAAAAATGAAAAAAGTAAAAATGATTTTCCAAAGTATTATTTTTATTATACATCATGTCGATAAATAAGTATAGTTAAAAAATGATTTTTTTCAAAGCATGAGTTATGGATGAATAAGGAAAGGAGAGTATATAGAAAATGGCAAGTTTATCGAGCACAGGCAGCGTGACAAGCTCCAACAGTCTGGGAAATACTTCCCTGAGAGGATTTGGAGGTATGGTGTCCGGTATTCAGCGTGATGAAATCATCGAGGCGATGACGCTGCATACGACAAATAAAATAACGAATCAGAAGTCGGAGATTACGAAACTCCAGTGGAAGCAGGAGGCATACCGGGGGCTTTCGGACAAGATCCTGGATCTGGCGGATAATTACAACAGCTATTCTTCGCCGAAGAGCCTGCTTGACCCGAGCATTTTCTCAAGAAATCAGATTACCGTGAGAGGGCAGGAGTCATCCACGAATCTTGTTTCGGCAACGGGTGCTTCAGATCTGGCGGCGAATGTATCGTTGGCTGCGGTTACACAGATGGCAACTTCGACGGTGCGACAGTCAGGATCTTTTGGAGGAACATTGACGACAGGCGTAGGGGATCTGGATGCAATCTGGAGATCTTCCAGACTGGAAGGAACACAGCTGGTATTTGGTACAGTGGCATATAAAGATGGCAATACAGATGATCCGATTGTCAGCAGTGAAGCGACGTTCAAGTTTCAGAGTACATACAAAGATGAGAATGGAAAGACACAGAAAATCGACTATCTGACAACGGATTACCATGAACTGGCAAAGCAGCTGAATGCGTCGCTGAAGGATCAGGAACTGACGGTGAACGGAGAAGATCTTTCCAAACGGTATGAATTTCAATATATTGGCGGTTCAATGCGTCTTGTGCCTTTGAGCGGTACGGATGACGGCAGTGTTGTAATCAATAAGAATTCAACGGCGCTTTCGGCATTGGGATATGAGTTCAGTGCCGATGGAGAAAGAGAAAAAGACGGAATCGCTATTGGTGAGTATAGTGGATATATCGGTTCATTTAAACAATCTTCCGTATCAGAAGCCACTGCTCTTCAGTCCATGACAGGACAGAAGTTGACGTTTAATCTTGATGGAAGCGAGAAAGAGATTGAGCTGATTACAAAAGAGGAAGCCGCAGATTACGCAGGTCTTACCGGACAGCAGAAGCTGGATAAGCTGGCAGAAAATCTGCAGTCACGTTTGAATCAGGCATACGGGACAGGTGTGGTGGAAGTCAGCGCTGCGGATGGCAAATTATCGTTCAAGGCAAAAAGTGAAACCAGCAGCGTTTCTATTAAGTCCAGCGATAATGCTTTGCTGAAAAACATGGGGCTGGAGTATGGTTCATCCAGTAAAATAAATTTGAATGGAAAGCTGAGTCAGTCAGCGATTGGAATTGATGCAAGCAAGGCTCCTTACACGAAGGACGGCGAACTGGATCTGGAGATCAACGGTGTGAAGATCAAAGGGCTTACCGCAGACAGCAGCATCAGTGATATTCTTTCGAAGATTAATTCTTCAGAAGCCGGTGTGAAAGCAACCTATGTGGATGCGACCGGAACCTTTATGCTGGTGTCCAGCGAGACCGGAGCCGGCAGAGAGATTAATCTGAACTCCCAACTGGCACAGGATTTGTTTGGTCAGAAGGACGCTGCTGGGAATTACGACGCAACAAAAGGTATTAAAGGCGGTCAGAATGCTGAAATCTATGTAGATTACGGCAATGGCAGTCTCGTAAAGATGGAGCGTGCTTCCAATACTTTCAATCTGGAAGGTATGAGTGTTACGGTATCCGGTGTCTTTGGTGATGTGAATGAAAAGGTTGAAAATGGTGTGACAACATATGAGACCGCAGATCCCTCCGCAGTCGTCACCTTCAGCGCCAAGGCAGACGTGGATGGCGTTACCGAGAAGGTCAAGAGCTTCTTCGAGGATTTCAATACGTTAGTGAAGGAGATCAACGGTCATGTAACCACCCGCCCGGACAGCAGCTATGGTCCGCTGACGGATGAGCAGAAGGACGAGATGAACGAGACGTCCATTGAGAACTGGGAGAAGAAAGCGAAGGAAGGCCTTCTGTACAATGATTCTACAATCCGCAGTCTCAGCATGGATGTGCAGAACATTTTTGTGGAACTGATGAACAACGGCTCCAGCTATGATGACCTGAAGAAAATCGGCATTACCTATAATGATGATTATACAGACGGCGGAACGCTGGTATTTGACGAAGCGGCATTCAAGTCAGCTATGGAAAGCGATCCGGAGCTGGTATCCAATATCTTTACTGGCGGCGGAAGTGTGAAGAAAGGTTTGATGGAAGTCGTAGATGATACGTTTACGCCTTACGCGACCCGCTATGCGTCCAAGAACGCCACAGACGGTGGCAAGGGTTCCTATGGCCAGCTGATCGAGATTGCGGGATCGGAGAAAAAGCCGACGACGCTTCAGAAGAATCAGATCTATGATCAGTTAAAGCAGATGCAGGAGATGTTGGAGACACTGCAGAGCCGTCTGAAAACCGAGCAGGAACGTTATATCTCCGTCTTTACCAATATGGAGACCATGATCAATCAGTTTAACAGCCAGGCCAGCTATCTTTCTCAGATTTCGGGTTAAAATAACAGAGTGGTTGCTGTCTGCTTTGGCAGGCAGCAACCGGAGTTTTCTCAGAAAGGAATTGTATGAACGCATATAGTAAGTATAAGGAAGAGAGCATATTTTCCATGTCCGGAGCAGAGCAGCTGTTGCTCCTGTTTGATGAAACCATTAAGCGTCTGACCAGGGCAGAGAGTTCACTGGAAGATGGAAACTATGATGACTTTGAGGACTGTCTGCAGAGAACGACGAGGATTGTCCGCTATTTGATCGATATTCTGGATATGAGCTATCCGATCAGTTTTGATCTGAGAAGGATCTATGTATATTTGATTTATGATCTGGGGCTGGTACGGGCCGGAAGAGAGCGCAGAAAGGATGAGATTGGTCGCATCCGTCATATTCTTTCTGAACTTCGGGAAGCTTTTGACGGAGCCAGCAGACAGGTCAATGACATGCATGTCGCGCCTCAGAGAGAGGTAAGGGGATAACATATGGAGCAGTCAGAGTTAGATATGAGACAGGTCATGGTACTCTTTCAGCGGCGCTACAATGCCATATGCGAGGTTCGGAGACTGACCGACGAGCTGGCGGATGCATTGTCGCGCAATGACGAGGTGTCTGTCACGATGATCCTGGGGATGCGTGCGGAGGAGATGGCCAGGTTTGATGACTGTACCGGTGAGATCTGGCAGATGTGCAGACACAGCAGTCCTGAGACGGTGCAGAAGATACGCCGGCTGATTACTTCTGAACTTTCTGAGCATGCGGGAGAAAGCCCGGAGGAAAAGAAAGTATATGAGATCAGGAGAAAGACACAGGATGTGATCGATCAGCTGCGCATCGTTGATGAGCGGCTGAACCGGAAAGTGACAGGAGAGAAGTCGTATTATGAGGCTGCGGCCAGGTAAGGGGATGCCGGGTTTATGAATCAGTTATTGAATGATGGACGTGCTCTGGAGGGGATCATATCTTCGATCATCCGCCAGAGTACTTTGCGCATGGCTCCCAGCCGTCTGGACTGGGAGCGTATATATCGGATTGCGGATTATCATAAGGTTGCCAATATTGTCTATCTTGGGATTCTGGGAAACAGTGATTCTGTGCCGGATAAATGGAAAGAACGATTTTTTGAACGGTATCAGGAGTCGCTGCTCTTTGGTGAAAATTATAAAGAGTCTGTCAAAGAAGTATTGACCTGGCTGGATAAGCGCAGTATCTCCTGCATCGTGCTCACGTCGGAAGTTCTGCGTGATTTCTATCAGATCCCGGAAGCCGCAGATACAGACCCGCTCAGGCTGTATATGGACGCCAAAAGCTATGATCTGGTCAGAGGGTATCTGATTGATCTGGGCTATGAGGTGGATCAGGTTTACGAAGGGGCAGGAGAGCATTTTCATCGGGAGTCCGGACTGGCGATCGTCATGTATTATAAGCTTCCTTTTCGCACGGTAAAATATGCCAGGGGTATGCAGAAACTTCTGGAGAGCGCCTGCGTGAGGGAAAATTACAAGTATATTCGTGCATTTACAGTGGAAGGAGAACTGATTTACCGTATGGCGGCGGCTGTATATCGTTATGTGACGGATGAGCTGACCATGCGTGATGTGCTGGAACTGCAGATTTATCACAGTGTTCTTCGGGAACATATCCGTATGGATGTGGTACAGAGAAGACTTGCAGAGCTGCATGTGGAGGAGTTGGCGGAGAAGATTCTCAGAATCTCCTATATGTGGTTTTCCGACCGTAAGGACGAATATTATGATGGGCTTCCGGAAAACATAGCAGAATATGATATATTGGAAGAACGCCTGATCACGAGAGGAATGATCAACCATGAGACGGACCGGCAGGCGCTGGAGCTTGAGAAGCAGATTCAAAAGGAGCTTAACAGGGAGAAAAAATCAGAGCGATTTCAGACTCTGAAGGCGAAGTTCAGGGAACAGTGGGAAAAGGTCAGAAAGATGATGCGGTGGATTTTTCCGGATTATCGTTACATGGCATCCATTTATCCGTTGCTGGAAAAGGTACCGGTGCTGCTTCCGGTATACTGGCTGCTTAGAGATATGAGACTGTTGATCAGGCTTTTAAAAAAATGAAAAAGAAAACCTCCGAAATCCGGGAAATGGATTTACGGAGGTTTTTATTCTGCTTATCCTTCTGTCCCTGACTGGCTCTTTTGCTTCAGAAGGGACTGCAGAGCCAGAACAGAATCAAAATCAGGTGCCAGAGCAGTTTTATTGCTTTGTTCGGCTTCTGACAGCTCCTCGCGGAGAATGGAGATTTGTTTTGGTGCGTCTATGGCAAGACGGACACCATCTCCGGCGCATTCTATGACGGTAATGCGGATATTTTCACCAATCAGAAGACTTTCATTTTTTTTTCGTCGAAGTATCAGCATGGTCAAGCCCTCTCAGTCCTGGTGGTCTGCAGAATCAGTTTCTGTCAAAAAGCTGCGGAATTCATGTCGATATCCGTAAGAAGGATTTTCCAGGATTACCTGAATTCCCTGGCGCGTCTCTGAATTTACCATAATGGGGCATTTCAGATTCACCGTATTGTTCAGGTAATCGGAGTTAACGACACAGATAGAGTAGCAGGCAAGTTCACCGATTTCCTTTGCCCCCAGGCACGAAAGCTCCTGAGGCGTCATCTGCGGAGCATAATCCGGACAGAGCACAAATGGATTAATCAGGACAAAGCCGACCTTGCTTTCATCCACGGAGACCATCAGAAGCATGGAATCTTCCTCTTCATCAAGGCTTAAGAAGAGGTATCTCTTCAAATGCGGAAAACCAAACAGTCCGTCGGAGAAAATGATGAGATTTTCTTCTTCATAATCGATGGTGCCATAAGTAGTCTCTATTGTCATCTTGTTCAACACTCCTATGTGAATAGATTGATGTTGTTCCCGGCTGAATCAAGCGGAGGAACATAATTAAATTCGCCCAGATACTCAAAATGAAGTTCCGGGTATTGGGTAACAATCGTCATTACCATGGGCGGAAGAAACGTAAGATCGCCTCTGGCTACCCGCATCTCCAACGCACCCAGTTCTGCGGTATAGGCAGAACTGCTTTCCATGGAGATGTCTACATTACCGCCCGAAGGCACAGAGGAAGGGACAGAGACGGCTACAGCTTCCGTATAAGCAGCGTCTGATACCGGAATATCCGGAATGTTCACCTCGGAAGGAGCCGGCATCTTCATCTGCGGGACAGAAGACTGAGCAGTACGAAACGCGGTTTCCTGTCTGGGGATATCCTGCCCTTTTGGAACAGCTGAAGCACGCCGGGAAAAGGTCCGGTTGATCTTGGCAATGTCTTTCATGGGCATAAAGTTTCTTCCGGCGCTGCGCTGAAAGGACATTCGGCGGGCAAGCGCTTTTCGCCGCTCCATATCTACGGAATCAGAACTGACCAGCCTTGCGCCCTGGCTGTAGCTTGCGGTTCGGATCGGTACGGAGGTAATCTTTATCAACTGTTGCATACAGATTCTCCTTTCTTAGTAATCGGATCTTCAGAAATCTTATCTTATGAAATCAAACAGCGAGGAACCCATAAGATTAGAACCTACCTGAAGCGCTGCGTTATAGGAATACTGGTTATTGAACATCTCATAGATGGATTCATAGGGATCTGCTCCCACTTCGTCTTTGTACTGTATGGTCAGAGAATCGAGGCTGTTCTTCAGCTTCGTCTCCAGGTTTTCAATGAGATGATATTTGTTGCCAAGATCCGAGTATACCGTACTGGTTTTGTGCTCACTCTCGGTCATCTTCTGAAGGATCGGGCGTAAATCATTATCCAGATCAGCGCGGTCATACGCAGTGTTGCTGGGATCCAGATATTTATCCATCGCCTGTACGCCCCGGGCCGTCAGGCCAAGGGGACCGTCAGAGAGTGCGTCCATAATGGTGTCGAGATCCAAAGTGCCGTTCGCGTTTCCTGTTTTGACCGCATCAGAGGTAATGCCGGTCAGCAGATTCATGCCGCCGGTAAAGGAATCAAGCAGCGTGCTGCGGTCACGGATATCACCATAACCCAGATCCAGGTAGCCCTGCTCGGACATGGCCTGAATCAGCTTGTCGCCGTCGCCTGATGTCAGTTTGAATTTACCGTCATCCTGCAGTTCCATGACAAAATCGGTTGCCTGTGTTTCGCCGGGAAATTTATGTGAGTAGGTAAGCGTCATCCCGTCCGCACTGAGAGAGAAAGGCGGAGTGCTGGAATCGTTGCCTCCATAGACATAAAAGTCCTGATACTGCGCCTGCAGGTCGTTGACAATGTTATGCTCCAGCTGAAGCAGATGATCCCGGAGTGTATCCATGGCCGTCTCAGAGGTGGTTCCTGTGAGCGCCTTGTTGATCACATTGTTTTTCGCTTCCGCAAGGGTGGTCTGGATATCATAGGCGCCCTTTTCCTGCATCTCCAGACGGTTTTTTACGGTGGTCAGAAGCTTCTGCTGTCCAAGGACTTCCTGATACTGGCTGTCAATCTTCTGGCCTTTGTAGTAGGAGAGGGGGCTTTCCGCTGCAGTCTCATATGCTTTTCCAGTGCTGATCTTATTGAAACTTTTGTTCAGCCTTGCCTGAACATTGTTCATGGAATTGGTATAATTTCTATATACAGACGCGTTTGTTACACGCATAGCCATAGTTGTTACCTCCTTATTTTTCTTGAATAATTATCGTCCGCAGGTTCCGGTATTGTTGATGAGCGTATCCAGTACCTGGTCCAGAGCAGTCATAAGACGGGACGCTGCCTGGTAGGCGGACTGGAACATCATCATATTGGATGCTTCCTCATTCAGGCTGACCCCTGACATGGAATCCCGTGAATTCTGAATTCCGTTCAGTACGGTTACATTGGTCTTCAGAGCGACGGTATTGTTGTAGGAATCATTGCCCAGCGTGGTCGCAATATGATTCATATAGTCCCCGAAGTTGTTGTTTTTCAGATCGGGTCCGGCCGTAATAAAGCCCAGATTGGTACCATTATAAGGCCAGGTGGATTTCAGCGCTTCCATCATGTTCAGGATCGGATCGTTTGGATTGTCTCCGTTGCTGCCGGTATTAATATGGACGGAGCCGCTTACCCAGTCAGGATTGATCCCGATGTTGGCAGCGGTAATCGTTCCGCCTGCTCCGGTTCTGTCAACAAGAAGATCCTGTCCAGGGCCGTTTGGATGGTTATGATTGTTGATCGCGTTCATAACATCAGAAAAGGCTTTGGCAACTTTGTTCATTTCATCCCGATAATACTCATAACCTCTGATATCGTTGATTCCGGCAGTAGAGCCGTCTTTCCACAGCATATCGAGACTTGCCTGTATGGAACCTCCGGTCAGCTGATGGGTGCCTTTATTTCCGGAAGCTGCCATATTTGCTTCTGAAAGTACCAGGCTGGCAGCATTGCCGGTAACCAGATTTTTTTCGCTGCCCTGGATCGTAAGCGTGAAGTTGGTGGGATCAGGAGGATTGGCAACGCCGGGAGTCAGTGTGAACTGTCCGTAGTTCTGTCTGCCGCTTCCTTCGGTACCTTCCACCAGCGTGATGCGCTGCATATTGCCGGCGTCATCATAGTAGGTCATCTCAACCCGCAGGTCATCGGGCCATTCTTTTTTGGCGATGGGGTTGCCGTTGCTGTCAAGATGATACATCTCCGCAAGAGCATCCTGAGCGGTTTGCGTGCCCTCTGCGACTCCGTCATGCATCCGATCTTTATAATAGGTGACTTCAATCGGAATATAGCTGGACAGTTCATCCAGAAGTACATTCCGTTCATCCATCAGTTCCAGGCTCTGCTGGCCCAGAATCTGGTTCTGCTTGATCTGGCGGTTCAGATTACCGATCTGCATGAGAATATCGTTGACTTCCTGCACGGCGCCCCGTTCCGAGGTGTCGGTGCCGTCCAGACGCTGGCGCTCCAGCTGTTCCGCTTCGGTGATCTGACGGTCTGCCTCGTTCAGTAGATTCGTCAGTGCCTGCATCTTTGTACGGACATCGGCTTCGAAGATTGGGTCTTTGACATTGGGCGAATCATGCATGGCCTGGAGCGAAGAGTAGATGTTGTCAAGTGCCTTGCGCATTCCTTCAACGCCCGCATCCGACTCATCAAAGATCTTCGCCAGGCTGTCCAGAGCCGTCTGCATGGCATCCGTGTATCCGGATTTCTGTATCTGCGCCCGATACTGGACGTCCAGATAGGGATCGCGGATCTGGGAGACCCGGTCCATACTGACGCCGAAACCGACGATGATCTCGGAACCGTTCATATAATTGGAGACAGGAGTCCGATAATTGATACTGGATGTTTCCAGCTGCTGTCTTGTATAGCCTACCGTATTCATATTGGCCAGGTTGTGGCCGACCACATCCAACCGTTTCTGGTTGGCCTGTATAGCGGAAAGCGCCGTGGAAAACCCGGCGAAAGTTGCTCGTACCATATAGTTTATCCTCCAAAGATTAAGTTTATGTGATGGCAGCTCCAGGGATCTGCCGGAATGTTATACATAGGTGCTTCGAATCCGTCCTCCCCCCTGCGGTTTTCCGGGCGGGTTGACATTGCCGCTGTTATCATAGGATGCGCCCATCTGAGAGAAAACCTCCAGTTCATGAAGGCGTACCTTCAGGATCTTCTCCGCGGCTTCCCGGGCCTGCTGCAGCCGTCTCAGATAATGGTCCAGCCGGGCAAAAACGGGAGAGAGAAGTTCCCGTTCCTCTTCTGAAGAGCGGTCCAGAATCTGCTGCAGCGTCAGAGTATCCCAGCCCAGATCTTTCTGAAGGCTGATCCGGTGCTGTTCCAGTCCCCGCAGTTTCAGAAGAAGGGCCTGTTCTTCCTGGATGCATCCATCCAGAAGCTCATGACGCTTGTCAGCCGCTGCTGCCGTCTTAATCTCTTCCACATGGGTGATATCGCCGGCCACGGCGGTCAGGTCCTGGATGACTGTAATGTAATTTTTTAATGGATCGTGTATCGTCTGGCTCATAAATCGTAAACGGGCTCCCTTCTGCTGTTGTTACATACAGAAAAAACCGTCGACAGCCGGTTTTCTGTATGTGGATATGTGGTTTAGTTTAAACCCAGCAGGCGCCCGGCGATTTTCTGGGCATCCGGCTGATAGGTTCCGTCCGCTACCTGACGGCCAAGTTCCTGAACCCGTTCAGGACTCGCGCCTGCGGAGAGCTGGGAAGCGGCACTGCGCGCCAGCATACGGGCAAAACTGTTGTCCTCTTCCTGATTGATGCGGGGACCATTGATCATGACCGTATCATAATTTCCGTAATTTTCCCTCGTTTTTTCTGTCTGGGGAGCGCGTCTGCGCTGCCTGGAGACGGATGAAGGATAAGAAGTATCTAAAGTCTGAAATTTAATCTTCATCATTTATAAGAAGCCTCCTTTCTGAAAAATAAAGTACAGGCAATCCATCTCAATCCATCTGTCCATGGTCTGGATATTTGTTATTCTCTTCTATATATCTTTATCGGCATTTTTTTACAAAGAATAAGATACCTGCAGTCATTTTACGTATTTTCTGTAATGAGTATCCGCGCTTTTTTGGAAAAGAACCGTCGGAAGCCGCTGGAAACCGGAATTTTTACTTGCCGTAGAGGGCGCAGGGGAGTATAATAGATGCAGAATTATGAGCAGATCTCTTAATTTTATTATGAATCGTGTCGATGTATATAGACTGAGACAGAATTTTTAAAAGACAGAAGCTGGAGGCTATATGGCGAACATATTACAGGTGACAAATCCAAACCTGAATACGGATAATCGGAATATGCCCAGTCCCATGGACCCACGATACGGAGATCATGCGAATGTCCGCAATCAGGTGGACCCGACCCGTGTGGTACGTCCGGACGGCAGGGACGGAGAACAGACAGGGAATACAACACAGAACGATCTGTTCAACGTGATCAACTATGAAAGCAATTACGGCGCGTTTATCAAAGGGCTTGGTGAGAGCGGAGATCTGGCAGGCGCCATTGAAAGCCTGTTTTTTGCAGATGCGTCGGTATTTCAGGGAGAAGGGTCTGCGGAGATCGGAGCCCTGGTGGATCAGTTCCTTATGTCTATGCGGATGGATTCGCCGGAGGATCTGCTGCAGTTTCTGCAGGGACAGCAGGAGCTGCAGGCCAGGTTCAGCGGAGATTTCTTCAATAAACTCCGTTCTCTGCTGATGCAGCACCCGTCGGACAGCTTTAAAGATGCTGCGCTGGCTTTTTTAAGAGAATACAATAATTATGCGTCCGGAGCGCACCTGCTGCAGCAGATGCGGTCTTTGACGGATGATATCGAGCAGCTGATGCTCCGTTCCTACCGGGAGGAGTTCCGTGAGCTGGCGGATGCCATGAACTGGGGCGCGGCGAACGGCGATACGGCGGCCAATGCAGGCGTTCTGAATGGAAGGCTGATCCCGTTTCTTTCCAATTATATATCCAGAACACATGATTACGGGGCGGTCCGTGACGCGACCATGCTGTTTATCTTCAATGCGGTCCGCTATGAGAACGGTGACGGGGATAAGCTTTCGCAGCTGTTTGCCCGTCTTTTGGAGGATCGGGATTTTGCCCGCCTTTTTAAAGGCGATGAGCAGGCGAGCCTGGAACATCTGCTGAAGATGGGGGCGGATGCGGCGGCAGCCCAGAAGCCTGCGATGGCGCAGTTTGCGGACAGCCTGGCGAACCTGCTGCTGCGGGGAGCCAACGGGCAGGCAGGCCTGGAGAATGTGCAGCAGTTTTATACGATCATGAACGGCATGCTTATGAATGAGAGCGTCTATATGCCGCTTCTGCATTTTATGATTCCGTTCCAGTATGAGGACAACAATGTGGTGTCGGAGATGTGGGTCGATCCGGACGCCAGGAGAAAAAGCGAGGACGAGGGCAGGAAGATCAAGCTGTTCCTGAAATTTGACATACAGAGCCTTGGCAAATTTGAACTGGTTATGACGCTGCAGGATCGGGAATCGCAGATGCAGCTTTTCGTACCGACGCACTTGACAAAGCAGAATAAAAAGATCCAGACGGATGTGACGGACATTCTGAAGAAGAACGGGATTCGTCCCGGGCAGATTTCCATATATGGCCGCGTGAGGGACCGAAAGGTGACGGAGGTATTTCCGGAAATACGGGAGAAGGAGACGACGATCAATGTCAGAATTTGATGAGCTGATGCGGCAGAAGGCCGTGGCTTTAAAATACAGTCCGGATAAGGACAATGCGCCGGTCATTGTCGCTTCGGGCATGGGATATATGGCGGAACGGATCACGGAGACGGCCATGGCGGCGGGAGTCCCGGTCTATGAAGACGATTCTCTGGCGACACTGCTGACGCAGCTTCAGCTGGGAGCGGAGATTCCGCCGGAGCTGTATCAGGCGATTGTCGGTATTTATCTGTATTTTCTGGGTTATGTGCCGGAGAAGGAAACAGCGTCCGCATTGGAGGAAGAAGAGATTCTGGAGGAGCCGGAGCTGGCGGATCTGGAACCGGAAGCGCAGAGTCTGAAGGACCTGCTGGAAGGAAGATAAGGAGAGGGAGCGCGTATGGGATTTGAGACATCTGCAGTCGGCCTTTATGAGGCGGCTGCCAGGGCGGAACAGAAATACAAGGAACAGAAGAGTGACGGAACCGGTTTTAAGAACGCCATGTCGGAAGCAGCGTCTGGGAGCGGGACAGTCAGTCTGGATGCGATTTTTGAAGAAGCGGCGGCGGCATACGACGTTCCGTTGGCGCTTTTGAAGGCGGTGGCGAAAGCAGAGTCGAATTTTAACCCGTCGGCGGTCTCCTGCGCAGGCGCCATCGGAGTCATGCAGCTGATGCCGGGAACCGCCAGTGCCATGGGCGTTACGGACCCGTATGATGCAAGGCAGAATATTCTGGGAGGGGCAAAGTACTTAAAGAGCAATCTGGACCGGTATGACGGCAATGTGAGTCTGGCGCTGGCGGCATACAACGCAGGGCCGGGCAGCGTGGCAAAATACGGCGGAATTCCGCCCTATGCGGAGACGCAGAACTATGTGAAAAAGGTAACTTCTTATATGAACGGAGAAGAGCTTTATGCAGGCAGTGTGCCCGAAAACGCTTCTTCCCTGTCAGGATATGGAAATCTGTACGGAGCTTCCGGCCTGGGAAGCCTGTTTGGGTCTTCCCAGTCAGGTACAGACGGGCTTTACGGGACCTCGGCTCTTGCCGGCCTGGCAAACGGTTACGGAACCTCGGCATTAACGGGGACAGGGAGCCTGTATGGGATGTCTTCCATCTATGGATCTACTGCAAACTTAATGAACATGCTGTTCGGAATTGCGCTGCAGAGAGAGGAAGAGGACTCATCGGATATTGACCAGGATACTTATTATAATATGATCGAGCTGCTCCGCCTTCGGATGATGATGGACGCAGGCAGTCAGGTAGGATCAATCACCATATGAGTGACAGCGCCGCGGCAGGTATGTGATACTGAGAGGACCGCGGCGTTTGTTTCAGGAAAACAAAAGGAGGGTGCAGAATGAAACTGACAGACTGTGACAGCTGTCTGGTGTATGGGACGGACAAAAAGCCGTTGTCCAGAGCCAGAGTGGAGGAGGTAAAGGAGAATGTGCTGCGGCTTTTTTTTCTCAGTCCCCGGCTCCGCAACGCAAGGCTGAAGACGATCGTGGATTTTTATGACAGGCAGCACGGAAGAGTGCGGTGTCTGTGTGAGGTGATTCTGAAAAAGAACCCGGCCTATTTTGAGACGGCAGAGCCCTGGATGGCGGACTGCACCATTCTCAAGATCTATGAAGTGCTGCAGAGGCAGAAGGACCTGCGGGTGGATGTACATATATCTCTGGAGTTTGTACGGTCGGACGGGAAATATTTCACAGGAACGATTCAGGACATCAGCGCGGGCGGAATGTATGTGATAACGGCGCATAAGCTGGATATGGAGCAGAAATTTTCCTTTATCTATACGTTTAAACATGAGAAACGTATTGTGGATGTCAAGGTGGTCCGGATCAAGGAGATGGGCGGCGGCTATGGCTATGGCTACGGCTGCAGATTCATCGGCCTTTCACCGGACACGGAAGCGGACATCCGGAGTTTTGTCTATATGAATCAGATCCAGAAACGCCTGGATAAGAAAAAGAAGACGGAAGGCGCAGAAGACGAGTTTTTATTATGAAGATAAATCTTGTGATGATCATGAAAAATGAAGAACGTTCACTCAGACGGTGTCTGGAAGCGGCGAAGCCGCTGGTGGACCGGATGATTATCGTGGACACCGGTTCAAAGGACGCGAGCATCCCCATTGCCAGGGAGATGGGGGCGGAAGTCTTTTCTTTTTCGTGGATCGATGATTTTTCTGCGGCCAAAAATTTTGCGCTGGAGCATTCGGACGGGGACTGGAATCTGGTGCTGGATGCGGATGAATATGTGAGGTCCTGCAGGCGCGAAGATCTGGAGCGGAGCCTGTCCGGAAGAAAGGGAACGTGGCTGGGGGGCATGATGAGGTATGATTCCTTCCGGGAGGAAGACGGCGTCAGCGTCAGTTCTTCCCTCCTTCCGCGTCTGCTTCCCCGGGGAGTCCGTTATGAGGGGAGGATCCATGAACAGCCGTCGGGAGATTATCCCTGTTATGAGGTCCCGCTGGAAGCGGACCACGACGGCTATCTGTATGTGGACAAAGGGGAGAGAAACCTGCCTTACCTGCTCCGGGAGACACAGGAGCATCCGGAGGATGCGTACTATCAGTTTCAGCTGGCGTCAACCCTGAGAAACCTGAAGCGTCAGGAGGAAAGCCTGCCGTATTTCCGCGGATTTTACCGATGGTCGGACAGGGAGGACGGATACCGGCCGGGAGGCGTGGTACTGTATCTTTATACGCTGCTGGATGTTGGGACAGAGGAATGTCTGGAGGAAGCGGCGGCGGTGATCGAGAAGGAAGAACCGTCGTTGGGCGGATGGTCGGATTTCTGTTTTGTATGCGGCCTGTTTTATATGAAGCGGGTGTTGTCGGATGTACCGCGTTATATGGGACTGCTTCCGCGCATAGAACAGTGCTACAGGAGATGCCTGGAACTGGGGGAGCGTCCGGAACTTGGCGGTGTGGTCGGGACCGGTTCCTTTAAGGCGGCGTACAACCTGGGTGCATGGTATGAGGTGTCCGGACAGACGGAACTGGCGGTCCGGTATTATCGTCAGGCGGCGGAAGCGGGCTACGGACCGGCGAAGGAGCGCCTGACAGCCTGTCTGTAGATGCCAATCGGCAGGTTTTGGAAAATATACTTATTTTTACAAAAAAACAGACGATATATAGAATGAAAAGAGTACTGATGTATTTGACATAAGGTTGCATCAGGAGAAATCCTTTTACAACAAAGGGCAGAGATCTTCGGATTTCTGCTGAAAAAGGTATCATGATACCAGAAAGGAGAGATATAATATGGCAGCAAGTGGAATCGGCGGTATCGGTACGGATTATGGCTATGGATACGGCTATAATACGGGTTACAACAATGGTTTGGACTATGAGTCCTGGGTCAACGGTGCGAATGAGAAAGCGGATGAGCTGAAAGACAAGTATACGTCTACGGGCAGTACTTCCAGTACATCCGGCACGACCAGCAGCACGACCAGTTCGGTTACGAACAAGTATGGCACGGCGTCCAGTTCTTCCGCGTATCTGAGAAGCTATCAGCTGGCACTTACGGATCTGGAAGATTCGGCCTCCAAGCTTCAGGTTTACGAGAAGGACAACGTATTCTCAAAATACGAGCAGGCGCTTGCAAAGGCAGAGGAAGCGGGAAAGAGCGGCGACGCGAATGCGATCAAGTCCGCACAGGATTCCGTGGAGAAGGCTTTTGGAAACATGGTTTCTGCAATCAAGACGTTCGTGGATGACTACAACAGCACGGTTTCTTTCCTGAAAAACAACAATGGCGCGACTGCTACGGCAGAGAGTGACATGAACAGCTTTATGAGCTACACGTTGACGGACAAGGCGCTGCAGACGTTTGGCCTGAGCAAGGATAAGGACGGCTACCTGTCTGTGGATGAGAAGAAACTGACGGAGTCCCTGGAGCAGAGTTATGATTTTGTGAAGGAGACCGTGGGCGGACAGTACGGCATCGCAGAGCGCGTGGGAACCAAGGCGACCAGAATTCTGGATTCGCCGGTGGATCGGATCCTTGGAACGAACAGCACCAACGCCAGCGAAGAGACTGCAAAGAAAGACAGCACTTCTTCTTCCAGTACGGCAAAAGCTTCTTCCAATAAGTCGGTGATGACGGATTCGTTTACGTCCTTTGCGAACTTTGCAAAGAGCGGAGCCTACAATCTGACCAATTATTATTCCGTTGGGATGCTTCTGAATACGATTGGTTAAGACGGACAAAAGCGGCGGGGGTTCCGCCGCTTTTCTTATGCCGTTTTTTTATCGGGAAAGCTATGGCTGCACGGCCCAGAGGGGGCCGCCGCTGTCGTAGCTTTTTTTCAGTTCGGACAGAAGCTGCTCCAAATCCCACTCCATGGTACAGTTTTCGTAATCTGCCGGATCGGCGATGGTGATGCTGCCGTTGTCCAGAAGTTTTGTAAACAGGACAAAATGCCCATTCTCCGTCAAAGATCCCCGTCCCATAAGGGCTACGAGAATATGGCCGGAGGAGAGCAGTTCCGATACGTGTTCGAAAGAACGGTCCGTGACGCTTTCCGCATGGAGCCCGTAGGCTTCCAGCGCGTCAGGAATCAGGCTGTGGTAGGAGCCTCCATGGAGCGCATAATATCCGTTGTCCGAAGCCCACACAGCCAGGTCGGTGGGATTCACCGCATAGTCACTGAAGCTGTTGATGACCATGGCCACTGCAGACGGTCCGCAGCCGTACTTTTCCATAGGGTCATTACCGCCGTACAGAAAATCGGACCAGCGGCTGTCGGTCTGATTGAAATAAACCATGGGTCCGCAGCCGGTATCCAGCATGTACAGGTATGTCTGATCGGAGTCTTCGGCACCTTCCGGACCCAGACGGGAGATGCTGCCCTGCTCTCCGGAGGACTGGATATAGGGCGGATCTTCTTCTTTTGCGGCGGCAACAGGCAGGGCATCTGTGGATGCGGAGGCGTCAAAGCGCTCCAAAAGAGAAGAAACAGCTTCCGGAAGAGACGATACCTGTTCCAGAAGACGGCTTTCTGCGGCGGCGGCAAACTGGTGTATTTCTTCCGCGGTAACCGGATGATACAGAAAACAGAGACTTCCGATCATAACTGCCGCGCAGGCGGCGATACCGGGAATCAAAAGAAGAGACGGGTTTTTTAAACGGTTCATGACAGGGACCTCGCTTTTCTCAGACCGTGAGGTCGATGGAACCCATGTCGGCCATACCAGAAGAAAGATCCACTCCCTCTGTGCCTGTAAAAGAATCCAAAGATCCGGAAGCGGCTTCCAGCGCGTTCATCATGGAGGACGTCAGCTCGCCGGCTGCTTCCTTATTGTCTTCATTCAGTTCTTTCATGGCATATTCCCGTTCATCCCGGCGGCGTTTTCTCCGTCTTCCGCGCAGTTCTTCGCGGATTTGTTTCGCTTTCTGTTCTTTCTGCTGGGTTTCCGCCCGCTTCTGTTCGTTTTCCATCTGTTCTTCCTTGTTCAGATGTTTCAGTTTTTTCTGAATACGTTTGATCAGTTTTTCCATCCGCTTAATCATCTGGCGGGCCTTTTTGGCGTCTTTTCCTTCGCAGGCATAGGCAGACATCTTCAGATTGGCCAGCGCCTTCATGGCCTTGGACATGACCTGCTGAACGTCGAGCCTTGTCTCTGCCCGTGCCAGCTCTGCCGCAAGCTGTCCTACCGAATCCTTGGGGGCGGAGGCTTTCATCCGGGAATTGGAATCCTGGTCGCCGGACTTCAGGCGGTCAAGGGCTTCCTCTGTACGGTCGAGCGTATCGGTATCCGGAAGCTTTGATGATTCTGCGGGTTTTGCAGAATCATTCTTCCAATTCATGGATCTATAGGCGGTACCGGCATTCATCTGCCAGTTGGTGGACGTAACTTTCATGATATCCCTCCTTTGCTTTCAGGGAATGTGTGAAAAATCTGTGAACTTCTATTTATAATATATCGGCGGTTTTTGCGGAAAGAAAAGTTTTAACTTTACATATTCCTTTAAAAGTGTTATGGTTAAAAAACTTATTTGAAACGCTGGATGACGCAATAAATGGGCTTTTTAAGGGAAAACTGACAACGGACAGAAAGAATCATTCCGGAGAAGGTATTTTTTCACTTCCCGGGTTCTGGACGAATTTATGGTTTTTTCAGATGGAAAGGTATTTAAAGAAGTGGAGCTGGATTTTGAAGGAATCGATGAGATCGGACAGGGATTTGCTCATGAAATATTTGTTGTTTTTCAGAATCAGCACCCGGAAGTATCGCTGCTTCCTCTTAATATGTCCCCGGACGTAGAGAAAATGATCCAACATGTTAAGAAAACCAGCCTGTAACACGCAGAGAAACTATGTAAAATTCCATGAAAACGAGGCGCAGCATGAACAGTCAGTTTATTCAGAGCATATCCATCAACTGGGACCGGATCGGCCGGGACAGTTATCTAAGAGACATTGAGGCCATCCGGGGGATGGAGCAGATGGTATTCAAAAGTCCCATTACTTTTTTCGTGGGGGAGAACGGGAGCGGAAAGTCCACGCTTCTGGAGGCCATCGCCATAGCGGAAGGATTCAATCCGGAAGGCGGGACGAAAAACTACCGGTTTTCCACCTATGATTCCCATTCAGAACTCTATGACGCGCTTCGGGTTATCAGAGGGATTCATAAACCCGGATGGGGATATTTTCTCCGGGCGGAGAGTTTCTACAATGTAGCAACCATGGAGATGGATTACGCAGATGAGCGCCATCCGTCGGAGCGGTATCATGAAAAGTCCCACGGGGAAAGCTTTCTCGCCATCGCCCAGAGACATTTAAGGCCCAACGGCCTGTATCTGCTGGATGAGCCGGAAGCGGCGCTGTCTCCCCAGCGGCAGCTGACGCTTCTGATGGAGATCTGGGAATGTGCCAGGCAGGAATCGCAGTTCTTCATCGTCACGCATTCGCCGATCCTTCTGGGCATTCCGGACGCAGAGATCTGGACCTTTGACGACGGCCCGGTACACCGGTGCAGTTATGAGGAAACCGACAGCTATCAGGTGACGGAGATGTTCATCAACAGCCGGGAATATCTGCTGAAAAGGCTGCTGAACTGAAGAAGCACAGACCGGGAAGCCTTTGAAGCCGCCGCAGCAGTCCGCGTATTTAAATAGCCCGAAGAAAATTTAAGGAGCCTGCCGGATTTTCCGTTCCCTTTTCCAGAAGTGAAATAAGGCCAAGAATCGTGTCTTCGGTCTCTTCCGGGGTGGAAGGCACCAGGGCGTTGTCCAGTTTGACGGCCAGGACAACGAGCACGATCTCCGCCAGAGCGGCGGGGCGGTCAAAATGGATCTCTCCGGTGTCGATGCCCTGCCGGATGATATCCGTCAATACCGGCTTCAGTTCCATAATCAAATAGGTCAGATACTTCTGGTGGATAAACGCCTGTTCCGGAGCGCTGGCGGATGCGGGTGTGTTTCTGCGGGCGCGGAACTGCGCAGAAGAGTTGCGGCATGCCTGAAAGATCATGGCCATGCGGGTGAAGGGCGGAATGTCGGTTCTGGAAGCCAGATTTTTGGCAGTGTGAAGCGGCTGCGCATAATCCCGTTCCACCAGAGCCTCCAGGATAGCCTCCTTGGAGGGAAAATAATAATAGAGGCTCCCTTTTCCCATATCTGCCGCACGGGCGATCTCATTGACCGAGATATTCCGTATGTCTTTTGCTTCCAGCAGCGTCTGGAGCGCGTCCAGGATCTTTGTATATTTCGTGTCATTTGGCATAAAGGAACCACCTTTCTGTTTCATCCCATTATACACAAATCAAACGGTCTGTACAATCTTTTTTCAGAGACCGGCTTTCAAATGCAGAAGCGGCAGGCGTTTTTTGCATATTTCACGGAGAACTTCTTTTTCCTGTCTGTATTTTTGGACAAAATATAGTTGACCAGCGGTCGAAAAGATGTTAAAGTACAGGGGAATCAAATCGACCGACGGTCGAAAAAGACAAAATGCGACATTGCGGAGGGTGAGAAGATGACATATGCGGATTTTTTCGCAGAGATAAAAGGAAGATTTATGGAAGCGGATGTGAGTGACATTACGGAGCATCTGGCCTATCAGTTCAACATTACAGGAGAGGCGTCCGGTATCTTTTATGTGGAAGTGAAAGACGGAAAGCTGTTTGTGGAACCCTATGAATATTTTGACCGGGACGCCCTGTTTATCTGCAGCGCGCAGACGCTTCGGGATCTGGCGGACGGTAAACTGGATCCGGTCCTGGCGTTTACGGTCCAGAAACTGAAAGTGGAAGGAAACATTGACAAGGCGCTGCGTTTTAAGGAACTGGCGGACCGCAGCAGGGCCTGAATGTAAAAAGAGACAGAGAAAGAAGGAACAGATATGAAGAAAAAAGCGGGAGCCATAGCCATATTTCTCGGGCTTCTGACCGTGGCGGAAGCAGGCGGATCGGCTTATTTTTACCGCAGGACCATGAAGCGCGGCAACGCGAAGAAGGAACGTACCATGAAGATGGCCGGGACGGACTGGAACCAGTATCTGCCGCTGATCGAAAAGAGAAAAGAGCATATGATGGCGCAGCCCCATGAGGACGTATACCGTCTGTCCGACGACGGACTGAAGCTGCACGCCACCTGGTTTCCGGCAGGAGATCAGAAAAAGACCGTCATTTGTTTTCACGGCTATACCAGCCAGGGGATGAGCGATTATATCGGACTTTCGGATTACTATATGAAGCGGGGATTTTCCATGCTTCTGGTGGACGAACGGTCTCACGGAGACAGCGAAGGGGAGTATATCGGTTTTGGATGCCTGGATCGGATGGACGCCCTTGGATGGATCGAATGGCTGGTCGGCAGATGCGGGGAGGATATGGAGATCCTGCTGCACGGAACGTCCATGGGAGGCGCTACCGTACTGATGGCCAGCGGGCTGGAACTGCCCGGGCAGGTGAAGGGGATCGTATCGGACTGCGGATTTACGTCCGCCAAAGAGGTATTTACCCATGTGCTCCATTCCATGTACCATCTGCCGGCATTTCCCATGATCCAGATTGCCAGTCTGGTAAATAAGAAAAAGGCAGGCTACGGGCTGGACGAGTGCAATTCTGTCAGAGAGGTCAGAAAGGCGGAGGTGCCGATTCTTCTGATCCATGGAAGCGCGGATACGTTCGTGCCCTGCAGCATGTGTGAAAAGATCTATGAAAATGTGGCGTCGGAAAAGAAGATGCTGATTGTGGAAGGCGCGGCTCATGCGGAGAGCTATTATAAGGATATGGAAGCTTACGAGCAGGCGCTGGACGAGTTTATTGGAGGTTTGATGAAAAAATGATGAAGAAAAGAAAAGGATATCCGGTATATCCGCTGACTGCTGCACAGAAGTTCCACTTTTTTTACCAGAATTTCTGTCCGAAAAAGGAAGTGCTCAATGTGGGTACCAGCCTGACCATCGAGGCGGAGCTTGATTGGGAGGTGCTGAAAGCCTCCATCTGCAAGGCATACGAGCGGTGCGAGTGCCTGCGTGTCCGTTTCGCGGCGGACAAGGAGGGAACCTGGTACCAGTATGTGGTGAACACAGAGGAAGGCCGTCCGGATGTGGAGTTTATGGATTTTACCGCCGGCACCATGGAAGAGGCGGAGAAAATCATGACGGAGTGGACGGCAGTGCCTTTCAAGCCCCAGGATTCTCCCATGAGCCGGATTGTCATGATCAAGATGCCGGACGGTTTCCAGGGCGTGTATCTGCTGGTGGATCACCGGATTATGGACGCCCAGTCGCTGATCTGTTTCCTGCGGGACGTGATCGAACTGTACTGCAATACCATGTATGAGGGAGTAGACTATCCGAAGGATATGGCGTCCTATATCGAGCAGCTGCAGAAGGATCTGGCCTATGAGGCGGGAAGCAAAGCGAAGGAACGGGACGAGGCGTATTTCCAGAATCTTATCGACAGCATGCCGGAACCGATTTATAATGGGGTTGACGGTACCAGGGCGCTGGAGGAAGAGCGGGAGCGAAGCGGCGATCCCAATGCCAGAGCGGCCATTAACGTATCGGATTCCGTGGATTCCGCGCTGGATATCTTCCATCTGGAAGAGGAGCCGACGAAGCGTCTGATGGATTTCTGCGAGAAATATCATGTGTCGCTGGTATGCCTGCTGCTCATGGGACTCAGGACCTATTTCCAGAAGATGAACGGAAACGACGACGTGTCCATCAACACGGCCATTGCCAGAAGAGCGACTTTGAAAGAGAAGAAATCCGGCGGTACCAGGATCCATTCCTTCCCGTTCCGGACCATTATTTCAGAGGATAAGACATTCCTTCAGGGGATTCATGAGATCCGCGATCTGCAGAATGAATATTTCCGGCATGCGAATTTTGATCCGGTGGCGTATTTTGCATACAGAGGACGGAAATATCCCCATCCGAACGGACAGACGTATGAGCCCATGGCGCTGACCTATCAGCCGATGACCTTGAAGGAGAAGGGCTTGGAGAAGCTTGGAGATATCAAGTATAAGACGAAGTGGTATCCCAACGGAGCAACCACTCAGGCCATGTATCTGACGGTTATGCACCGGCCGGATGACAACGGACTGGACTTCAACTTTGAACATCAGGTTAAGGCGGTATCCAGAGAGAAGCTGGAATACCTGTACTATTACCTGTGTAAGATTATGTTCAAGGGCGTGGAAAATCCGAACCTGAGCGTGGGGGATATTATCAAACTGGTTTAGTGCGGCAGATCCGTTTCCGGTGTCGGAAGCCCCGGAATTTCCGGACATGGAATACGGAACGCGGGAAATTTTCATGATAGTTTAAGAGGAGAAGAAAAATGCTTGAGAAATTAGCGGAAATCATTTGTAATTATGTGGAAGTGGAGCCGGGGGATGTGCATCCGGAATCCCGTTTTATGGAGGACCTGGGATTTACCTCCTTTGACTTTATGAGCATGCTCGGCGAACTGGAAGACGAGTTCGATGTGGAGATCGATCAGCAGGAAGCGTCGGAGATCCGTACGGTGCAGGAGGCTGTGGACTATCTGGAAAAGCTGTCAGCAGAATAGATGAGGTGAAGAGATGACGATAAGTACGATTCGTGAGATACTGGTACAGGCGGAACAGAACTACGGCACGGAGGATGCCATCCGCTATAAGATCGGAAAGGATGCCATCGAGGCAAAGTCCTATACGGACCTGAAACGGGACAGCGAAAGCTTTTCCAGAGTGCTGGAGGCGCTGAGCGTACAGAGCGGTCATGTGGCGCTGACCGGTATGACGTCCTATCCCTGGCTGGTGACGTATCTGGGAACCGTGAACAGCGGGAACGTGTGCGTACCCCTGGATGTGTCCCTTCCGCTGGAAGAGATGTGTGAGCTCATCGACCGGTCGGACGCCGCCGTGCTGGTGGTGGACGAGATCCGCAAAGATGTGATGCTGGCGGCGAAGGCAAAATGCCCGAAGCTGAAATCCGTCATTTCCATGCAGAAGACGGCAAAAGACGGGGAGGCGCTGTCTTTTGGGCAGCTTCTGAAAACCCATGAAGGGGCGTGTTCGTATGAGCCGAAGCCGGAGGATCTGGCGACCATCATGTTTACCTCGGGAACGACCGGAAAGAGCAAGGGCGTCATGCTGACCCACCGGAATCTGGCGGAGAACGCCACCTGCCTGGATATGAAATTTCCGGAGCGGACGGTGCTTTTGTCCGTGCTGCCCGTCCATCACGCGTACTGCCTCAGCATGGACATCCTGAAAGGGCTGTCCCTTGGCAGCATCATCTGCATCAACGATTCTCTGATCCGCATGGCGAAGAACATCAAGCTCTTCAGGCCCAATGTGATCCTGATGGTGCCGCTGATGATCGAGACTATGGCGAAGAAGCTTCAGGAAGCGGCAGCGCTGCCGCCGGAAATCGTGAAGCGGGAGGTGTTCGGAGAGCAGTTCCATACGATCTGCAGCGGAGGCGCGTATATGCCGCCCGCCATGCTGGACCTGTTTGGGAAATACGGAATTACGATTCTGCAGGGATACGGCATGACCGAGTGTGCGCCGGTCATCAGCACCACCGTAAGCTGGAACATCCGCAAAGGCTCCGTGGGACAGCTTATGCCCAACTGCGAGGCGAAGGTCGTAGATGAGGAGCTGTGGGTCCGGGGCAGCAGCGTCATGCAGGGATACTACCAGATGCCGAAGGAGACGGAAGAGACGCTGGTGGACGGATGGCTCCGGACCGGCGACCTGGGCTATGTGGACGAAGAGGGATTTGTCTATCTGACCGGAAGAAAAAAGAACCTGATCATCACGAAAAACGGCGAGAATGTCTCTCCGGAGGAGCTGGAGAACCGTCTGTCCGAGGCTCCGATTATTCAGGAAGTGCTGGTTCGCGAAAGCGAGGGCGTCATCGAGGCGGAGATCTTCCCGGATGCGGAGTATGTGGAGAAAAAAGGCGTGCAGGATGTACGCGCCGCGCTGCAGGAGCTTATCGACGACTGGAACAAAAACGCTCCGGCCTATAAGAAGATCTATCGTCTGAAGGTGCGGGAGACCGAGTTTCCCAAGACGCCGTCGAAGAAGATTAAGAGATATTAAGCGTTTTTCCGAACGTTTGACAGGAAACAGATTTATAAAACCACCGGAAAAGAAATCCGTATCTCGAAGCCTTCTCCCCACCGGGAGCGGGCTTCCAGCGTCAGGTTCAGTTCTCTGGCCATTTCGTCTGCGAGATACAGGCCCATTCCGGTGGCTTTTTTTCTCCCTTCACCGGAATCGCCGGTAAATCCCTTTTCAAAGATCCATGGAAGGTCGCAGCTTCGCACGCCGATGCCGTTGTCCCGGATACAGAGGAGGAAGCGGTCGTCCTGCCGGAGAGAGAAAATGTGCAGTTCCGGTTCCCGGCTGCAGTATTTGACGGAGTTGCTGATGATCTGTCCCAGAAGGAAGCGCAGCCCTCTCCGGTCCGAATAGGCCATGTGATCGGACAGCTCGAGCCGGACCCGGAACTGCTTTTCCTGAAGCAGCGGACGGTAATCGTCCAGTACCTCGTCCAGACAGGCGCGGACCGATAGATGTTCAAACAGGTAATCCTTCCGAACCCCCTTCAGCCGTGCGTAGAACAGCATCTGATCCACGGATTCCTGCAGGCGGTTCCGGATATGGTCCAGTTTAAAACTCAGATCGTCGGACAGTTCATCCCGGCGGTTGTCCAGAAGCAGAGTCAGCAGAGAAAGCGGGGTCTTTGCTTCATGCGCCCACGCCTCCACATATTCTTCCTGGTCGCCGATCTGCGTCTGAAGACGGGCATAGTCGTCCTGCATGCCGCGCAGAATCCTGCCCAGCAGCCGGATCGACGCACGGTGCGACGGGCTGACGGTGTGAAGCAGGGTTTCTTCGCTGCACAGATCCGGATTGTGAAGAAAATCGGAGAACGCCTGCGTTCTTTTCTGCTCCCGGCGGATCAGCACCATGCATACGGCGGAGAAAAACAGGAGTGTGGCCAGCAGGATCACGGAAGCAAGGGAGTAAAATGCCTGTACATCCGCGATCCACAGAAGCAGCGCTGCAAATGCATCGGCTCCAAGCAGCAGAAGCAGCCACGGCACATACTGCAGGAGCGTGTTGGGCCATTGTTTCATAAGGAGCCTCCTTCCGGCAGAAGCCGGTAGCCGATTCCGCGGACCGGGACGATCTGCTGCGGCATTCCGAGTTTTGCCATGTTCTTTTTCAATCGGGTCAGATTGACCTGAAGGGCGTTTTCGTCAATAAACTCCGTAGTTTCCCAGAGGGCGAGGCAGAGCGCGTCCCTGGAGACGGTTTCGCCGCCGTGATTGACGAATACTTCCAGAAGCTTTCCCTGATTTTTGGGAAGGACTACGGAGCGGTTATGGATGTACAGGGTGTAGGTCTGCCGGTCCAGCAGGAACCCGGGGCCTTCCAGCAGATTGGGCCGGCCCTCGTAGCGTTTCAGTACATTGGCCACCCGGGCGAGCAGACGTTCCTTCCGGCATGGTTTTGTCAGGTATTCGTCCGCCCCAAGCTCCAGAGCGTGCAGTTCGTCCCGCATCTGGTCCCGGGAGGTGAGCACAAGCACAGGGATGGCGCTTTTCTGCTTGATCTCCCGGCAGATCGGAAATCCGCCCGTCTGGGGCAGGTTCAGATCCAGCAGGACCAGGTCGGGAGAGAGCGCAAGAAGCTGATCGGCCGCCTGATGAAATTCCGTGATTTCCAGAACGCGGTAACCGGCCTTTTGCAGAATGTCGGATAATTCTTCCCGCATAAAAATCTCATCTTCTACAACGGCAATCTGTTTCATACAGTTCTCCTTCCCTTTTTACAATGGAAATGGTCAGCCGGGGGCTATTCTTCCCGCATCGGTACCATTAGCGTCAGCAGATAACGGTCGCTGGCGCGTTTCACTGCCATGATATAGATCGATTCTATCACAGAAAGCACCAGAATCATAGCGGCAGAGATCAGCAGCATTTCAGAACGGCCGTTTCTGGCGGAGGAGGGCAGAATCCCGGTCAGCAGAGACCAGACCCCGAACAGGCTGCTACATACGGCGACAACGGCGGGAATGCCGAAATACCAGTGGATCTGTTTCCCGGCGGACCTGCACAGTGTCTCATATGCGGCTCCGAGTCGAACTAATGTTCTGTATCGACGGCCGGATTTCTGCTGTCCCATGAGAAACTGTACGCCGATGACCGTATTGGCGATGAGCAGAAAGATGACCGCCAGATAAAGGGTGATGTAGCTGGCAGCTACCATGTAGAAGAGCTGCCGCCCCATATTCTGCAGATAGCTTTCATAAG
The DNA here is from genome assembly GCA_910584205.1 of uncultured Lachnospiraceae bacterium. Taxonomy (GTDB): domain Bacteria; phylum Bacillota; class Clostridia; order Lachnospirales; family Lachnospiraceae; genus Hominiventricola. Next base: position 99,841 of record CAJUAA010000002.1, read on the forward strand.
ACAGGCCGGTCCGGTCGAACTTATCGTTCAGATCTGAGATGACCGCCAGAAGGCCGGCCTGTGCTTCTGTTTCCTCTGCAAGGACGCCGTTGAGATAGATGCTGCAGGTTCCCTGGGTATAATATTCGAATCTGTCATCCGGCAGGATCAGTGCAAAGGACAGGGTGATGGAGCGGTCTGCGACCAGATTGACTGTCTGGATGGTTCTGGTCAGACGGATCGTCTCCTGGTCCAGCACCGCTTCCGGTTCGGATTCCAGAATACGGTCAAGCAGTTCGATCTGTCCATGAGCCGTAAAGTCGCGGCCCATGTAAACGGCGGCTTCGCCCTGCTCCAGCGAAAGTTCCGGCATACCGGCAGCGGACAGAAGCCGGTTGTAGCTGTCGAGGGAGATCAGATACGGGTAAGTTGCATAACCGAGATTGTTGAGCAGTACTTCCGTATCGGCGGAAGGGGGCATATTCCGCAGTGCGGACATGACCGGCTCCATCTGAAACGCATGCTCATAATCCTCTGTTGTACGGATATGGCCGATTCTCATCTCGAACAGATCCGAGAACGGCGCGTCCAGACCGTAAGCGGTCAGCGTCTGCCGGACCGTCTCCGCGTCCTTTTCGCTGTCCATGCCGGTAAACGTATAAGCCAGGACATAAGGCTCCGACTGTCCGTAATATCGGAAGATGGACACGCCGGCTCCGAAACAGCACAGGGCGGCAAGGATCAGCAGAGAACAGACGGCAAGGGTATTCGAGCGGCGGATCACCGTCTCCTGAATCTGACGCATGTGGAAGACATGGAGCCTGCGGTCTTTTCTTCTTCCGGACTTTAGGACAAGTTCCATGGGAAAACGTAGTCCCCGGAAGAAAAGAAAGGTTCCCAGAAGTCCGAAGGCGACGGTCGTTCCCATGGTTCGGACGCCGGACCAGGCCGTTCCGCTAATCGCCAGCCCATAGGCGGCGGCCAGGCAGAGAACGCCGGCCAGGATGGCGGCTGCATGAAGAGGGGAAGCCGTCTGCTTTTCGGCGTCCTCCGGGGCGTCAGCCAGAAGGGAGTCGATCTCCTGACGGCTGATCCTGCCGCTGAGTATGAGGAAAGCGGCCAGCCGGATCAAAAGAAACCCGGCTGCTGTCCACAGTACCGCTTTCCAGGAAAGGGTCGTCTGATGCCCGATGATTCCGATGCCGGTCAGTCTGACCGTGACCAGGCTGACCAACTCTGATAACAGGACGGCGGCAGGCAGCCCGACGGCCAGAGAGAGGAGGCTGCTGCCCAGTTCCTCCAGAAGGAGCATGGCAAACAGCCTGCCGCGGCGCATGCCCAGCATCAGGCAGACGCCGAATTCATGCCTGCGCCGTTCCAGCTGGTATCTGCCGGCATAATAGATGAGGAAGAACAGGAGGAACAGGGTTACGCCATATAAGATGGGGATCATGGACAGCAACCGGTCTATGGCGTAGGATTCCATCCGGTTCAGAAAAAGCATGACATCCTGCTGCGGCAGTGACAGAATCATGTAGAACGCCAGGACCGAGATCAGAAGAGAACTGAAAAACAGTCCGTTTTCCTTCCGGCTCCGGCGGCTGTTCAAAGAGACCAGTTTAAAGAACATTTGCACTGCCACCTCCCAACTGCGCCATGACATTTAAAATCCGGGAATAGAACTCCTGTCTGGACTCCTCCGGAATGCATCTGCGGAGTTCATGGAAAATCACGCCGTCCTGAATGAAAAGAATTCGCCTGCAGTAGCTGGCGGCGCCGGAATCGTGGGTTACCATCAAAATGGCGGCGTTTTCCTTCTGGTTCAGGCAGGAGAGCTTTTCCATCAGTGCTTTGGCGTTTCCGGAATCCAGAGCGCCGGTCGGTTCATCCGCAAGGATGAGTCCCGGGTTCAGGATCAGCGCCCGGGCGGCTGCGATCCGCTGTTTCTGGCCGCCGGACATCTGGGCGGGGAATTTTGGCAGAACATCGGTCACTCCCAGATAAGACGCCAGATGTTCCAGACGCTTCCGGCTTTCCCTCTCCGGTACTCCGTGCAGAGACGGCGGGAGCAGAATGTTTTCCCGTCCGGTCAGATTATCCAGCAGTTCAAAATTCTGAAACAGGTATCCAATCTCCTTTCCCCGATAGTCGGCCAGCTCTGCTCCTTTCAGCGTCTGGATCTGCCTGCCGTTCATGGTGATGCTGCCGCTGTCCGGCCTGGTCACGGTGGCGATACAGTTCAGCAGGGTGGATTTGCCGGAGCCGCTGCTCCCCATGATGCCCAGAAATTCTCCGGGCATGACCTGAAACGAGATGCCGTCCAGGGCTTTCGTCTGATTTTTCGATCTGCCGTAATATTTCTTTAAAGATTCAATCTTTAGAACAGGTTCCATTTTCATTTTACCTCCTTTGCTTCTGGAACTATCATAGCATAAGGAAAGAAAGAAGAACACTTACAGCCGCTGAAAGGAAAATGGAAAAAGAATTGTAAAAACCCTTGACCTTATACCAGGTATATCCTTTATAGTGGGGTTATCAGAAGCCGGGAGGTGCGCAGGATGAACATTCAGGAACTGGAAAAAAGAACTGGTATCACAAAACAGAACATACGTTTCTATGAGAAAAAGGGGCTGCTCCATCCAAAGCGGAACGATTCGAACAACTATCGGGAATATACGGAAGAAGACGAAAAGACCCTGAAGACGATCCGGATGCTTCGGAAGCTGGACGTCTCCATCGAAGAGATCCGGGAAATACTGGAGGAGAGAATTTCTCTGGAAGAACAGATGAGGAGACATCTGGAACAACTGGAGAAGCGTCAGAAAGAACTGAAGGCAGGAATCAGTATCTGCAGAAAACTGGTCCATACCGAACTGTCTGCTCTGGATACGGAAGCTGTTCTCGAAGAAATGGAAAAAATGGAAGCACAGGGGGGAAGATTTATGATGATAGTGGACGATTACAAAAAACTGGCGAAGGCAGAGAGAAAAAGGAAGTTCTCTTTCGTTCCGAACAATATGGCGCTGACGCCCGCGGAATTTTCCGAGGCGCTGTTCGAATATGCACGTGAAAACAACCTGGATCTTGTGATTACAAAAGAAAGCATGTATCCAATATTTGAGATCGACGGGGTGGAATATACCGCTGTGCGCAGGTTTGGCCGTTTTGGCGCATGTATCCGGTGTACGATGACCCATCCGGAGGAGCTGGAGGAAGAACTGAAGGGCGTACCGGAAGGAAGAAGAAAATGGTTCCGTATATGCGGGGCCTGCCTGATACCTGCAGCGTTGTTTTTATATTTTATTGCAGTCAGCGGCAGCGTCACGCTCGGGCTGCTCATGGGAGTATGCCTGATTCCGCTGTTTGCGTGGAATTTTCTCCGGTAGACAGGCGAAGAAACCGAACCACAACCGCACGCATGGGATGGAAAGCCCGGAAAACAGCGGAAAGCCTGTTTTTCCGGGCTTTTCTGCCGCACAAAAATGACCGGTGTCACTGGTAAAAATTTTTTACAAAAAAATATATATTTTCACTGGAAAATATGGTGAATCTGTATTATACTGAAAGCGGTGTTAAATACAAAGCTGACTTATTTGCCGGTTGTTGTTTTTTCTTCAAAGTGCAGAGGATGAAAAAAGGACAAAAACGAATGAGTATCGGTTTTGCAAATAAAGATAAGGAAGGTGAGCAATTGGAAAACTATACTAAGTATAAGTTGAAAAGCAGCGACGAACTGGTGTCATTACTGGCTGATGTTGACAACCTGTTCATCATTGCCTGCAACAAGTGCTTCAAGGAATTCGAAACCATTGACGAACCAGAATGCGGTGAGCTTGAGAAGCTTGTTACAGAGCAGGGAAAGACAGTCACAGGTACTGCATGCGTGGATTTCCTTTGCAACAGCACGCAGACAAAGAGGAAATTACAGGATATGATCCCGGAAGGGACGGAGCATATTCTGGTGGCTTCCTGCGGCCTGGGCATCCAGACCGTTGCAGATCTGACAGGAAAGTCTGTCTTTGCAGCCAGCGATTCCCTGAACTATACAGGACATCACGGCATGGCTCTGACGAAGAAAAGCTGTGATGCATGCGCACAGTGTTATCTGAATGTGACCGGCGGCATCTGTCCCATCGTGGACTGTTCCAAGAGCCTGGTCAACGGCCAGTGCGGCGGCGCGAAGAACGGCAAATGCGAAGTGGATCCCAACAAGGACTGCGCATGGGAGAAAATCTACAAAAGACTGGAAAAACAGGGACGCCTTTCCGAATTCCTGGATCAGCCCGTCCAGCTTCGTGACTATTCCAAAGTTGACTTTAAGTTTGTAAACGATTATGTGAAGTCCATCCGTGAGAACAGGCTGGAAGGCTATTACGGCGGCATCCATCCGTCGGAACGGAAGGAATTTACCGAGCATATTCCGCTGGAAAGATTTCCGGATCCGAAGACCGTGGTCATTCCGCTGTCCATGCATGCGGGCGCTCCGGCCAACCCTGTGGTGCAGGTGGGCGATACCGTGAAAGTCGGTCAGGTGATCGGCGAGCAGGCAGGATTTATCAGCGCTCCGGTTCATTCCAGTGTCAGCGGAACAGTGACGGCCATCGAGAACCATCCGCATGCAACAAGAGGCGAATGCCTGTCTGTTGTTATTGAGTCTGACGGGAAAAATACTCTGCACGAATCTGTAAAACCCCATAAGGATCTTGACAGCCTGACTCCGGACGAGATCATCGATATTGTCCGTGAAAGCGGAATCGTCGGTATGGGCGGAGCGGGATTCCCGACTTCTGTCAAGTTAAAACCCAACAAGCCCATCGATGCCGTGCTGCTGAACGGATGCGAGTGCGAACCGCTTCTGACCGCGGACCATAGAGTGCTTCTGGAGTTTGCAGACGACGTAATCTTCGGCCTGAAGGCAATTGTCAAGACGGTAGACGCGAAAAAAGGAATTATCGTGATTGAAGATAACAAGCCGGATGCCATCGAACTGATGAAGGCAAAGACTGCGGACTGCGAAAACCTGGAAGTGGTAGTGGCAAAGACGAAATATCCGCAGGGCGCTGAGAAGATGCTGATCAAACGCGTGATGGGAAGACAGGTTCCGCGCGGGGGGCTTCCCGCAGACGTAGGCTGCGTGGTGAGCAACATCAGTACCACGAAAGCGATCTCTGACGCGATTCAGAAAGGCATGCCGCTTGTGGAGCGTGTGACGACCGTAACCGGCGAGAATCTGAAGAAGCCGGGCAATTATATTGTGAAGATCGGTACCATTACCCAGGAGCTGATCGATCACTGCGGCGGTATCACAGGCGAGGATGTTACGATCAAGGCAGGCGGCCCCATGATGGGATTCGTCATGAACGATACGAACGCGCCGATCATGAAGGGCTCCAACGGTATCATCGTGGTAGATACGGACCATACAGCGGAGCAGCCGTGTATCAAGTGCGGACGCTGCGCAGATGTCTGTCCGATGGAACTGTCTCCGCTGTATTTCGCAAAATTTGCGGATGAGGAGAACTGGCAGGGCGATAAGGACATGAACATCATGGATTGTATCGAGTGCAGATGCTGTGAGTACATCTGTTCCTCCAAGATCCCGTTAGTCACCAAGATCAAAGCCGGAAAAAATGCAGTAAGGGGGATGAAGTGATATGCTAATTACCCAGTTAAAATCGAAAGAAACCATCACATCTCTGGTGAATGGAAAGAAATTTTTCATCATCAACTGCCAGGGATGCAAGGAAGTTCATTTCCCGGAAAAAGAAGCTGCAGAACTCCAGAAAGAGCTGGGAGCTTCCGGGAACGTGACAGGAACCATAACGACAGACTACATATGCAATCCGGAAAATATGAAGCTGCGTCTTGAGAAACACATGGATGAGATCAAAGCTGCTGATCTGGTGCTTGTATTCTCCTGCGGTGTCGGCGTGCAGACCATCGCAGAGTACCTGGACGACAAGATGGTATGCGCAGCCTGCGATTCCTGCCGCCTGCCCGGATTCCAGGGCGTAACGCCGCTGGAATACGACTGCGGACAGTGCGGAGAGTGCTACCTGAACCTGACCGGAGGGATCTGCCCGATCACAGCCTGTTCCAAGAGTCTGCTGAACGGACAGTGCGGCGGCGCGAAGAACGGAAAATGCGAGGTGGACCCCAATATGGAGTGCGGCTGGGAACGGATCTACAGACGGCTTGAGAAGATCGGGCGTCTGGATGCGTTAAAGAGTCCGGTACAGATACGCAATTACGCAACGGATGACGAAGTATAAGAGATACAGACTGTCAAAAAATATAAGGATTGGAGCGATATAGAATGAAAATTACAGAGTTATTTGAACGCGGCGAATTTGTTGTTTCTGCGGAAGTGGGACCGCCCAAAGGAATCCATATCGAGCATCTTCTGGAAGAGGCGAAGACGTATTTAAAGGGCGTCACGGCAGTGAACGTGACCGATAATCAGTCTTCCGTCATGCGTCTCGGCTCTCTGGCGACCTGTAAGGCGCTCAAGGACGAGGGGCTGCTGCCCATCTATCAGCTGACCTGCCGCGACAGGAACCGGATCGCCCTGCAGTCGGATCTTCTGAGTGCGGCGATGCTGGGCATTGAAAATGTGCTGGCTCTGACCGGCGACCATATCAAGCTGGGCGACCATAAGGGAGCAAAACCGGTCTTTGACCTGGATTCCGTCTCTCTGCTTCACACGATGTGCAGGTTGGAAGCGGGCGAAGACCTGGGCGGCAACAAGCTGGTAGGCGAGCCGCCGAAGTTTGCCAAAGGCGCAGTGGTATCTCCCTGCAGCGATTCCGTTGATTCGCAGCTGGCGAAGATGGAGCGCAAGGTCAATGCGGGTGCAGAGTATTTCCAGACTCAGGCGGTCTATGAGCCGGAGAAATTCATCGAGTTCATGGAGAAGGCAAAACAGTTTGGTAAACCGGTACAGCTTGGTATCGTAATCCTGAAATCAGCAGGAATGGCGAAATTCATGAACGACAACGTAGCCGGCATCCATGTACCGCAGGATATGATCGATGAGCTCAAGGCGGACAAGGAAAAGGCAAAAGCAGGCATCACCGGCGTGGAGATTGCCGCACGCATCATCAAAGAGTGCAAGCCGTACTGCCAGGGCCTTCATATCATGGCGCTTGGATGGGAATCCAAGGTACCGTCGCTTCTGGAGCAGGCAGGAATCTAATTCTTCTGTATATTCAGGCAGCCGAAAGCAGCTTCTGCTTTCGGCTGCTTTTCTGAGCCTGTGAAACGGACAGATGTCTGTTTGCGGCAGACGCACCGGAAAACGGATATCTGTTTTCCAGTGCGTTTTGGCTGTGAAAAAATATTTTCCATATATTTGTAGAAAATATACAGAAATCCACTTGCTAAATATCCCCCCATGGGGTATAATGCTAATAAACAATGACAAAAAAATAACATATCGGAAATTCTGGTGTGTTTTTTTCTTGAAAAGGAGGGGAATAGATGCATTTAACCAATGAAGAGCATACGCACTGTGGATGCGGGTGCGGCGGGCATGAGCACACCCACGAGCATGCACATGGTGATACGACTCATACGCATGCGCACAGCCATGAAGAAGGCCATGAGCACGAACACGATCATGACCACTGCGGCGGATGCGACGGTCATAGCCATGACCACTGCGGACATGATCACGGAGATCATCCGAAGGATGAGGATACGGCGGTTCTGGCCTATATGCTGGACCACAACAAACACCATGCACAGGAGCTTGCTGTCATTGCGAAGCACTTGAGAGAGCAGGGCAAAGAGGAAGCTGCCGCTCAGATTGAGAAAGGCGTGGAGGATTTCGAGAAAGGCAATATGAGACTGTCCATCGCGCTTTCGCTGGTATAGCGGGCCATTGTCTCTTCGGACGGTGGACTGCAGAATTTGAAGCAGGAGGTATGGGCCAATGTGTCTTGCAACCGTATATGGTAAAAAGAAGGAGAGCGAAAGCATCCTGATAAAAAATGCGAGCCGCCTTGACGTGGAGGGGAATGTAATCCGGATCCGCGATATTATGGGCGGCGAAATCACGGTGGAGGGAACCATATCCATGGTTGACCTTGCGAATTCAGTTGTAAAGATCAACTGTACAGAGGAATAGGTTTCAATTGCAAATTTAATATAGAATGGAGGTAGATAACGGAGAGGCTGTCAGGTGCAATGAAACAGAAAGCGCCGTTTATTTTGAAGTTTTCCACCAAAGACGGAGAAAGGCGCAGCGATTCTTCAGACAGCCGCCACCAGCATGATGATGTTCGCAGCGGCAGCGCAATGCCGCACAAACTCTGCGAGATCAGGTTCCGGAGCTGAATCTTCCATTAAAGAAAAGCACGTTCGGCAGGAAGCCATTTGCTGCGGACGGAGCGGGAGAAAGACCGGTCGGAGATCATGGACAGATCCGGAACGCACACTCTTGTATGGTTGAAAAGATTTTTAGAATGTAGGAGATGACGATATGCCGCAAACGATAGCAGTGGCAGGCAAGGGCGGTGTGGGAAAGACCACATTGACCGGCATGCTGATTCAGTATTTAGCAGAACAGAAAAAAGGACCGATCCTGGCGGTCGACGCAGACGCGAATTCCAATCTGAATGAAGTGCTCGGCGTGGAGGTGGATATGACGCTTGGTGATATCCGTGAAGAGATCGCAAAGGCGGAGATGGCGGATGTAAGCCCCATCCCTCCGGGAATGTCCAAACAGGACTATGCGGAGTTTAAGTTTGATTCTTCTCTGGTGGAGGAAGATGACTACGACCTGCTGGTCATGGGACATACACAGGGAAAAGGCTGTTACTGTTTTGTCAACGGCCTGTTGTCAACTCAGGTTGCCAGACGCGCACAGCACTACAATTACGTTGTCGTTGACAACGAGGCGGGTATGGAGCATATCAGCCGCGGGATCCTTCCCGGTGTGGATGTTGTGATCCTGGTAAGCGACTGTTCCCGCAGAGGGGTCCAGGCCGTGGGCAGGATTGCCCGGCTGATTCCGGAATGCGGACTGAAGCCGAAGAAAGTCGGCTTGATTGTGAACCGGGCACCCGGGGGTGTGCTGAATGAAGGCATTCAGGAAGAGGTTCAGAAACAGGAACTGACGCTTCTTGGGGTAGTGCCCCAGGATGATGGTGTATATGAGTTTGACAGCGCCGGTACTCCGACGACCGAGCTTCCGTCAGACAATCCTGTAAGACAGGCATTATACAAGATTATTGACAGTCTGGAATTGTGATCCAGAACTGCAAAAAAGGAGATTTATATGGGAGACTTTAAATTAACAACAGTTGAAGAGTTCGAAGCCGCTACTGACAGACTGCTGGAAACCGGCGCAAAGGTTGGCGCTGACGCATGGCAGCTCCGCGTGAAGAACCAGACACCTCATTGTAAATTCGGTGAGCAGGGTATCTGCTGCCGTATCTGTGCTATGGGACCGTGCCGTATTACTCCGAAGGCTCCGAGAGGAATCTGCGGATGCGACGCTCATGGTATCGTAGGACGTAATTATCTGAAATTTACTGCAGGCGGCGCAGCAACTCACTCCGATCACGGTCGTGAGATCTGCCATACCCTGTATGCATCCGCTCCCGACGGAGCTTATAAAGTAAAAGATCCCGAGAAGCTCATCCGCATCGCAAAAGAGTGGGGCGTTGAGACCGAAGGAAAAGATATCTATGATCTGGCTCATGAAGTGGCAGAGCTGGCACTTCTGGAGTATGGTAAACCGTTTGGCTTCCAGCGCTGGGTTGCACGTGCGCCGAAGCACACCCAGGAGCTGTGGGAGAAAGCAGAGATTACGCCGAGAGCAATCGACCGTGAGGTATCCTGTTCTCTGCATATGTCCCATATGGGATGTTCCTCCAAACCGGAAGCTTTGGTGCGTCAGTCCTTCCGTGCGGGTCTTGGAGACGGCTGGGGCGGTTCCATGTGCGGTACGGAATTCTCCGATGTCCTGTTTGGCACTCCGAAGCCCATTGAGACCGAGGCAAACCTCGGCGTTATGAACGCAGACAACGTCAACATCGTCGTTCATGGACATGATCCGTCACTTTCCGAGATGGTATGTGAGTATGCGGATGATCCGGAGATGATCGCTTATGCAAAAGCACAGGGTGCAAAAGGCATTACCGTATCCGGCGTCTGCTGTACTTCCAACGAAGTGGCTATGCGCCGCGGTATCCCGATGGCAGGTAACTTCCTGCAGCAGGAGAACGTAGTCCTGACCGGCGCCTGCGAGGCGATCGTTGTGGACGTACAGTGCATCTTCCCGGCGCTTGGACCTCTGAGCAAATGCTTCCATACCAAATTCATCACGACTTCCGCAATCGCTCAGATGCCGGATTCCGAGTACATTCATTTTACCGTAGGAACCGCAGCAGAGAAGGCTAAGAAGATCGTGAAGATGGCATGCGACAACTTCAAGAACAGGAAGCCGGAGCTGGTACATATTCCGGATATGAAACAGAAGGCAACGGTTGGATATTCCGTAGAGGCTCTTGTAAAAGTGCTTGACGGCGTTACCAACTCTCAGGTAGACGTTCTTGGAACGACCAAACCGCTCATCGAGTGTATCACCTCCGGCGTACTCCGCGGCGCGGTGGCTATGGTTGGATGTAACAACCCGAAGATTCGTCCGGATACCGCTCATATCGAGCTGATGAAGAAACTGCTTGCAAATGATATCGTAGTTGTAGCATCCGGCTGTGCGGCTCAGGCAGCGGCAAAGGCAGGACTGATGGATAAGAGAGCGAAAGATCTGTGCGGTGCAGGCCTGAAGCGCGTGTGCGAACTGGCAGACATTCCGCCGGTATTACATATGGGCTCCTGTGTGGACATCAGCCGTATGATGATCCTGGTAGCAGAGCTTGCGAAAGATTCCGGTCTGAATATCTCCCAGCTTCCAGTTGTAGGCTGTGCTCCTGAGTGGATGTCTGAGAAGGCAGTTTCCATCGGCAACTATGTAGTTTCTACCGGTATCGACACCTTCCTTGGCGTAGACCCGTATGTGAGCGGTTCCACCCAGATGCAGGAACTTCTGACCAGCGGCGTTCGCGACTGGGTAGAGGCTGCTTATACCGTAGAGACCGATATCGAGAAACTGGTTGATCTGATGATCGAAAGAATCGAAGAGAAGAGAACCGCAATCGGTATCTAAGCATTCGATTTTCATATTAGAAAGAAAAGTAAATTTTTTGACCGGAGGTTAAGACATTGAAGATAGCAATTACCGGAAAGGGCGGAGTCGGAAAGACCACCTTTGCAGCAACACTTGCAAGATTATATGCAGAGGAGGGACGGACGGTTCTTGCCGCTGACGTGGACCCGGATGCCAATCTGGGGCTGGCGCTTGGATTTCCGGAGGAAGTGCTGGATTCCATCATTCCCATCAGCAAGATGAGGAAACTGGTGGAAGAGCGTACCGGAGCCGGTGAGGACAATCAGTTCTATAAGCTGAATCCGAAAGTGGACGACATTCCGGATACGTACAGTAAAACCTGCAACGGCGTCAAGCTTCTCCTTCTGGGCACGGTGGAGACGGGCGGGGGCGGATGCGTCTGTCCGGAGCATGTGATGCTCAGACGGATCATCAACCATCTGATCCTCCGAAGCAGCGATGTGGTCATCATGGATATGGAGGCCGGCCTGGAGCATCTGGGACGGGGAACCTGCGAATCCATGGAGCAGTTCATCGTGGTGATCGAACCGGGAGCAAGGAGCGTACAGACGTATAAGAATGTGAAGCGCCTTGCCGACGATCTCGGGGTCCGGCAGGTACGGGTAGTTGCCAACAAGGTTCGCGGTACGGAAGACGAGGAGTTCATCCGTTCCAAAATACCGGCGGAAGATTTACTTGGATTTATCCACTATAACACGGAAGTGATCGATGCGGACCGCCAGGGGAAATCACCCTATGATTTCAGCGAATCCGCAACGGAGGAGATCCGGAAGATCAAGGAGATCCTCGATCAATCTAACTGATTTTTAAATTTGGAGGTATAATACCGTGACATTATTTGATAGAGTATTCGGCGGAAACGACGCAGTCTATGGCCTTACCGAGGCTGCCATCGACAAAGCCATCGCAGAGCATGGTGCTGACAAGGCAGTAGCCTTCCCGCATACCGCGTACAGCCTGCCCTGCTACTATGCAGTAACCGGAACGAAAGTTGCCAATCTGGGTGAGTTAAAGACCGCGCTCGGCGTTGTCAAGACACTCATGACCAGAGAAAAGAGACTGAACGACGCATTCATGAGCGGTGTTGCTACGGCTCTGTGCGCAGAGTTCATTGAAGTGCTTAAATACATCGACGGGGCAACTCCGTACGAAGAGCCCCTTTACGGACATCTGGCAGACGCGACGATCCGTGAGCTGGGCGTGCCGCTGGTTACCGGCGATATCCCGGGTGTGGCTGTTATCCTCGGAAGCGCTCCGACCAAAGAAGACGCAGTGGCTCTGGTGAAGAGCTATCAGGCACAGGGTATCCTCGTGACTCTGGTAGGCGGCGTCATCGATCAGTGCGTAGAGGCAGGCCTGAACATGGGCTATGCAGTACGTATCGTGCCGCTTGGCAAAGACGTAACGTCTGTGATCCACGTGGTATCCGTTGCACTCCGTGCGGCTCTGATCTTCGGTAACGTAACACCGGGCGATGCTGCGAACCTGATGAAGTACACCTTCGAGCGTGTACCGGCGTTCGTCAACGCATTCAAACCGCTGGACGACGTGATCGTGGCATGCGGCGCAGGCGCAATCGCACTTGGCTTCCCGGTTGTCACCAACGAGACCGAGAACATCTTCCGCGTACCGAAGAGCCTGATCGTTCAGGAGGACGTGGACAAATTCAACGCCACCTCTCTCGAAGCGCGTGATATCAAGATCAAGATCACGAAGATCGACATCCCGGTATCCTTCGCATCCGCATTCGAAGGCGAGATCATCCGCAAGGGCGACATGCAGGTGGAGTTCGACGGTTCCAGAAAGGACTGTTTCGAGCTGGTACAGACCAAAGAGCTGACGGCAATCGAAGACCACAAGTTCACCCTGATCGGAAAAGACTTCGACGAGTTCGAGGTTGGAAGCAAGAATTCCATCTCTTATATTGTAGACGTGGCAGGAAAGAATATGCAGTCCGACTTTGAGCCGGTGTTCGAGCGTAAGTTCCACAGCTATGTGAACTGCATCGAGGGCGTAATGCATACGGGACAGCGTGACATGATCCGTGTGCGTATCAGCAAAGCTACCTTTGAGGCAGGCTTCCGCGCGAAAGACCTGGCAGAGGTTCTGTACGCGAACATCAAGAATGAATTTGACGCAGTAGTTGATAAATGTGCAGTGACGATCATCACGGATGATGCAGAATGTACGAAACTCCGCCATGAGCTGGCAATTCCGGCTTATGACCGCCGTGACGAGCGTCTGACGACTCTGACCGACGAGGCGGTTCCGGTATACTACAGCTGTATCATGTGCCAGGCATTCTCCCCGAGCCACGTATGCGTGGTAACACCGGAGAGACTTGGACTGTGCGGCGCCGTGTCATGGCTGGATGCGAAAGCAACCAACGAGCTTGACCCGCAGGGACCGTGCCAGGTGATCACGAAGGAAAGAGTCATCGATGAGAACCTCGGACGTTACGAGGACGTGGATGAGGCAGTTGCAAAATTCTCCCAGGGCGCTCTGGAGCACGTTACCCTGTACTCCATCATGGAAGATCCCATGACCTCCTGCGGATGCTTCGAGTGTATCTGCGGTATCGAGCCGTGCTCCAACGGCGTGGCAATTACCAACCGTGAGTACGCAGGCATGACTCCTCTTGGAATGACCTTCGGCGAGCTGGCGTCCATGACCGGCGGCGGTGTGCAGACACCTGGTTTCATGGGACACGGCAAGCACTTCATCGCTTCCAAGAAGTTCATGAAGGCAGAGGGCGGCTTTGAGCGTATCGTATGGATGCCGAAGGATCTGAAAGATACTGTGGCAGACAGACTGAACAAGGCGGCAAAAGAAGTCTATGACATCGACAACTTCACGGATATGATCGGTGACGAGACCATCGCAACGGATCCGGAGACACTGCTTGAGTTCCTGACCGAGAAGGGACATCCGGCACTGAACCTGGAGCCGCTTATGTAAGATTTTCGGAAGCTGTGTAACGGATTCCTGTGGCAGCTTCGGTTGATCCATCAGGGCACCCTGTATTTTACAGGGTTGCCCTTTTGGAATGCATAAAAGCTTTTCTTATGGAAGGTTTTATGGTATAATATTACTGTTCGGGAACGCGTTTGATCCATGAACGCCGGACGGACAGACTTTACATAATTTAAGGAGGATATAACCAATGCCATTCAATGGAAAATCAGGAAAATTCAATGCTTCCATAGGCGCAGTCGAAGTTGGCTGTGGCGAGAAAGCGATCAAGATCGGCGGCGAGAACGTATTACCGTTCTACACCTTTGACGCTCCGATTGAGAATTCACCGAAAGTCGGCGTGATGATCACGGACCTTGGTCTGGAGAATGAGCCGGCAGGCGTGAAAGCGTATTACGAAGGATGCGCGAGCATGGCTGATATTGCGAAGAAAGCAGCAGCGATGCCGGGAGCAGATTTCGTATGTCTGAAGCTGGAGGGAGCAGATCCCAACGGTGAGGACAAGTCCGTGGAAGACTGCATGGCAGTTCTCAGAGAAGTAGTTGACGCCATCGACGTACCTCTGGTTATTGCAGGCTGCAAAAATGTGGCAAAAGATGCAGAACTTTTGACGAAGGCTTCTGAAGTTGCACAGGGTAAGAACGCCATCATCCTTGCTGCAAAAGAAGAAGATTACAAAGGTATCGGTGCGGCTGCAGGCCTTGCATACAACCAGAAGGTCGGTGCAGAATCTGCAGTAGATATCAACCTTGCAAAACAGCTCAATGTATTGATCTCCCAGCTGGGCGTAGCTCCGGCCAACATCGTTATGAACGTTGGTACCGCTACTGTCGGCTATGGTTTTGAGTACGTGGTTTCCACCATGGACCGTATCAAAGCTGCAGCTCTTTCCCAGGACGACAAACAGTTACAGATGCCGATCATCACTCCGATCGCTGACGAGGCATGGAATGTAAAAGAGGCTATGGCTTCTGAAGAGGATATGCCGGAGTGGGGCGCTCAGGAAGCCCGCGGCATTGGCATGGAAGTGTCCACGGCTGCTTCTGTACTGGCATCCGGTTCCAACGCAGTCATTCTGAAACATCCGACTTCCGTTGCAACCATTTCTAAAATGATCAAAGAACTGATGTAATCGGGGAAGGAGGAAAATACAATGGCATTAAAAGGTTTAGACATTTTTAAATTGACACCGAAAACAAACTGTAAGGAGTGCGGAAGCCCCACCTGTATGGCTTTCTCCATGAAAGTTGCGCAGGGGGCAGTGGAGCTTTCCAAGTGTCCGCATATGTCCGAGGAGGCTCTGGCAACCTTATCTGAGGCTACCGCTCCGCCTATGAAGACCATCAAGGTTGGTACCGGCGATGCTGAGTACACGCTTGGCGGCGAGACCGTACTGGCAAGACATGAGAAGACTTTCGTCAGCAAACCGAGATTCGCAGTACATGTAACTCCGGATATGGATGTGGACGCAGTCCTTGCTGAGGCTGATAAGGTTGATTATGACCGTATCGGCGAAAGAATGCACGCAGAGATGGTATATGTGGAGTGCAACGGTGACGCTGACGCATTTGTGGAAACAGTGAAGAAAGTAACCGGAAAAGGCAAAGTTCTTGTGCTGTCCTGCAAGAATGCGGACGCAGTGAAAAAAGCTCTGGACGTATGCAAGGATGAGAAGCCGATCATAAACAGTGCAGACGCTTCCAATTACGCAGAGATGGTTGAGATTGCAAAAGCGGCAGGCGTTGTCCTGGGCGTATCCGGCGCAGACATCAACGAACTGTACGATACCACCGCAGCGATCGAGAAGCTGGGATTCAAGGATCTGGTACTGGATACCACAGGCGCTACCGTCAAGGAGACATTCGCAACGACCGTACAGGTAAGACGCGCATGTCTGGCAAAGGATCCCGACAGAACATTCGGATATCCGTCCATCGTGAACCTTTCCAAGGTTGCTCCGAATGATGAGGCGATGCAGATCGCGCTTGCTTCTGTATTCATTCTGAAATACGGTTCCATCATCGTTATGGATACCATGAACTATGCAAGAGGCCTTGCGCTCTTCGGTCTGAGACAGAACGTCTACACCGACCCGCAGAAGCCGATGAAGGTTGAGCCGGGTATCTATCCGATCAATGGCGGAGACGAGAATTCCGTGGTTCTGACGACCGTTGACTTTGCGCTTACCTACTTTGTCGTATCCGGCGAACTGGAGCGCTCCGGCGTACCGTGTAATCTGGCAATCAGCGATGCAGGCGGACTTTCCGTTCTGACTTCCTGGGCTGCAGGCAAACTGTCTTCTACTTCCGTATCCAAATTCATCAAGGAAGAAGTAGAGCCGAAGATCAAGAGCAGAAAACTGATCATCCCGGGCAAGGTTGCCGTCCTGAAGGGCGACATCGAAGCGAAGCTGGAAGGATGGCAGGTAATCGTTGCTCCGAACGAGGCGGTTCAGCTTGTGAAATTCCTGAAGGATCTGCAGGCAAACGGCGAGATTTAAACGATAGAATCCACGCTTCGCGAGTCTTCTATTGTCATGGATCATTGATGACCGGGCTGTATCAGTGATGCGGCCCGGCCATACAAAAAGTATAAAGGAGAATAGTAGTATGGGAAAATTCATTGTTATTGGGGAGAGATTATCTGCAACCGCTCCGTCCGTGAATAAGGCTTTCACAGAGAGAGATCCGCAGCCGATCCTTCAGCGTGCAAAACAGCAGCTGGATGCAGGCGCATTTTATCTGGATGTGAACATCGGACCGGCTGAGAACGATGGACCGGAGCTGATGAAATGGGCAGTTCAGCTTCTTCAGAGCGAGTTCGACAATGTTCCGCTGGCTCTGGATACGGCGAACAAGGCTGCCATTGAGGCAGGTATCTCTGTTTACAACCGTTCCAAGGGAAAACCGATCGTAAACTCTGCAGACGCAGCAGGAAGAATTGAGTACATTGACCTTGCAGCGGCAAATGACGCGATTGTTATCGCACTCTGCAACGGCGAAGGCATTGCGGCGAACAATGACGAGCGTATGATGTATTGCCAGACCATGCTTGAGAGAGGTCTGGAGCATGGCATGGAAGAGACCGATCTCTGGTTCGATCCGCTGTTCTTGGTCATCAAGGGCATGCAGGATAAGCAGATGCAGATTTTGGAGTGCATCAAGATGCTTTCCGATATGGGTCTGAACTCCACCGGCGGACTTTCAAATAACTCCAACGGTATGCCGAAGCATATCCGTCCGATTATGGATTCCGCTATGGTTGCTATGTGTATGACCTGCGGTCTGACTTCCGCAATCGTCAACCCCAACGACCTGCGCCTCATGGAGACCATCAAGTCCTGCGATATCATCAAGGACAATACGCTGTATGCTGACTCCTATCTGGAGATCTGATACATATCATACAGTTATAGAAAACAATACTGCCGGCATTCTACGATGCTGGCAGTATTTGTAATACAAGCATAACAAAAGCATTTTATTTTAAATTTTAACAGAACTATATTGCTGAAAATATAAGGAGCGTGTTTGCAATGAAGAAAACTTGGTCTTTTACGGATATGAACGGTGCGGAACACAGCATTGTATATAAGAACGGATTTGGAAATAAACTGATTGTCGACGGTACTGTCTACAAGGTGAAGTCCCAGAACTGGTTCATCAATGTTCTGGATTATTCCATTCAGATCGCGGGGACGGATATCCGCCTGGTGGTACTTGGGAATAAGGCAGATGTGGCGATCAATGGCGTCTATATCGGAAGCGGTGAAAAATATGTGCCGATTCAGGCGAATACCCCTGCATATGTATGGGTGCTGGTTGGAATCAGTACGATCGGCGGATACTTCGTATCCGGACTCATCAGTCTTCTGATCGGAATTACCATGAGTACGCTGTATGTAAAACATGCACTGAATAAAAAGACCGGAGCAGTGATTGGATGCTTTATCGGGTGCACGATCATCCAGATTGTATTACTGTTTGTACTTTCCGGGGTGCTCGGTGCAGTTGGATATTACGGATAATAAGTACGGGATAGAGAGGACATCATATGGATTATAACAATCAGGAGCCTGGGTGGGAGGATAAATATCGTGTGCCGCCGACGGAACAGCAGCAACAGTACCAGCAGCCCGGCGGCCCGTATCCGCCCCAGGATTCCCGTGTCGTGCTGCGTGAGGTAGGACAGCAGAAAGACAGTAAAATGGCAACCGCGGCTTTGGTGCTGGGTATTCTGACGCTGGTGCTGTTCTGGATCCCGATCCTGTCTGTGATCACCGGGCTTGTCGGGATGATTCTCGCAATCATCAGCCTGGTAAAAGAGGATCACAAAGTCATGGCGATCATCGGGATGATTTTGTCAATTATTGGTCTGGCGCTTGCGGCGCTTATGATTATCGGGGTCGTATTTGCTTATCTGGCAACTCCTTATTATTGACACTGACAGGATGTGTGAGGGGTGAATATCACAGTCGGGTCAGAACCTGGAACAGGGAATGCCATGTCATTTCCGGATCAGACCAGACGTCTGTCGTCTGGTCTGCGCTGTTGATATCAGCGCGGGTTTTTGTGAAAGAGGTTTGTCTGATATAAAATGAAGCCTGGTCTGCTGGTGTTTTCTTGAAAGCATCCGCAGTTAACCGAATGTATGAGAAGAGAATATGGAGAAAGACTTATGCCAAATGTAACATTCAGATTTGAAGACGGCACTGCGAATGTAGTTGCGGTGACCGCCGGAGAGAACCTGTTGGAGGTGGCGCGCAAAGCGAATGTAGCCATTGACGCACCTTGTTCAGGCAACGGTTCCTGCGGAAAATGCAGAGTAAAATATATCAGTGGAGAACTTGACAGCGAAAAAACACGGCATATTTCAGATCAGGACTACGCGGAAGGGTGGAGGCTTTCCTGCGTCAGTACGATTACCGGAGATGTGGAAGTGATGGTACCGGATATTGCGTCTGCTTATAAGAGCAGAATGAAGGTAGCGGATCTGAGTTCAAAAGAAGAGATTGCCATTTTTGATAGAGCAAAAAAAGATGTGGAAGAATCCGGGATCACGTTTGAAAATGATTTTTCCGTAGCGGAGCTTCAGATGGAGGAGCCGACGCTGGACGATACGATGCCGGACAACGAGCGGCTGATCTGGGCCATTCAGGCAGCGGCAGGAGCGGAGAAGGTAAAGCTGACGTATCAGGTACTGAAGAAACTGCCGGATGTACTTCGGGACAATGGATTTCATGTCAATGCGGTGCTGAAGAAGAGCGGACACGGCGTTCTTGTCTATGATGTACTGCCGCCTGCAGACAAAAAAATATGCGCGGCTGCCATTGATATCGGCACAACGACCGTATCCGCCGTGATTCTTGATATGGAAAGCGGGGAACTGCTGGCAAAGGCGTCCGCCGGGAACGGACAGATCCGCTACGGCGCGGATGTCATCAACCGTATCATTGAATCCACAAAGGACGGGGGAAGAGAGAAGCTTCAGAAAGCAATCATTGAAGAGACTATCAATCCCATGCTTCAGAATATGTGCCGCGCGGCGGGGATCACGGGAGACCGCATCTATCATCTGTGCGTGGCGTCCAATACGACCATGAATCATCTTTTTGCCGGTGTGAATGCGGACCCGCTCCGTATGGAGCCGTATATTCCGGCGTTTTTCGAGACCGACAATCTGCACGCCTACGATCTGGGGCTTTGTGTGCACCGGGATGCCAGGATCGTGATCGCACCCAACATCGGAAGCTATGTGGGCGGCGATATCACAGCCGGCACGCTGGTCAGCATGATCTGGAACCGGCCGGAATTCAATCTGTTCATCGATCTTGGCACCAACGGTGAGATCGTGTTCGGTAATTCGGATTTCATGATGAGCTGTGCGTGTTCCGCGGGCCCCGCTTTCGAGGGCGGAGATATCAGCTGCGGTATGCGTGCCACCGACGGAGCCATTGAGGCATGTACCATCGATGCGAAAACCATGGAACCGACTTTCCGGATCGTCGGTGACGAAGGCCAGAAACCGGTGGGGCTGTGCGGCTCCGGCATCATTGATGTGATCGCGGAACTGTTCCGCTGCCGGATCATCAGCCCCAAGGGAAAATTTGTCCGGGAAGGCGAACGGGTGCGCCATGACGAGTACGGCATCGGAAGCTATGTGCTGGCGTTTAAGGAAAATGCGGCGGGACATAAGGATGTGGTCATCAACGAAGTGGATATTGATAATTTCATTCGTGCAAAAGGCGCGATTTTCTCCGCGATCTGTACGATGATCCGTTCGCTGGATTTTGATGTATCCATGATTGAGAACGTCTATGTGGCAGGCGGGATCGGAAGCGGTATCAACATGAAGAATGCCGTGACCATCGGCATGTTCCCTGACATTGAGATCGAGAAATTCCATTATATCGGCAATTCTTCTCTGACAGGGGCATACAATATGGTGCTTTCCAGGGAAGCAGAAGAAAAGGTATATGATCTCTCCCATAATATGACCTATATGGAACTGAGTACGGATCCGGGTTATATGGATGAATTTGTGGCGGCATGTTTCCTGCCTCATACCGATACGTCGCTGTTCCCCAGTGTCGTCCAGGAAGATATATAGGAGGACCTGTATTTTGGAATTGGAAAATCATAAAGAAGAAGTACCTTTCGAGCATTATCTGGAGAAATACAAATCGCTGGATCCGGAGGAAGCCGCGCAAAGATTGAACATATTGTATGATGCATCAGCGGGCAGGTTTCAGCTTCGTTTCATGGGGCGTGAATATCAGGTGGATTATCCCGCATTTGCGGTCCGTCCGGCGGACCCGGACGGAGGAGAGGCGGATCTGTTTCCGGGCAGTCTTCCGGCTCAGACGTTCCTCCTGCGTTTCCTTCTGGAAGGGCAGGATATAAAAAGCAGCGGCAGATTCATGACATTCCGGGAGGTTCCTACTTACGGGGAACTTTATATCCAGCCGTTTACCGGGAGATGCCTGAAACGTCTGACTTACGGCTTTGGTTATAAACTGAAGGCGTTTGCAGAGGCCATGGAGCGCATACCGGGAGCGGAGCGGATTTCCATGGGAGATGTGGCGTATGAGTTCGAGCTGGTCAACGGCTACCGCATGCGGTTTATCTTCTGGGAAGGAGACGATGAATTTCCGCCCTCAGCGCAGATTTTGTACAGCGATAATTTCCAGTTTGGCTTTCATGCGGAAGATATGGTAGTGGCAGGAGATCTGTCAATTACAATGGTGAAAATGCTCTGCGCTTCCTGATTGAACATATTGCCGGTATATGCTGCCGATATATTGACGATATGAACAAAGTTGCACATAGTACAGTGTGTAGGATGTCAGAAAACTGGTAATATTATATAATTCAGTTATGTTCAAAGGACTGACAAACCTTTGTTAAAAATTAAACAAGCGCGCAGGACGCGTACCCTGGAGGCAGGTCACTCCAACGGGGAAGAAAGGAGTAATTCTTATGGGATTCAAATCCGACATCGAGATCGCACAGGAATGTGAGATGAGGCCGATCACTGAGATCGCAGCAAAAGCGGGGATCGACGACAAGTATCTGGAGCAGTACGGAAAGTACAAGGCAAAGATCGACTACAATCTGTTGAAAGAGTCTGACGCTCCCAACGGCAAGCTGATCCTTGTTACCGCAATCAACCCGACTCCGGCAGGAGAAGGCAAGACCACCACGACCGTAGGTCTGGCAGACGGTATGCAGAAGCTGGGCAAGAAGGTTATGGTTGCTCTTCGCGAGCCGTCCCTTGGACCGGTCTTCGGTGTAAAAGGCGGCGCTGCAGGCGGCGGATATGCACAGGTCGTTCCTATGGAAGATATCAACCTTCACTTCACGGGTGACTTCCATGCCATCGGCGCAGCAAACAACCTGTTGGCAGCCATGCTCGACAACCATATCTTCCAGGGCAATGAGCTGAACATCGACCCGAGAAAGATCACCTGGAGAAGATGCGTGGACATGAATGACCGTCAGCTTCGTAATGTAGTGGACGGCCTGGGCGGAAAGACCAACGGTATGCCGAGAGAAGACGGCTATGACATCACCGTTGCATCCGAGATCATGGCAGTTCTGTGTCTGGCAAGCGATATCCTTGACCTGAAGAAGAGACTGGCGAGAATCATCGTTGGTTACACCCGCGGCAAGGCATCCGAGCAGAAACCGGTTACCGCAGGCGACCTGCACGCAGAAGGCGCTATGGCTGCGCTTCTGAAGGACGCTCTGAAACCGAACCTGGTTCAGACTCTGGAAGGCGTTCCGGCAATCGTTCACGGCGGACCGTTCGCGAATATCGCTCATGGCTGTAACTCTGTAACCGCTACGAAGATGGCTCTGAAATTATCCGATTACACCATCACAGAGGCAGGCTTCGGTGCTGACCTGGGTGCTGAGAAGTTCCTGGATATCAAGTGCCGTATGGCTGGCCTGAAACCCAACGCAGTCGTAGTTGTTGCTACTGTACGTGCTCTGAAGTACAACGGAGGCGTTCCGAAGGCAGATCTCAACAATGAGAACCTGGAAGCACTGGAGAAGGGTCTTCCGAACCTGCTGAAGCATGTGAGCAACATCACCAACGTATACAAACTTCCGTGCGTGGTTGCAATCAATGCGTTCCCGACCGATACCAAGGCAGAGCTTGACCTGGTAGAGGCAAAATGTAAAGAACTCGGCGTTAACGTTGCTCTGTCCGAAGTATGGGCAAAAGGCGGCGAAGGCGGCGTGAAACTGGCAGAAGAGGTTCTTCGCCTGGTTGAGCAGCCCAACGACTTCACCTTCTCCTATGAGCTGGAAGGCACCTCCATCGAAGACAAGCTGAACGCAATCGTTCAGAAGATCTACGGCGGAAGCAAGGTCGTCCTGACCGCGAATGCGCAGAAGCAGGCGAAAGAGCTGGAAGCGCTTGGATTCGGCAACTGCCCGATCTGTGTGGCTAAGACCCAGTACAGCCTGACCGACGACCAGACGAAGCTTGGCGCTCCGACCGGATTCGAAGTAACCGTACGTAACCTGAAGATTTCCGCAGGCGCAGGCTTCATCGTAGCACTGACCGGCGAGATCATGACCATGCCTGGTCTTCCGAAGGTTCCGGCGGCTGAGAGAATTGATGTGGACGAGACCGGCAAGATCACCGGACTGTTCTAATCAGATTTCGATCAATGAGTAAGACAGCAAGCAGGGAATGTATGTTCCCTGCTCACTGTCATGTATATGGAGGTAATGTATGGGATTCACAAAAGGCACTTGTGAAGAATTTGTAGATGTGCTTGCGTCAAAAGCTCCGGTTCCGGGCGGCGGCGGCGCGTCTGCGCTGGTAGGCGCCATCGGCATGGCGCTTGGCAACATGGTCGGAAGCCTGACCGTAGGCAAGAAGAAATACGCGGATGTGGAAGCGGACATCGTTGCGTTAAAGGAAAAAGCAACGGCGCTCCAGGCAGATTTCCTTCGCCTTGTGGAAGCGGACGCAGAGGCATTTGAGCCGCTGGCAAAAGCGTACGGCATGCCGAGAGAGACCGAGGAAGAGAAAGCGGAGAAGGCGCGCGTCATGGCCATCGTTCTGAAGGATGCATGCGCGGTTCCCATGGAGATCATGGAGAAATGCTGCGAAGCTATCGACGTGATCGAAGAGTTTGCTGCAAAAGGATCGGCTCTTGCGATCTCTGATGCGGGTGTGGGCGTGGTGTTCTGTAAGGCGGCGCTTCTGGGCGCTTCCCTGAACGTATTCATCAATACCAAATCCATGGCGGACAAGGAATATGCGGCGTCTCTGAACGAGAAAGCAGACAAGATGATCGCAGATTACAGCAAAAAGGCGGATGAGATTTTCGCCGCAGTCAATGCAAGGCTGAGATAGGCCGACGATCAATCAAATAATCAGGAGAAGGGAACAAACATGGCAAAACAGTTATTAGGCAAAGAAGTAACTGCTGCACTGAATGAGAGAATCAAAGCAGATGTGGCGGCCCTGAATGCAAAAGGGGTAAAACCGACCCTCGGTATCATCCGTGTAGGCGAGAGACCGGATGATCTTTCCTATGAGAGAGGCGCAACCAAACGCTGCGAGACGCTCGGTGTGGAGTATAAGAAATATCTTCTTCCGGCAGATGTGAGCCAGGAAGAGCTTTTAAAGGTAGTAGACGAAGTGAACAACGACGACAATATCCACGGCGTTCTCATGTTCCGTCCGCTTCCGAAGCACATCGACCAGACTCTGGTAGAGAATGCGCTGGCTGCAGAGAAGGACGTGGACTGCCAGACGGATGCGTCCCTGGGCGGCGTGTTCACCGGCAAAAAGGTCGGCTTCCCGCCCTGTACGCCGCAGGCATGTATGGAGATTCTGGATCATTACGGAATCGACTGCACCGGTAAAAAGGCGGTCGTGATCGGACGTTCTCTGGTCGTTGGAAAACCGGCGGCTCAGATGCTGATCAAGAAGAACGCCACGGTTACTACCTGCCATACCAGAACCATCGACATGCCGTCTGTAGCGAGAGAAGCGGAGATCCTGATCGTAGCGGCAGGCCGTGCAGGCGTGGTTGGAGCAGAATATGTATCTCCGGGCCAGATCGTCATCGACGTAGGCATCAATGTAAATGCAGAAGGCAAGCTCTGCGGCGATGTGGACTATGCGGCGGTAGAGCCGATCGTAGATTCCATCACTCCGGTACCGGGCGGAGTTGGAAGCGTTACCACTTCCGTTCTTGTAGGACACGTAGTGGAAGCGGCTATGAGAAAATTTGCATAATCATTTATGAAAAAAACACTCTCCTGTACAGAATCGGCAGGAGAGTGTTTTTTTGAAAGGATTGTTGAGGAAGGTATGAAAAGAAGGACGTATGCGGCGGTCCTGGGCCTGCTGCTGGCAGCTGTATGTCTCATGGCTGCATGCAGTCAGAAGCTGGCGGTACAGTATTATGCGGAAGAGACGGACAAGGTGACGGAACCGGTGCGGCTGGCGGTGCTGACGGACCTGCACAGTACATTTTACGGGAAGGGGCAGGAGGAACTGATCCATACGCTTGACAGGCAGGAGCCGGATGCGGTGCTTCTGGTGGGGGATATTGCGGATGACGAGGTGCCTCATGACGGAACAAAAGCACTGCTTTCGGCCATTGGCGGCCGGTATCCCTGTTTTTATGTCACGGGAAATCACGAGTACTGGTCGGGGGAGGCGGAAGAGATCAAGGAGATGATCGCTTCTTACGGAGTGACGGTCCTGGAAGGGGAGAGCCGCTTTCTAAACGCAGGAGAGCAGAAGATCCAGATCTGCGGAGTCGACGATCCGGATGGATTCGGGCGCTGGTTCGGACTGGATTCAGGAACCACGGCAGGGTGGGAGAAACAGCTGGAGGACTGCAGGCTTGCGCTGGATGGAGAATATTATTCGGTATTGTTGTCCCACCGGCCGGAACGGGTCTCCTGTTATGCTCATCAGCCGGGAGAGGAAACGGCGGGGTTTGACCTGGTCGTGGCGGGCCATGCCCATGGAGGTCAGGTGCGGGTTCCGGGGATCTTAAACGGCCTGCTGGCGCCGAATCAGGGATGGTTTCCCAGATACGCAGGCGGACGCTACGAGCTGGGGGATACCGTCATGATTGTAAGCCGGGGACTGTGCCGGAATCTGCTGCCTCGGATCTTCAACCGTCCGGAGCTGGTGGTGGTGGATCTGGTACCTGCTGATGTGTCGGTTTCTTCGAAATGAACTGTATTTGAAAACGGGGAAAGTATGAAAAAACGCTGAAAAAATGTTTTAAAATCGGAAATCAGACTTGACAGTCCGTCTTTTTTGATGTAGTCTTTATGTAGAGTGTTACTGGTAGAGCAGGCATGACTGAAAGGATGTACGTGGTACATCTTTTTTGTCGTGCTTTTTTTGTACACAGAACGAGAGATCGAGGGAGAGAAGATGGCCATGAAACTGCTCAAGGCACTGAACAACAATGTGGCGCTGGTACTGGATGATAAGAAAAGAGAATCAGTGGTTATGGGCCGGGGCGTGGCATTCAACATAAAGCCCGGAGGCTCCGTGAACACTTCTCTGGTTGAGAAACATTTTGTTCTGGACGGCAAAGGAGGCAAAAAGGATTTCGACAGCCTGTTGAAACGGATCACCGTGGAAGATATCGAACTGGCCAGCGGTATCATCAGACGGGGAGAAGAGAGACTGGGCTATCGCTGTCATGACAGCATCCTTCTGACTCTGTCAGATCACCTGGGGATGATGATGGAACGCGCGAAGGAGGGACTTTATTTCGGGACGCCTCTGGAGTGGGACATTAAGCTGATTTATCCAAAAGAATATCAATATGCAAAGGAAGTTGTGACAGATCTTCGCAGGAAGAGCGGTTATGAGATTCCGGATCAGGAAGCGGCATTTATCGCACTGCATTTTATCAATTCCAATTTCAGCGGGAGCGGGATGCAGGAAACGATGATGTGTACAAAAATCATTCAGAATATTCTGAATATCAGCAAACTTTTTTATGGCAGAGAATTTCGGGAGGACAATTTTGATGTGAACCGTTTTATCACGCATGTCCGGTATTTCGTCCGGAGACAGATCAGCGGCGAGACATTGAAAGTGGATCTGGAGATCGCCCGGGTTGTTGCGGAAAAGTGTCCCAATGACTACAAATGCGCCATGAAGATCGCCGGTTTTCTGGATCGGACATACGGATGGAATGTGAGCGAAGGAGAGGTCCTGTATCTGACGCTCCATCTGAACCGCATCAATCTGAATGAAAGATAATTACATAACGGTGTTACTGATTCGATCAGGCATGACCCAGGACAGCAGGTGAGACAAATCTGCTGTAATGGGTCATTTTATTTTTAAATCAGAAATGAAGGAGGAAGGAAACGTGAAGTATGAAAACGAAGCAAAAAGGATCGTAGAACTGGTAGGAGGCGAGAAAAATATCAGCAGCCTCGTACACTGTGCCACCAGACTGAGGTTCGAGCTGAAGGATGAAGGAAAAGCAGACAAGGCGGGGCTGACAAAGCTTCCGTATGTCCTGCAGGTGGTTATCAGCGGCGGACAGTATCAGGTGGTCATCGGACCGGCGGTCAATGATTATTTTAATGCGATCCTGTCAGTGGCAAAGATCGGTGGATCAGGTTCCAAAGATCAGGAGGCAGGAGCAAAGAAGGGGACTGTGATGGACCGGGTTATGAAAGTGATATCCGGCGCGTTCTCGCCCTTGATTCCGCTGCTGGCGGGGGCTGGTATGATGAAGGCTCTTTTGACGGTGTTTATCGAATTCGGACTGATGGACTATGAGGACCCCACATATTTGATCCTGTCGGCAGCGGGCAATGCAGCTTTTTATTTTCTGCCGATCTTTCTTGGTATCACACTGGCAAAACAGTTCGGCTCCAATATCTATGTGGGCGGAGGAATCGGGGCAGCGCTGCTGGAACCGAATTTTACCGGACTTTTGGGGACGGAAGGCGTGAATTTCCTCGGGATCGGCGTGACGCCCATCGATTATGCGTCAACGATTCTTTACGGTGATTGTATTCGGGCCTTTTGGAACGACGCTGGCCAACAAAGTATCTGAAGGAATCATGTGGCTGTTTGATTTCAATCGTATGGTTGCGGGCCTGATACTCGGCGCATCCTATCCGTTCCTGACTCTTTTGGGGCTGCACTGGGGCTTTACGCCGATTACGCTTCAGAATCTGAATGAGTTTGGCGGGGACATAGTGGAAGGAGTAAATGTCTGTGCGGTATTTGCGGAGATCGGGATTGCCATCGGTGCATATCTGAAGGCAAAGAAGAATTCCCGCATTCGGAACGTGGCGGGTCCGGCGATTCTGACCGGTATCTTTGCGGGAGTCACGGAGCCAATTCTTTATGGTGTCGTCATGAATTACAAACGTATGCTGGCCATCGTTGCCATTGCAGGAGGAATCGGTGGAGCAGTAAACGGCATGCTCCATGTAACCTGTGATGCTTTTGTATTCCACAATATTTTTTCCCTTGCCATGCGGACCTATTCTCCGTTTACCAGTTATCTGCTGGGAATCTCTGCATCTTTGGCGGCAGGCGTGCTGCTGACGTATTTTTGGGGCGTGACGCCGGACGATATGGAGGCGTTTGAACCGGAAGACGAAGACGATTCGGAAAAGGCGGCGGAGACCGCGGATACAGAGCCTGCCGGAGATACAGGGATGGAAACAGGCATGGTGCTGGAGATTCACGCTCCGCTGACCGGTGAGACCGTAGCCCTTCAGGATGTACCGGATGAAGTGTTTGCCAGCGGAGTGGCAGGCCTTGGAATGGCGGTACGTCCTTTGGAAGGCAAAGTGGCGGCACCCTGTAATGCGGAGGTATCCGTCGTATTTCCATCCCGGCATGCCATCGGGCTTACCACGGCGGAAGGCGCAGACCTGTTGATTCATATCGGACTGAATACGGTCATGCTGGACGGAGAAGGATTCGAAGTGCTGGTGAAGGAAGGTGACCGGGTACATACCGGCCAGCCGCTTCTGAAATTTGATATGGATTTGATTCAGGAAAAGGGTTATTCCCTGATCTCTCCGGTATTGGTGTCCAATGCGGATGAATTTGCGGATATTCATATAGTGGCAGACGGATCAGTGAAGGCAGGAGAGACCTTGTATCAGGTAGTAAAGTGAAAGATGGAGAAAAAGACAGAGGAGTTGCCTGAAAGCAGATGCGGAAATTTCAGAAAGGGGTAAAGACAAGGATGAGAAATGATTTTCTGTGGGGCGGCGCAGTGGCTGCCCATCAAGTGGAAGGCGCCTGGCAGACAGGCGGTAAAGGCCTGAGTATTGCGGATGTGATGACGGCGGGGAGCCGCAGCCGGGCACGCAGGATTACGGACGGTATTGTAGAAGGAGAGTATTATCCAAACCATGAGGGGATCCGGTTTTATGAGCATTACAAAGAAGATATTCGTCTTTTTGCGGAGATGGGATTCAAATGTTTCCGGACCAGTATCGCATGGAGCCGGATCTTCCCGAACGGAGATGAAGAAATGCCCAATGAGGAGGGCCTGCGGTTTTATGACATGCTTTTTGATGAACTGCATAAATACGGGATCGAACCAGTCATCACATTGTCTCATTTTGAGATGCCCTATGGACTGGTAAAAAAATACGGCGGGTGGAGAAGCAGGAAAATGATCGGACATTTCACCCGATTCGCACAGACGGTGATGGAGCGGTATCAGGACAAAGTGAAATACTGGATGACTTTTAACGAGATCAATAACCAGATGATTTTGAGCAACAATATTTATGCCTTCACCAATTCCGGGATTCTTTTTGAAGAAGGGGAAGACCGGCTTAAGACTGTCTATCAGGCGGCGCACTATGAGTTTGTAGCCAGTGCACTGGCAGTCAGAAAAGGACATGAGATCAACCCGGATTTCCGGATTGGATGTATGGTGGCGGCTACGCCGGTCTATGCGTACAGCTGCAATCCGGAAGATGTGCTGCTGGCACAAAAGGAGGACAGGAAAAATCTGTTCTTCACAGATGTCCATGTCAGAGGGCATTACCCGGCTTATGTAAAGAAAGAATGGGAGCGTTTGGGATATCATCTGGATATGACAGAAGAAGATCTGGAGATTATAAGGAATGGCTGTGTGGACTATATTGGCTTCAGCTATTATCTGAGCAGTGCAGTCAGTGCAGATTCGGATGTAAAAAAACTGGGAAATGATCTGGCAGCCGGAGCGGATACCGTGGAGAATCCGTATCTGCAGATGACTCCCTGGGGCTGGTCCATCGATCCCAAAGGACTCCGCTATATCCTGAACAAGTATTATGACCGGTATGAAGTGCCTTTGTTTATTGTGGAAAATGGATTCGGATACGAGGATGTACTGGAAGACGGGCAGATCCATGACCGGAACCGAATTGAATATCTGGGTGATCATATTCGGGAGATGGTAAAGGCCGTGGAAGAAGACGGCGTGGATCTTCTGGGCTATACGGTGTGGGGCTGCATCGATCCGGTATCTTTCTCCACAGGAGAGATGCGTAAGCGTTACGGCTTTATCTATGTGGATAAAAAAGACGACGGCAGCGGAACCTATGAACGGGTCCGTAAAGACAGTTTCTACTGGTATCAGGATATAATTGAGAAAAACGGACATATCTGATCGGAGAACATCAGGAGCAAATGGAAAACGGGCCTGGAAGGGGAACTTTATTCCCCTCCAGGCCCGTCTTTTCTCGGCACTTCGTCGGGAATGACTTCCTGAGGTACATCCTCCGGCGGAATGTTTCCGTCATCATAACGATTCCTGCTTTCGGATGCGGTGTTGTTTTTGGTTTCGTCTTTCATAAGCTGCACCATCCTTTCGGAAACAGTATGGGCAGATCTGCGAAAATTATGCAGGAAGACGATGGGAATATGGAGCAGAAAATAGAATCGTCGAAAAGAGGAAGATCATACGGGGACGATCTTATGTATCTTTAGTAATTCGATGATCGTGTCCATTCCGTCCTGTAAGGTGTGGATGTCATTTTTTACATCCTGCTTCAGAATCTCCACATCAATCTGCAGACTGTTCAGCTTTTTGGCTGTGCGGTCCTGCTTATACTCCAGGATATCCAGACGCTGGTCGACTTTGTCCAGCCGCCTGTCGATACCGCCCAGTCTGCTGGAGATGGGTTCCAGCTTTTGATCCATTAGATCAGATATTGCCTGTAACAGCTCTTGATTCATGGTTTGGCCCTCCTTATTAAATGGATTGTAGCACAGTCAGGATGGAAAGTCCAGCGTTTTAATACAAACAGTATAGGAAAACAAAACAGATCAGCAAAGCGGTGCGAAGATGCGGAGAATTCCGTCCAGCATCCAGTGCCGGAAGTTCACCTTTACATTTTCGCCCAGTTTCATCTCCCGGCACCGGGCCTGGGTATCCAGAAAATCGGCTTTTATCTCGTCCAGAATGGGCGCTTTATAAAAGAGGGAGTTGTTTTCAAAATGCAGGAACAGGCTGCGGTAGTCCAGATTGACGGTTCCTATGGTTCCCACCACATCGTCCATGACGCAGCCTTTGGCGTGGACAAATCCGGGCGTGTATTCGTAGATTTTCACGCCGGCTTCCAGCAGCACCGGGTAAAAGCTGTGAGACATGCGGAACACCAGTTTTTTGTCCGGGATTCCGGGCATCAGGATCCGCACGTCCACTCCCCGGCGGGCAGCCCGGACAAAGGCGTTCAACAGCGCCTCCCCCGGCATCAGGTAGGGAGTGAAGAAATAGGCGTACCGTCTGGCCTGGGACAGCAGGTCGATATAAATTTCGTTGCTGACAGCCTGGGACCGGAGCGGGGAATCATAGTAGCTGATGACAAAGCCCCGGCCGGTCCGGCCTTCCGGGAGCGGGGCCGGTAAAGCCGAACATTCCTTTGCCCTGGATTCCGCCGCAAAGGCGTTCCAGAACTCTGTGAACATTCTGGTATAGCTCTGTACGGCCGGCCCGGTAAGCCGGAATCCGATGTCTTTCCAGTGACCGAATTTTTCCACCTGGTTGATATATTCGTCCGACAGATTGACGCCGCCGCTGAACGCGACCTTTCCGTCGATGACCAGCATCTTGCGGTGATCCCGGTAATTGAGCGTTCCCTTGACAAAAATCAGAGGATTGAAGGGGATGCACTGGATTCCCTTTTTCCACAGCTCCCGCACATTGTCGTCCGCGTAGGTGGAGATGCTGCCCAGGTCGTCGTACAGCACCCGGACCACCACTCCCTGCGATACTTTCCGGGCCATGATCTCCACCATGGTGTTCCACATGACGCCCGGTTTGACGATGAAATATTCCACGAAAATAAACTGTTCTGCCTGTT
This sequence comes from uncultured Lachnospiraceae bacterium, assembly GCA_910584205.1. Taxonomy (GTDB): domain Bacteria; phylum Bacillota; class Clostridia; order Lachnospirales; family Lachnospiraceae; genus Hominiventricola. The sequence continues at coordinate 131,839 of CAJUAA010000002.1, forward strand.
CCAGATCTTCCAGCATGGCGGGGAACAGCTGGTCTCCCAGCGGGTAGTACTGCGCCGTTTCATTGGGATACACCGGAAAACCGGTGGCGTCCTGAATATATTGAAAGGTCTGCGCCATTCGCGGGTCGCGTTCTTTCAGCTCCCGGCCGGCATTCAGAGAACACTCCGATGGTTGAAACGGTTCCCATACAGCGTTCAGCTTTCTGCGGAGCGGTTTGGTGGTCCGTTTATCTCCGAACAACACATACAGCGCCGCGCCGGGCAGCGGAAATGTCAGTATGACCAGAAGCCACAGAATTTTATAGGTTCCTTCGTCCTGCTTGGTAATAATGTAAAGCACAAAAATGCAGGACAGGACGGACAGCGCGGTGTTGATCAGCGCCGCCCAGGGAGCCAGCCATTGAGCCAGAATGTAAATCCATACGGATTGGAGCAGAATGGCCGGGAGAATGATAAAAACACGACGAATAATCTTTTTCATATGGTAGTTCCTCCTGTGGGGACGGTTTGTTCAGGACGTTATGCCTGGACGGGTCTGTCTCTGTTTTCATGATACTGTAATATGGCCGGAAAAGCAACCGAACATTGGAGGGCGGATGTGAAAAGGAATCCGTGAAGAATGCGCTCCGGGACATTGAATTGAGGGGAAGGAATTGGTATACTGTAGAAAGAAAAGCATGGAAACGCTGCGTAAGGAGAGGAGTCATACATATGGAACGAAAAGCGGAGATCAAGCCGCCGGTGGAAGTGCGGTATCAGAAGGAACTGGAAGCGCTGGCGGCGCTGGACGAGGGGAAACGGCCCCTGAACTGGAAGCTGTCTCCCAGAGCGGTGCGGACCTTTATTCTGGGAAGCCGGAATCCGCTGCTTTATAACGGGGAGGAGATCCCCGTCCGGAAGAAGTATCTGGGAAATGACGCGCTGGTGGAGCGCTGCATCATCACTCTGGCGGGAAACCGGGGCCTGATGCTGGTGGGAGAGCCCGGGACGGCCAAGACCATGCTGTCGGAACTTTTGTCCGCCGCCATCAGCGGGACCAGTACCAATACGATCCAGGGAACGGCGGGAACCACCGAGGATATGATCAAATACAGCTGGAATTACGCGCTGCTTCTGGCGAAGGGACCGGTGCGGGAGGCGCTGGTGCCGTCGCCGCTTTACGTGGGAATGGAACAGGGCATCCTGACCCGCTTTGAGGAGATCACCCGTACGCCGGCGGAGATTCAGGACAGCCTGATCAGCGTCCTGAGCGACAAGGTGCTGAATGTGCCGGAGCTGGGAGAGGACGGGCTGCTGTTCGCAAAGGCGGGATTCAACGTGATCGGTACGGCAAACACCAGGGACAAGGGCGTCAATGAGATGAGCAGCGCTCTGAAACGGCGTTTTAATTTTGAGACGGTCATGCCGGTCAGGGACGTGTCTCTGGAAAAGCAGATCATCATCAATGAGGTGGAGGAGCTGGCGAAGGAAAGCCGGATCGACATGCCGGTGGACGAGGACGTGGCGGAGCTTCTGGCCTCCACCTACCACGAGCTTCGGGAAGGGGTGTCGTCCATGGGGCACCGCATCGACCGTCCGTCGGCGGTTATGAGCACGGCGGAAGCGGTGTCGGTCTATTACCAGACCATGATGACGGCATATTACTATGGAGATTCCCGCATGGATCTGGGATGCCTGGTGCAGAATCTGGTGGGTGCGGTTCAGAAGGAAAACAAGGAGGATATGGAAAAACTGCGCAGTTATTTTCAGACTGTGGTAAGGGATAAAGGAGGAAAAGAGGGAGCTTTATGGAGCGAGTATTACGAGGCGAGAAAGCATCTGAAATAGATTTCCCGGCATTGTATGATCTGAACCGCAGGGTTCTGTATTTTCCCATCCGCCATCACAGCCCGGCGTGCTCGTTTCATCTGAAAAAGGCCATTGCGGCCTATGTGCCGGACTGTATCCTGATCGAGGGACCGGAAAACGCCCAGGAGCAGATACCGGTGCTGGCCCACAGGGATACAAAGGCGCCGGTGGCACTCTATTATTTTTATAAAGATTCCAAAGGGCTTCTGAGCGGGGAAAAAGAAAGCTACCGCTGTTATTATCCCTTTCTGGACTGCTCGCCGGAGCTGGTGGCCATGCGGGAAGCGGCGGCGAGGGGGATTCCCGCGCGTTTTATCGATCTTCCCTACGGGGAAATTCTGATCGGCACGGCGGAGGACCGGGGAATCCGGACAGAGGGAGAGAAGCAGTCCTACAATGACGACTATCTGCTGAGCCGGAGCGAATATTTAAGAAGGCTCTGCGAGAAGACCGGGCTTCGAAGCTATGAAGAGCTGTGGGAAAAATACTTTGAGATCGGCGGACTGTATCTGGATACGGCGGATTTTGTCCGGCAGATGTCCGTCCAGTGCGGACTTTCCAGAGCGCATACGCCGAAGGAGGAGCTGGAGGCGGACGGCTGCCTTCTGCGGGAACGGTATATGGCCCGGCAGATCGCGGAAGCGTCGGCGGCATATCAGAGGGTCCTTGTGGTGACCGGAGGATTTCATACCTACGGGCTGCTTGAACTTCTGGAGGGATCGGACAGGCAGGAACCTCTCCGGTACAGGGGGAAAACGGTCAAGCTCCATCGGCTGGCGGATAAGGATCAGGGCGTCTACCCCATCGCCTATTCCATGGAAGCGGCGGATGCATTAAACGGCTATGCCAGCGGTATGCAGTCGCCGGGGTTTTACCAGCAGGTGTGGGAGCGGCTTCTGGAAGACGGGAGCTTCCGGGGAGCCTGCGAGGGGGCGGTGCTCCATCAGCTGGTCCGCGCGGGACGGCAGGCAAGGAAGAAAAAGGAGCCGCTGTCCTCTTACGATATCATCTGCGCCCTGTCCATGGCGAAGGGGCTGGCGGCGCTTCGGGGGAAGCAGGAGCCCGGGCTGTATGAGCTGCGGGACGCGGCGCTTTCTTCCTTTGTAAAAGGGGAGTGCAGCCCGTCTACGGATCTGCCCCTTCGGATCCTGCAGGAGCTGAATACCGGAAACCAGGTGGGGAATCTGTGTCAGAACGCCGACCGTCCGCCGCTGGTTCTGGATTTTGAGGAGCAGTGCAGAAAGTATGGATTGAAGATCCAGTCGGCAGGCCGGCAGGAAACGACGCTGGAGTTGTTTACAAAGAAAAAACATCTGTCCATGAGCCGTTTTTTCTATCAGATGGAATATCTGGGGACAGGATTTGCGAAGCGTACAAAAGGTGCGGATCTTTTGAACCGGAAGGACAAAAGCCGAATCCGGGAGGTGTGGAACTGGCAGTTTTCCGGTTCGGTGCTGGCGGCGCTGGTGGATGTGTCCATGCTGGGCGGAACCGTGGCGGAGGCCGCGAAAGCCCGCCTGATCCGGCAGTTTCAGGGAAGCAAAAGCAGCCAGGAAGCGGCAAGGCTCATGGCGCAGGGATTTCTCATGGGATTTCTGGAAGAGCAGGCAGGGATGGGAACACATGTTCGAAATATTTTGACGGAGGACGGGGATTTTTTCTCCCTGACGAAAGGATTTTCCCATCTGAGGATGCTCTATGAGCTGCAGGAGCTTTATGAGGTGCAGGACGACGCGGAGCTTCGGGACCTGATCGGCATTTGTTTCCAGAAGATCGTGCAGCTTCTGCCGTCCATGGCGCAGGTGAAGGAGGAACAGCAGCAGGAATGCATGGAAAGCTGTCTTTCTCTGTATCAGATCACGGGAAGAGAGGGCTTCCGCCATTTCCGCCGGACCCTTCTGGAGGCTTTTGAGAGGCTTCTGGCCCGGCCGGGCATCGCGCCCGGGCTGGAAGGCACAGTGTTTGGACTGCTCTACGGTTATGACAGCCGGTATGAGGGACAGATCCAGGCGGCGGCGTCCGGATATCTGCAGGGAACGGACGAGATGCAGATGAAGAGCGCGGCGTTTCTGCGGGGACTTTTTTATACGGCCAGAGATCTGGTGTTTGTACAGGCGCAGTTTCTGGAGATGATCGACGGGCTTCTGGGAAAGCTTTCCCCGGAGGCGTTTATGAAACTGCTGCCGGAGCTTCGTCAGGCGTTCGGCTATTTTACCCCGCTTGAGATCGACCGGATCGCCGGGAAGGCGGCGGGGATCCATGGAGTGAAAAAGCAGGAGCTGCTGCACGGGCGGATGGTAACGCCCATGGAATATGAATATGGAGAGCTGCTGGACGCCTGCGCGTCGGCAGGACTTCAACAGGAGGAGTTATGGGACACACCAGTCAATTGAACAGATGGAGGCTGATCCTTGGAAGCTATTCCAAAAATCAGCTCAGCTTCGGCGCCGACGATTCGCTGGAAAACGGGATCTCCTGTATGGATCTGGAGGAAGCCCTGGATTTTCTGTATCAAAGAGAGCAGGGGGACGACGTGCGTCAGGGCAGCCTGGACGCCAGCCGTCTGACGGCGGTCACCTGGATCACGAAGATCCGGAAGCTGTTTCCGAAGGAAACCGTGGAGATTCTGGAGCGGCATGCGCTGGAACGGTACGGGATGACGGAGCTTTTGACGGACCGGGAGGTGCTGGAGAAGCTGGAGCCGAATCAGGAGCTTTTAAAGACGATCCTCCAGCTGAAGCATCTGATGAAGGGAGATGTGCTGGACACGGCAAGGCGGATCGTGAAGACGGTGGCGGAGGAGATCGCCAGAAAGCTGAATCAGGATATCCAGCGGTCGTTTCTGGGAAAGATCGACAGGAATTCCGGCAGTCCCGTCCGTTCCATCCGGAATCTGGACATCCAGAAGACGATCCGGAGAAATCTGAAGCACTATGACCGGGAACATGATCGGATTCTGCTGGAGCAGGTGTATTTTCATGGACGGACCAGGCGGTACAGCCGGTGGCGGGTGGTGATCGCGGTGGATGAAAGCGGTTCCATGCTGGATTCGGTCATCCACAGCGCGGTGATGGCGGGCATTTTCGCAAAGCTGCCCATGCTGGATACCAGGCTTGTGATTTTTGATACCCAGGTGGTGGATTTGAGCAGCCACCTGGAGGATCCGGTGGCGACGCTGATGAGCGTCCAGCTGGGCGGGGGGACTTATATTACGGGGGCGCTGCAGTACTGTGAGACGCTGATCGAGAACCCCCACCGTACCATGGTGGTGCTGGTGTCGGATCTGTGCGAGGGCGGCAGCGTGGCGGCGCTCCTGGGGGTCAGCAGGGGCATTATCGAGAGCGGAGCGAAGCTGATCTGCCTGACGGCCCTTGACATGGAAGCCAATCCGGTATATGACCGCCGCACGGCGCAGCAGCTTGCGGATCTGGGCGCCCATGTGGGGGCCATGACCCCGGAGATGCTGGGAGATTTTATGGGAAGGGTCATGAATGGCTGACGGGGAGGACGGCAGATGGACGAAACATTAAAGGCGCTGATCGGGCAGGTGGATGACGACTATCTGACAGGGCTCAGTAATAAAGGAACGGTCAAGCGGGCATATAAGGACCTGGTACAGGAGACGCCCGCCGTTTCCTGGACGGAAGGGACGGCCAGGGTAAAGCTGAAGGAAGAGACCTGCGTCATCAGGGAACCTCTTGGAGAGAGCAGCTGCAGCTGCCCGTCTCGGAGCGTGTGCCGGCATGTAGTGACCGCGATTCTGTGGCTGAAACAGGAACTTTTACAGGACGGGCCGGAGGATGGCCGGCCGGAGAACGGCGGCGTTCCCCCGCAGAAATCTGAGGACAAAGAGGAACTGCATACAGCAGATGAAAATCATACAGAGAAAGAGCCGAAGCTTCTGGAGGAGATTCTGCGTATTCCCGCAGAACGTCTGAAACGTGCCTGCCGGGGAAAGCGTTACCAGCAGTTTCTGGAGCGTCTGCGCGCAGGGGAAGGCCCGGTGATCGAGGAAAGCTCCATCGTGACGGTGATGATTCCCTGGGATCAGGCGGTGGTAAAGCTTCTGGAGCCGTTTGACTATTCCACCTGCACCTGCCACAGCAGGGAATTGTGCGCGCACAAGGCGCAGGCGGTGCTGGCCTATCAGATGGAGAAAGGGCGGATCACATGGAAGGATCTGGAGGTGCTGAAGGAAGCGGAGCAGGCATGGGATGTGGAGCAGGTTCACAGTACCTGCGGCAGCGTCTGCCGGGCGGTCGGCCATCAGATCTGTACCGGGCTTTCCAGACAGTCGCCGGAGGTGTCCGAGAGCCTGGAGCGGCTGGCGGTCATCAGCCACCGGGCCGGGCTTGCGTCTCTGGAGACCAGGCTTCGGGAAGCCTCGTCGGAGTATCAGCAGTATTTTCAGCGGTCCGCGGCGTTTCGAAGCGGAGAACTGCTCCGAAGGCTTCTGATGATCCACGGACTGGCAGAGAGACTCCAGAAAGCGTCCGGCCAGGAGGAGATCCGATCTCTGGCGGGAAGCTTCCGGGATACTTATGAGCCGGCAGGGCAGCTGCATCTGATCGGCATGGGCGGAAGGACGTTTTCCAGCAGGACCGGATATGAGGGAGAGATCTATTATTTTCTGGAGCCGGAGCAGAAGCGATGGTATACGTGGACAGATGCGCGTCCGGTCTTCTACGAAGGCGTGCGGAGAAGGCCGCCGGCCGCCGCGGGAAACGCCATGGCTCCCTGGGGGCTGAACTGCAGCCGGGAGCAGCTGCAGAGCCTGGAATTCGACCTGCTGCATGCGAAGACCGCTTCCGGAGGGCGTCTGTCTGTGAGCAAAGACAGCAAAGGAGAGGCGCTGGGAGAGCGGAGCCTTTGCCAGGAGGGAGTAAAGGAACTGGTCTTCTGGGATTACGAGGCGCTCCTTCTGGAGCATTTCGGAATTTCGGAAGAGGGATCAGAGATACAGAACCGTGCGTCCGGAAGGCGGGAGAAGCTGGCGCTGGCAGGGGCGGTTCGGTGGGGCGAGACCGTCTTTGACACGGTGGAACAGCGTTTTTCCTGGAGTCTGTATGACAGAAACGGCCGCAGCCTGTATATTTCCTTAAAATATACGAAAGAAGAAAACATGACCATCCGGCTTCTGGAACGGCTGCAAAAGCGGCTGCAGAAGCGTTCCGGAAGGGCGATCGTGTTCTTCGGCTCCGTGTATCTGGATGAGAACGGGCGGCTGTGCCTGTATCCCATAGAATTTTTTATCAAGGAAGCGGAGGAGCTTGCAGAGCAGGAGGGACTGCCCGGCGTGCGGGAGGAAATGGATGCTCCGGAATCTGCCGGAGGGAGGCAGGACGCGGCGGCGCAGGACCGGAAGGCGTCGGACGTGCCGCCGAAGGAGATCCTCCGGAGCATGGAGCAGTATCGGAGAGAGGCCGCAGGGCAGCTGTCCGACCTGTTTGTCAGCGGCCTGTATTCCATACAGGACAATGTGATCGGCCGGCTGTCGGAGCTTTCTTCGGAAGGCGAACGCATGGGGCTTCATTACGCGGGCGCGGCGTTTGGCCGGATCGGCAGAGGGCTGGAGGAAAGACGGCATCAGATGGAGTATTCGCCGGAGCCGGTGCTGCGGGAAATGGGGGCGCTGGAACGTTATCTGCAGGCGTGCGGGAAGAAGCTGTCCTGCGACATGGCGCTGTTGACTATGAGAGAAAAGCAATAGAACATATGTTTGCGACTGGATTTGGAAAGGGGAAAACGGATTCGTATGATGAGAAAAGAAGAACAGGAGCAGGAGCTGCTTCAGAGAACGCTGGATTCGCTGGAGCTTACAGAGCATAACCGGCAGCTGGCGGACCATTATCTGGACCTGTCCGGGCCGGAGGACCCGGAGCTTTTGAAGGATGCGGAAACCCAGGATTTCTGCAGTCTGGACGAGATTGTCCGAAGGGGCGTCTATTATTCGTTCCTGACGGACCTGAAGAAGCGGAACGAGGCGCTGGCGGGACGGTTTATCCGGCTTCTGGTCAGGATCGGCGGAGTGACTGCCAGATACATGCTTTCCGGAAGGGGAGTGCAGGCGGATTTTGAATATGCGGGAAAATTTCTCACGGAGGAACAGACGGCGGCGCTTCAGGCGGACTGCACGGCCTGGAAGGAGTCCGGATGGTGTGGGAAGGAGATCCGGTTCCTGGTGGAGATGGGACAAAAAGATCCGGAATCGCTGATTCGGATGCGGGAGCTCTGCTACAACGAGAAGGCGGTCAATACGAAGATGTTCCTGACGGCAGTCTATCTGCACTGTGTGAAGCCGCTTGAGGAGGAAAGGAGCATGCTCTGCGTCTGTGCGGACGAAGACGACGAAAGGGCCAAGGGCGATCCGTCCCGGGTCCGGGAGATGACCGATTATCTGGAGCGCCGGCTGACGGGCAATATTGACGGGATGTTCAAGGACGGGGAAGAGCCGCAGGGAGAGGAGCTGGACCGGCTGAAGGCGTTCGTGCGGGAATCGGATCCCAGGGAGCCTATGTCTCCGGAAGTACGGGCCGTCCTGTCCGGAAGGGAGAGCGGCCGTTATCTGGTGAAGTTTCTGACGTTTCTGGCTTTTCTGGCGGTGGAGCATTCGGACCGGTTCGTGTCCATGATCCGTCTTTCCATGGCGATTGGGAAACATCCGCTTCCCAATCCGGCGCTGGATACGTGCAGGTTTACGGGCGAGGCATGGTTTGCACGGCATGCGGAAGCGCTGGAGGAGGTTTTGACGATCCCGGAGGAGGCCTATATCCAGTGGGCGGCCGCGGGAGTCGGAAAGGATGAACAGATCCTCAAGCGGATGGCGAAGAAAGCGCCGGACGCCGTGCTGGAGGCGCTTCCGAACATTCCGGCAAATCAGTACGGATTTCTGGCGGAACAGCTCAAAGCGGGGAATCCAGAGTTCTATGAGAAAGTGAGCGAACTTCTGGGCGACCGGCACCGGCGGATGGCGGCTCATGAAATCACAGAGCGGTTCCAGCCGGCGCAGGATATGGCGGAACGGTATGTGCTGGAGGAACTGGAGATCGAGGACGTGCTGCCGTATGTGAAGGACTGGCGGAAGCTGCCGATCTACGGGACGGAACGTGTAGACCTGATCCACAGCTGTCTGGAAAACGGGCTGGAAGAGCTGCATCGGCGGGCGCTGGTGCTGGAATGCCTCCGCCTGCACGACAGTTATTTCCGCCTGCACTGGCTCTGCCCGGAACCGGAGGACGGGAAGGGGGAAAAGGGTTACAGAAAACTGATCGACCCCAGGCAGATCCGTGCGATTCTGGAGCTTCTGAAGGAAGAACACGTTCCGGCGCTGTATCAGATGGATTTTCTGGGTACCCGGTATGCAGATTTTTACGATTACAGCGATCAGAGGGTCTATCGGTCGGATACGGCGCTTCAGAGGTGTGTGGAGGCGCTGGCGGCCAGGCACGCGGACTGGAAGGACGAATACAGGGAAGCGTCAAAAGGAAGCCTGGCGGATACCCGGATCCTGGCGATCCGGGTCATGGCAAAGCTGGGGGAGGATTACAGGGACATCCTGCTGTCCTGTGCTTCCGACAGTGCCAAACAGGTGCAGGAGCTTCTGCAGGGGATTTATACGGAGCATAAAAACTGGGAGGCGGACATTCTCGCCATGCTGAAGGCGAAGAAGGCTTCCGTGCGGGAACTGGCGGTGCGGGTACTGAAGAACTGGGGCGCGGAATCGTACCGGGAGCCGCTTACGCAGGCGCTGGCGGCCGAGAAGACGAAAAAGGTCAGAGACCTGCTTCAGGAAATCCTGTCGGCGGGCGGGCAGGAAGAGCCGGAACAGACGGGAAAGGAACTGGTAACAGAACTGTTGTTCGGAGGCGTAAAGCGGAAGCTGTCCTGGTTTCTGGAGAAAAGGCAGACAAGGGTGCACAGACAGGACGGAGAAGAGGCGTCGGAAGATTATCTGGCGGCGATTCTGGCGGCTTACGCGGGTATGAAGGTTCCCGGCATTCACGCAGGCGCCAAAACGCTGGCGGCGGAATTGAAGCCGGAGGAGCTGGCGGCGTATGTCCGGGAGCTGTATGAGCTCTGGCTGTCGGAAGACGCGCCGGCGAAGAAAAAATGGGTGCTCTACGCCGTCTCCATCCACGGAGGCGAGCCCGTCGTGCCGATGCTGTATGGACAGATTCAGGAGTGGGCGAAGGGGACAAGAGGCGCCATGGCGGCGGAAGCGGTGCGGGCGCTGGCTCTGAACGGAACGCCCACGGCGCTGCTTCAGGTGGATCAGATCGGCCGGAGGTTCCGGTTCCGTCAGGTGAAAGCCGCCGCCGCGGGCGCCCTGTCCTCCGCGGCGGAACAGCTTGGCATGACGAGAGAGGAGCTGGAGGACCGGATCGTGCCGAAGCTTGGCTTTGATGAACAGATGGAACGGGTCTTCGACTATGGAAAGCGGACATTCCGGGTGTCCCTGACGCCCGCGCTGACGCTGGAGGTGTGCGACGATAAGGGGAAGAAGCTGAAAAACATGCCTTCTCCCGGGAAGCAGGACGATCCGGAGACGGCGGGCGCATCCTACGACGCCTGGAAGCTGCTGAAGAAACAGCTGAAAACGGTCGTTGCCGACCAGACCCTTCGCCTGGAGCAGGCGCTCGGCCTGGGCCGGCGCTGGCCGACAGACCGGTGGCGGGAGCTTTTCGTGGAAAATCCGGTCATGCATCAGTTCGCCACGGGACTGGTCTGGGGCGTGTATGAGAACGGGGCGCTTCAGACGACGTTCCGCTATATGGAGGACGGAAGCTTCAATACGGTGGAGGAGGAAGAATATGAACTGCCGGAAAAGGGGATGATAGGTCTGGTGCATCCGGTGGAGCTTTCCCATGAGCTTCTGGCCGCATGGAAGGAACAGCTGTCGGACTACGAGATCGTCCAGCCGGTGGAGCAGCTGGACCGTCCGGTCTATACGGTTACGGAGGAAGAAAAAAATGCGACGGAGCTCTCCCGCTTTGGCGGCCTTGTGCTGAACGGCCTGTCTTTGTCCGGAAAGCTTCTGCAGATGGGATGGTACCGGGGCGAGATCCTGGATGGAGGCGGCTACTTCAACTTCGGCAGGATGGACGGCAGTACGGCGGTCAAGCTGGAATTTTCCGGCTGCAGCGTAGGATATGAGAACGAGGATGTGACCGTCTACGGCGTCAGCTTCCATAAACCGGGGGAGGCCAAAAGGGTAGGACACACCTGGGAGACGGAACGGTATCGGCTGGGAGAGATCGATCCGGCGTACTTCAGCGAGATCGTGCTGCAGATCACGAAAGCGACGGCTTCCGCAAAGGAGCGTCTGGAATATCCGCAGTGCATGCGGTAACAACATACCGGGGACGGACCGGGAAGGAAAGGTGGACTGGCAGAAATGTACAGAAAGACAGCGGAGGAACTGGCGGATTTCCTGAGAGAATGCCCGAGCGTATTTCATACGGCGGCGCGGATCGGGAGGGAACTGGAAGCCAACGGGTATGAAAGGCTGAGAGAGTGCGATCCGTGGAGCATACAGCCGGGAGGCAGGTATTATACAACAAGAAACGGCTCCAGCCTGATCGCGTTTCATCTGGGAACGGAGCTTACGGATTACGGATTTCAGATCGCGGCGTCCCACAGCGACTTTCCGACCTTTAAAATAAAGGAAAACGCAGAGCTGGAGGTAAGAAAACAGTACACGCAGCTGAATACGGAAGGATACGGAGGGATGCTCTGCGCCACCTGGTTCGACCGCCCGCTCTCCGTGGCGGGCAGGCTGATCGTAAAGGACAATGACCGCTTTACGGAAAAGCTGGTGAACCTGGACCGGGATCTGGTGGTCATCCCCAGCGTGGCGATCCACATGAACCGGGCGGCCAATGAAGGGACTGCGTGGAATAAACAGGTGGATATGCTTCCGCTGTTCGGCGGCGGAGGCATCGGCAGGGGTGAATTGAAAAGGCTGGCCGCGCAGGAAGCGGGCGTGCCGGAAAGCGCCGTGTACGGCAGCGACCTGTATCTGTACAACCGGCAGCAGCTGTCCGTGTGGGGCGAACAGAAGGAATTTATGTCCGCGCCGCACCTGGACGACCTGCAGTGCGCCTACGCCGCGCTGCGGGGATTTCTGGAAGGGTACCACGAAGCGTCGGTCCACGTCTACGCGTGCTTCGACAACGAAGAAGTGGGGTCCGGTACGAAGCAGGGGGCGGGGTCCACGTTTTTATACGATGTGCTGAGGCGGATCCACCTGGGGCTTGGCAGGACGGAGGAGGATTATTACCGGGCGGTGTCGCGCAGCTTCATGGTAAGCGCGGACAACGCCCATGCGGTGCATCCGAACCATCCGGAGAAGACGGACCCGGAGAACTGCGTCTATCTGAACGGGGGAATCGTCATAAAATCCCATGCGGGACAGAAGTATACCAGCGACGGGGTCAGCATCGCGTTGTTCCGGGAGCTGTGTGAAAAGGCGGGGGTTCCGGTGCAGTTTTTCGCGAACCGTTCCGACATGCAGGGGGGAAGCACCCTTGGAAACATCTCCTCCGCTCAGGTGTCCATGAACGCGGTGGATGTGGGACTGGCACAGCTGGCCATGCATTCCGCGTATGAGACGGCGGGCGTCAAAGACACCTGGTACATGGTCCGGGCCATGGCGCAGTTCTTTTCTTCGCATCCCGGCCGTCAAACGATATATTGACAGACGTTGCTTCTTTTCGTACAATATGTAGTAGAGATTTACATAAGAGGTGACATCATGAGAATCAGCATGCAGATTCTGGCGGACCGGCTGAGACAGAATTATCCGGACTGCCAGATGGGGAATCTGTCGGAGGAGATGAATCTGAAGCGTCCGCTTTTCTATCAGAACGGAACAGATTTTAAGAGGAACAAGGTATATATCGCGCGGGAGAGCGATGTGTCGGGAGCGTTGCTTAAGCATCACGGAGATAATCTGGTGCTGGTGGTGGGGACTTCGTTCTGGTCGGAAAAATACCCGCTTTCCGGGGTCTGTTTTTTTCCGCCGGAGACGAATCCGGAGGAGCTTTTCAACGCGGTCCAGCGGATCTTTGACACCTATGACTCCTGGGATGAACGGATGCAGGATCTGGCGCTGTCCGAGCGGACGATGAAGAATCTTCTGGACGGCTCCCACCGGATCTTTCACAATCCGATCATGGTCAGCACGACGGACGGCTTTGTCATCGATTACAGCAGCCTGATGGATACGCTGCCGGAATTTCAGGGAATCCTGCAGCACAATCAGGTGACGGTGTGCGAGGACGCGCAGAAGACGCAGGACGGAGGGACAGAGGTATGCCATTATCAGGACCCGGTGACCCAGAAAAACAATCTGTTTCTGAATATCTATGACAAAAACCGCAATGTCTACCGGGTGATCCTGGTGGAGGCCACCAGAAAGCTCAGAAGCTATGACGCGTATCTGCTTTCGCATCTGGCAAAATACATCCTGCAGATGTTTGAAAAATATACGGTGCTTCAGGAGGATATCAGCTATACGCTGGACCGCCTGCTGTCCAATATCCTGACGGACGCCAATATGGACGCGGTGTCACTGGAGCCGCGTTTTGAAAATTTCCACTGGAAGGAAAGCCATACCTATTTCTGCATGAACATCCATGTATCCATGGTGGACCGCCAGAATCTGACGGTGATCCGCTTTATCTGCAACCGCATCGAGAGCCTGATCAAAGGAAGCTGCGCGTTTCTGCTGGATGAAAATATCGTGGTCTACGTGAATCTGAGCGTCAATGGAAAGTCGCTGGAGGACGCCATACAGGGCGTGGAGGGCTTTCTGCAGGACAGCTATCTGAAGGCGGGGATCAGCTACGGGTTTTCCGGTCTCCGGTCTCTGAAGCAGTATTACCTGCAGTCGCGGGTGGCGCTGGAGGAGGGGATGAAACGGTATCCGCTCCGATGGGTGAACCGGTTTGAGGACATTGCCATCGAATATCTGCTGGGCAAATGTACGGAAAAGCTGAAACCGGCCGTGGTGGGCAATCCGGCGGTACTGATGCTGAAGGATTACGACCGGGAACACCGGACGGAATACTATGCCACGCTTCGGACTTATATCAGCTGCCAGATGAACGCGGTGAAGGCGGCAAAAGAACTTTTTATCCACAGGAGTACGTTTCTGTACCGGATGTCACATATCAGGGAACTGATACATATTGATCTGGAGGATCCGGATCAGCTGCTGTACCTTCTGCTGACCTATAAACTTTTCGAGATGGAAGAGAATGAAAAGGGCACAGGCCGGACAGAGGGAGGCACAGAATAAATGATCTGCAGGGGGATGGAACAAATGTTTGGAAAAAGGCGATGGAAGAGATGGATTTCCTGGGTGCCCATATTCCTCCTGTCCGCCCTGCCTGTCCCGGCGGCAGCGGCCGGGGAAGGGGCGGATGAGCTGCTTCTCTGGTACCGGGAATACGAGGCGCAGTTCGAGGCCATCGTGCAGGCGGAGGACATCGAGAAGAACGGATATGAGATTCTGGAAGAGCATGTCTTTCCGGTGGTGTTCGAATCCTTTGGGGAAGAGGAGCTTACGCTGATACCGGCCATGAACCGTACCTGGCGCAGGCTGGCGCTGTTTGTGGCGGACCAGGCGGGCGGCATCCGTTATAAATGCAGCCAGCTGGCGACGAACGAGTGCATCCCGGGATCGATGATGCAGGTGACCCGGGACATTGCGTCGGTGGCCTTTGCGGATGTGGACCGAAACGGTCTGACGGATATTATCCTGATTACCCGCTGCGCCAACGATACCGGAGATTATGCCGGAATTTCCTACAAAACAGGGGATGTGCTGTTTCAGGGAGACGGTACCTTTTACAGGGACTGGCGCGTCTCGGACAAGATCAACCGTTTCAGCATGAACAAAAGCGCCAACTACATCATTTCTTTCGTGCGCGACGGAAAATCCGCGGAATTCCTGTATACGGCGTCGACGCTGGAGGAACTTCTGGCAAACGGATTTTCCATCATTGAGGAACAGTGCTATACGAGAAATTTTGAGAAGCTGGGCCGGCTGCAGGTGGTGCCGGGCACCGCGCGGATCTCCGCGTATGATATTTTCATGATTTATCTGGTGGATGAGGACGGAAATATCGTATGGTGCCTCCAGCCCATGGGCGATTATGACAGCCTCTATTCCCTGCGGAGCATCAACGGCAGGGACGTGGACGGAGACGGCATGAAAGATCTGGTGGTGCTGGCAAGATACAGCATTGAGGACGCATCCGGGGAGGCCCGGGTGGATACCCGGTGTGCGATTTATTATCAGAGGACCGGCGGATTTGAGGCCGATCAGGAGTTCGAAGCGCATTACCGGTGTACGGAGGAAGATACCATGGAAGAAGTCATCAGAAAGATACGCGAATACTGGGGGTGGCAGGCAGAAGGATGATAAAAATACTGATTGTAGATGATGAGAAACCGATCTGTGATCTGATCGACATGAATCTGACGGCGGCGGGTTATTACTGCAGGAGCGTTCAGGACGGGCTTGCGGCCATCGACCTGATCGAACAGGAGGATTTCGATCTGATCCTTCTGGACATCATGCTGCCCGGAGCGGACGGTTTTGATATTATGGAATACATACGGCCCATGCATGTGCCGGTGATCTTTATCACGGCAAAGGGAAACGTCAAGGATAAAGTAAAGGGGCTGAAGCTGGGAGCTGAAGATTACCTGGTGAAGCCGTTTGACGTACTGGAACTGCTGGCACGGGTGGAAGTGGTGCTGCGCAGGTACCATAAGACGGAGAGCACGCTGAGCGCGGGAGATGTGACCGTGGATCTGGAAGCGCGCAAGGTGACCAGAGGCGGCAGGGAGATCATACTGACCAACAAGGAGTACGGGCTTCTGGTGCTGTTCATCCAGAACAAAAATGTGGCTCTTTTTAAGGAACGGCTCTATGAAAAGGTCTGGGGAGACGAATACATTGCGGACAGCCGGACGCTGGAGCTGCATGTGCAGCGGCTGCGCCGGAAGATGGGCTGGGAGAAAAATCTGGTGGCGGTCTACAAAGTAGGATACCGGCTGGAAATCTGACGGGGGATATGATGAAATTTTCCTATAAAATACTGTTCTGCAGTATCATTACCATGGCTGCGGCGTTTGGGATCGGAGGTTATTTTTTTGTAAATGACGTATTCAGGGCTTCTCTGAACCGGGAGATCAGCCAGGCCATGGATGAAAGCAGCATCCTTCAGTTTGCCTTTGAGACGGCGGCCCTGAACATTCCGTCCAAATACGACAAGCTTCAGAATTCCGCTATCGAAGAGATCGGAGCGAATCTGGAAAGGAGCAGTCAGAGTACCGGACGCCTGCTGCGCCTGTCTGCGGAGGACCAGACGGTCCTGTATGCGGGCGACGGCTTTGTGCAGGATCGTGAAGAACATACGGATACGGAGGATCCTGCGCTGCTGTCGGTTGTAAACGGGCGGACGAGGGCCTATCAGGTTATCCGGTACAATGGGCGTTATTATGTTCAGACCGGGACGCAGGTCAATGCGCTGGACCGGGTGCTGTACCTGGAGACCATGCAGGATGTAACGGAGGTGTACGAGGAGCGGGCCAGAGGGTTTGCCGTGTATCGGAATATGACGCTTCTGCTGCTGGTATGCAGCTCTATCTTCATGTATTTTATTTCTTCCTGGCTTACAAAGCCCATTCGGATTCTGACCCAGGCGGCAAAAAAGATGACGGCGGGAGATTACGGATACCGGGCGGAGGAGATCAGCCTGGATGAGATGGGACAGCTGACCCGTGATTTTAACCATATGGCCAGCGTGGTGGAAGAGAATATTCGGAAGCTGGAGGACGAGGTGCGCGCCAGGGAGGATTTCATCGCGGCATTTTCCCATGAACTGAAGACGCCTCTGACCGCGGTCATCGGTTATGCGGACGTGCTTCGTTCCAGAAAGCTGGATGAGGAAAAGCATTTTCTGGCGGCCAATTATATCTATACAGAAGGAAGCCGGCTGGAGGCCATGTCCCTGCGGCTTCTGGACATCATCGTGGCAAGGCGGTACGAACCGGAGATACAGGAACTGGAAGCGGGAGATCTCTTTGCGTACCTGGAGAGCATCTATGCAGAGAAGAAGGAATTTCAGTTCCGGTTTGCGTTTGAACCGTGCCGGGTCCGGGCGGAGGCCGATCTTCTGAAGACGGTCCTTCTGAATCTGACGGATAACGCCTGCAAAGCTTCCGAGCCGGGGGGCGTGGTGGAGGTTACGGGAGCGAGGACGGAGGAAGGATACCTCTTTTCCGTGAAAGATCAGGGCGTGGGCATCCCAAAGGAGGAGTGCAGAAAGATCACGGAGGCCTTCTACATGGTAGATAAATCCAGGTCCAGAAGCCATAACGGCGCAGGGCTTGGGCTTGCGCTCTGTGTGGAGATTCTGAAGCTTCATCAGAGCGAACTGATGATCGACAGTATGCCCGGACAGGGAAGCTGCTTTTCTTTCCTGCTGGCTGACGGGGAGGTGCCGACATGAAACAGATGGAAAAGAAAAGCCTGGCGATCCTGGCGCTGACGGCGCTGGTGCTTCTGGTTTCCGTGCTGGGGCCGGAACAGCTGGCCCGTTATAAAGACCGGGGGATCTTAAACCAGATCGTGGTGGATGAGACAGGGAGCGCAGGCGAGGGATATCGGTATACGCTGAACAGCAATGAAAAGCTGTATCTCCTGTCGGAATGCCTGAACCATCAGGTGCTGCCGGAAAGCGAACTGAGCGCCATGACCCGTGTGCCGGCGCCGGACGTGGATTATGAAAGCCTGATCGGCAGCTATGCGTTTGTGGTCAACCGTCAGGGGCCTTCCGGAAAGGAGATCACAGGAGAAGAGATCTATGAGGTATGCAACCGGGAGATCGGGACGCTGAAAGAATGCGGGGTACTGCCGGACGATGTAAGAGAGGTGGCGGCATCCTCCTACAGCGCCGTGCTCTATTCGGCCATTGACGTGCTGGAACCCCAGAACAACATGTCCGTGTGGAAGGTCAGCCTCTCCACCAGCCAGCAGAATGCGGACAAGGCGAACCGGCTGATCGACGCTTATATCGATGCGGAATCCGGACGGATCTACGAATTCTACGTCCGTACAGAAGGCACCTGGCAGGAGCTGGAGCCCGACCGGATGATCGGGGAATGGAGCAGCTACATGGGTTTGACCGGCTGGGAGAATTACGAACCGGTGAATCCCCTGCTGGAGACGGCTCCGGATTACAGGAAATACCGTTTTGCGGGGATAGACGGAAGGAGTACGGTGGTGACCATCGGTTTTTATGAAGGAATTAACGAGCTGTTTATTAAGATCACCTGAATCCGCTTAACTGGACGGCCGGAACAGTCGAAATATACCATATAGGTGACTGGTCAAAAAGGAAGGGCAGGAGTCAGGAGGTGACTTGGCCGTATGAAATTTTACAATAATGTATATGAATATTTGAGACAGACAAAGCTGGAAGGATACTGGGGAATGAAGAAATCCGGGAGCCTGTCGTTGACGGAGAAGATGGATCTGAACACGTCTTTTCTGGATGCGCTCAATCCGGGAAAGCGGACATCGGAGGATGAGGCGGCGGTTCAGAAAAAGCTGGGAACGATCCGGGCGAAGCTTCGGTCCGGCAGCCGGCTTTCCGGCGCAGAAAAGGAATATCTGAGGAAACACGATCTACAGCTTTACAAAAAGGTGGCGGCTCTGGAAGAGGAGCAGGCCGCATACGAGGAGCGGCTGAAAAAATGCCATACCAGGGATGAAGCAGAACGGGTCAAGACGGAAAAGCTGGGAGAGATGGCTGCGGATCTGGACCGGCAGGACGCGGAATATGTCCTGGTGCGCCTTACGCAGATCCGGGAAACCGAGAAAAAGCTGGCGTCTCTGGTGGCACGGAAACCCTGGCAGAAGGAGCTGGACAAAAAGCAGCTGGATGCGCAGAAAAAAGCCAGAGAAAAAGAGATCAAGGCATTAAAAAAGAAACTGGCGCAGAAAAGACGGAGAGAGGAGGCCGCCCGGAAGGAAAAGATGGAAGAGAAGCTTCAGCAGGAGGCCCTGCTCAAAGAAAGTATCACTGCCAGAATGATGGAGGAAGAAAACGTGCAGAAGCTTGTGGAGGAACAGGAGCTTTTGGAGAGGCAGGCGGAAGAAACGGCGGCGCTTGAATCTGCAAGGAGGGAAGAGATGACGGAAGACCAGATTGCCAAATTCATGATTGCAGCCGGGATGATGGACGCGAAGGCGACAAAGGTCCAGGTCCCGGATACCGCAGAGGTTCCGCCGGAGTCCCCGTCTGTCCCGGCGTCTCTTGGAAGTACCAGAGGCTATGCGGCGTACCGTGCGGCGGCGTATATGCCGGAGCTGGAAGGCCGGGAAGAGAAAAAGCCGTACATCCGGAAAGCGTAAAGGAACTATGAGAGAGTACAGATGGCACGGCTGGACCGTTCAGATCGTCAAGAAGAAGGTGAAGAACGCGAATTTTCGAATTCGTCCGGAGGAGCCCGGGATCCTTCATCTCTCGATTCCGTATTCCATGACCTACGACGAGGCGGGGAAGCTTCTGGAGCAGCCCCGGATCCTCCGCTGGGTGCAGAAGTATGAGAAAAAGCTCCGCGAACAGCCTCCTGCTTTAGAAGAGCGCAGGGAGGAAAGCGCGGAGCATTTTTCCGTATATAAGGCGCGTCTTATGGAGCTGCTGCCGGACATGTTCCGGCGGTGGGAAGCCGCGCTGGGCGTGCGCTGCCGGAAAGTGACGATCCGGGATACCAGATCCCAGTGGGGAAGCTGCAGCATCCGGACCGGAAATATTTCCATCAGCGTCTGGCTGGGCGCTTATCCGGAGTCCTGCATCGAATATGTGGTCGTCCATGAACTGGCGCATCTTCTGGAAGCCGGACATAACGAGCGGTTTTACGGGATACTGGACCGGCATTACCCTGCATGGCGCAGCTGCAGGGAACAGCTGAAGAACGGAAGGCCGCAGGCGTCCGAACCGGAATAAGCTGAAGAACGGAAGGCTACAGGTATCCGAGCCGGAACAGTGGAAGAACGAAAGGCCGCAGGCATCCGAACTAAAATAAAAAGATGCAGATTGGATGCAATTTGTATGGAACTTTGATGGGACTTTCGGGTATGCTGTTATCACAGAACAACAAGTGACACCAGAGATGAAGGGGCGGGTACCAATGATGAAGCAGCAGGGAGTACTTTTGGGAAGAATCCATACGATGGCCAGACAGATGGACAGCAGGAAGATCAAAAGATTCGGCATCGCCGCGCAGGCCATGGCGCACACGCTGTTGATCGGGTTTCTTGTGGCGGCAGGATGTTATGTCGTTCTGACGGGCGGAAGAATGTCCGGCCTGTCAGAATCCAACATGGAGCAGCCTGCGGGAGAAGGCACGCTCCCGGCACGGGCGCTGCCGGTGCTGGCGGAGCCGGTGGATGAGCGTCTCGGCCTGATCGGAGGCCAGTACCGCTATTATGCGGGACCTTCCGCGGGCCTTGTAAAAGAACCGGCGGAGATTCTGGTGGCGCTGGACCCGGGACACGGCGGCGCGGACGACGGATGCGTCAGAGGGGGCGTATATGAAAAGGCGCTGAACCTCTCCATCTCTCTGGAGGTGCAGAAGAGGCTTCAGGAAATGGGCTATCAGGTGATGCTTACCAGAGAATCCGACCAGGCGCTTACGCTGGGACAGCGGGTACGGGCCGCGGAACGGGCCCATGCGGATATCTATGTGAGCATCCATCAGAATTCCAGCGAGCTGTCCAGGGTAAACGGGATCGAGCTTTACTACAGCGCCGCCCATGCGGGAGAGGACAGCAGGAGACTGTCCGAGTTGATTCACGGCTCGGCGATTCAGAATACGGGCGCGAAGGCGCGGTCCGTCTTTGAGTGGGAAGAATTCTACGTCATTCGGGAAACCGCCATGCCCGCGTGTCTGATCGAGACCGGTTTTCTGACCAACTCCGCGGAACGGAGCAGGCTGAAAACGTCCGATTATCAGGAAAAGATCGCAGAAGGGATTGCCGCCGGTATCGACCGGTATTTCCGGCCGTAGGCAGGATACGGTCCGTTATTCCGAAAGCGTTTCCCAGCTTTCATACAGGCTCTCCAGCTCTGTCTGGAGGGCTTCTTTTTCTCTGGAAAGCGCTGTGACCTCCGCCACGTCCGTAAAGATCTCTTCCCGGGTCAGCAGCTCGTCGATCTCCTTATCCCTTGTCTCCAGCTCTTCAATGCGCGTCTCCACACGCTTCAGCTCATTCTGCTTTTTCCGCAGCTGCGCCTGCTGTTCTTTCTGCTGCTTCCAGTCCAGTTTTGCTTCTGACTCCGGAGCGGCGGGCGGCGCATCCGCAGCGGCGGCGGGAGCGCCTGTAAAGCTGGTCATGGTTTCCTTTTTCTCCGCGTAATAGTCATAATTGCCCACATAGCCGGTCAGGGTCTGCCCGGCCAGGTCCAGGATCCGCGTGGCCGTCGTATTGATGAAATACCGGTCGTGGGAGACGAACAGCACGGTGCCGGTGTAGCGGTTCAGGGCCTGTTCCAGAATCTCCTTGGATATGATGTCCAGGTGGTTGGTGGGCTCGTCCAGGATCAGGAAATTGGCCTCCGAGAGCATCAGCTTGGCAAGGGAGACCCGTCCCCGTTCGCCGCCGCTCAGGTCCCCGATGCGTTTGAAAACGTCTTCGTTGGTGAACAGGAAGGCGGCCAGTACGTTCCGGATCTTTGTGTTGGTCAGCGTCGGGTAAGCGTCGCTGATTTCCTCAAAGACGGTTTTTTCCATATGGAGCACATGATGCTCCTGATCGTAATAGCCGATCTTTACCCGGGCCCCCAGACGGAACGCTCCGTCGTCCGCAGGCAGGACTCCGTTCAGGATCTTCAGGATCGTCGTCTTGCCGGTCCCGTTGCTGCCGATGAGGGCGACGCGCTCTCCCCGGTGGATCTCAAAGTTCAGATCCGTGAACAGCGTCTGGGCGCCGAAGGATTTGGAAAGCCCCTCCACAGCCAGCACGTCGTTCCCGCTGGGGAAACGGGGTTCCAGATCCATACGCATATCCGTGCGGGCTTCCGTGGGCTTTTCCAGCACCTCCATCTTATCCAGCATCTTTTCCCGACTCTCGGCGCGGCGGATGGATTTCTCCCGGTTGAAGGATTTCAGCCGTGTGATCACTTCCTCCTGATGCCGGATCTCCCGCTGCTGGTTCAGGTACGCCTGGAGCTGCGCCTCCCGAAGCTGTGCTTTTTTCTGCGCGTAATCCGTGTAGTTTCCGCTGAAGGAACGCACGTCTCCCTGATCGATCTCCACGATCTTCGTGACCACCCGGTTCAGGAAATACCGGTCGTGGGAGACGATGATAACGGCTCCCTGATAATTGATGAGAAAGGTCTCCAGCCAGGTGATGGAGTTCATATCCAGATGGTTGGTGGGCTCGTCCAGCATGACGATGTCCGGGCGGGAGAGCAGGAGCTTTCCAAGAGAGACCCGGGTTTTCTGCCCCCCTGACAGGGTGTCCACTTTTTTGTCAAAATCCGTTTCCTCAAATCCCAGCCCCTTCAGGACGCCGGTAATCTCGCTTTTCCACGCATAACCGTTTTTCTGCTCGAACTCATGGCTGATCTGCACGTAGGCGTCCATGAGGGCGGAGAGTTCTTCGCCTTTCGCGTGCTTCATGGACTGCTCCAGCTTCCGAAGCTCCGCTTCCAAGTCCAGGATTTCCTGCTTGACGGTCAAAAGCTCGTCAAATATGGTGTTGCCGCTGACCATTTCCTGATGCTGTGCCAGATAGCCGATGGTCCTTCCGCGGGACAGAACGACCTGTCCTTCATCGGCTGGCAGTTCGTGCATGATGATTTTCAGAAGCGTGGATTTCCCCGCGCCGTTGATGCCGACGACGGCCGCCTTCTCCCGCTCTTCTATATGAAAGGATGCATTTTTCAAGACGAAATGGTCGCCGAATGCCTTTGTGATGTTCTGACATGCTAATATCATAAGTTGTTCTCCGTAATATCTTTGATCTGGTACATGGCCGGCCATGCCGGCGGTCGAATACTATTATTATATCGGAAGTTGGAAAAAAGGCAAGAGCTGTTAAAAAGCTTTTTCTGTGGTTTTGCCTCGGCCTGGCTGCGGCTTTTGTCGTGAATTTTGCCTCGGTTTTTGGCGCGGCCGGAAATGACCGGAATTATGTAAAGAAAACTTGACAAAACAAAGAAAAAGGTTTATGATATAAATGTAAAGGAAACTTGTCATCAAAAACGGGAGCGGGACGGAAAGGGGGATCTGTGTGGAGAACCGGGTGGAAGCGTTTCGAAAAGAGCGGGGAATGAATCAGGAAGAATTTGCAAAGGCGCTGCAGGTATCAAGGCAGACCATCAGCTCCATTGAGAACGGGAAGTACAATCCGTCGCTGGAGCTGGCCTTTGCCATATCGGATTTTTTCGAGAAATCAATCGAAGAGATTTTTATTCATGAAAGGAGAGGAAAAGATGAAAAGAAGTAATCTGACGGCGGGAATCCTGTATATGCTGGCAGGCGTACTGCTGGCGGCGGCAGCGTTTCGAACGAACGGGAAGCTGAGCAGCCTGCTGTTTGGTTTCGGAGGAGCGGGAATCGGCGGCGGTATCTCGCTGATCGGGAAATATTGCTACTGGAACCTGCCGAAGAACCGGGAACGGTATGAGGAGCGGCTAAAACATGAGCGGATCGAGATACAGGACGAACTGAAAAGCCGGCTTAGGGACAGGTCCGGACGCTGTGCGTATCAGTGGGGACTTCTGGTCATCAGCGTTTCCATGGTGGCTTTCTCGATACTTGGAGCGCTGGATGTGATCCCGGAATCCCGTCTGATCGTGCTGTATCTGGGCGCCTATCTGGTATTCCAGATCGTGATGGGCATAGCGGTGTTCCGGCGGCTGCTGAAAAGATATTGACCGGATCGAAGCGCCTGCCGGATGGCGGGCATACAAAAAAGGAGGATGTATGATATATTATATAACAGGAGATGCCCATGGGCGTTTTGGGCGGATTGCGGATTTCTGCAGGCGGTTTCAAACCGGTAAGGAAGATGTGATGATCATTCTGGGAGACGCCGGGATTAATTACAGCGGAGGCGCTCTGGACATAAGAAAGAAGGAATTTCTGGAAGCCCTCCCCATAACGATTTTCGCAATTCACGGAAATCATGAGCAGAGGCCGCAGAATGTGGAGGGATATCAGGAGAAGAGGTGGCGCGGCGGCCTGGTATATCAGGAAGAAAAATATCCGAGCCTGCTGTTTGCAAAGGACGGGGAAGTGTTTGACCTGGACGGAAGACAGACGATCGTCATAGGCGGGGCGTACAGCATTGACAAGATGGTGCGGCTTATGTACGGGGACGGCTGGTGGCCGGACGAGCAGCCCTCGGATGAGACGAAAAGCGGTGTAGAGAGCCGGCTGGAGCAGCTGGGATGGAAGGTGGACGTGGTGCTGAGCCATACCGCGCCGCTGAAGTATGAGCCGGTGGAAGCGTTCCTGAACGGGGTGGACCAGAGCCAGGTGGATCAGTCCACGGAACAATGGCTGGACAGGCTGGAGGACCGTCTGGATTATGGGAAATGGTACTGCGGGCATTTTCATACGGAAAAGAAGATCGACAGAGTAGAAATCATGTTTGAAAATTTTGATCTGTTTTGTAATGAGACAGGGGAAGGAGGCGTCTTTTAGTGCGACTGCGAAGAAGAGCTTCCATAGTGGCAAAAGCGCTGCACATGGAGCCGGATGACATTAAAGTGCAGGATACTGCCGTGCTTGTCTGGGAAATCAGATAGAACAATTTCCAAAAGGTACAGAATTCTGCTTTCATGCAGGAGGTCCTGTGCTTTTCGTTATATTTGTTCTTTTACAAAAGATCAGACGCTGTTGAAAAAGTATTAGGGAATAAGAGGAGAGTGTGGTATAATAAAAAATATCGAATAAGTGAAATGTAAAGATGATGAAGATTAAGGAGCTACCGCATGTCTCAGCAAGTTACAGATCCTTTTATTTGGGAAGGCGATGAATGGATATTTATTGGTGCTGATAATGTCTATGATTTATTTGATCCAGAAGCGTTTGGGTTAAAACCAGAAGCACCTCATACGGCATGTTGGAAGGGTTTCGTTGTTACATTTGAAACAAAGGCAGGTGAGCTGTATTAAAAAAAATTACTTGTTAACACAGAAGATGACGTATATCCAGATATTAATGGTGTTAAAGCTATAGATGGAAAAATGGATTTTCATGCTTATAACGATTTAGACATAAAGCTAAACTATTCTGGAACAATAATTGTTGGACGAGAGTTAAAAAAACAATTTATAGGAAGAGCTTTTACTGGACCGCATTCATACGCCAAAACATATGAGTTGATTTTTGAAGAAGGCATATTGCTTGATTCTAAACATACATCAGGCACTTATTCTGGCTTTTAGGGGGATATTCTGGATGCTTAAATACATAGAATTTAGTGTTAGCCATATGGAGGTGCCTGGTGAATCCTGTTCCAAACTAAGGAGCTGTTGCAGATTTTGACAGGCAGCGGCACGCTGGGAGAATTCTCATCAGGCGATAAGCAGGCTATCGAATATGCGGCAATGGATGCTGTAATCCAGATAGAAACATCTTTGGGTTACAAGCCGAAAGATGTGAGCGTGGCCAAGAGGGGATGAGAAAGTTTTATCTGGTGTACCGTGACCGCGATGAAAAGATTATCCAATCATCAATTGGACAATTGAGACTGTTGCAGGAGAATGGAATTGTTCAATCGCCGATTGGACAATTGAGTATTGACCACCGGAGCTTTCCGTTTAAGTTGAGCTGGACACATTATCAGATCCTTATGACGATCGAAAATCCTGAAGAACGCAGTTTTTATGAACAGGCGGCCATCAGCGAATCCTGGAATGTGCAGACTCTGAAACGTCAATATCACTCCAGTTTATATGAAAGGCTGGCGCTGAGCAAGGATAAAGAGGCTGTCATGGCAATGTCCAGAAAAGGCACGACGCCGTATCGTCCCGCTGATATACTGAAATCGCCGTATGTATTGGAATTTGCGGGACTGGACGACAAAAGCGGCTACCATGAGAGCGATCTGGAATCTGCCGTGCTGAATAAGATGCAGGATTTTCTGTTGGAAATGGGAAAAGGTTTCCTCTTTGAAAAAAGGCAGCGTAGATTTACATTTAACGATAAAAACTTTTATTGTGACATGGTCCTATATAATCGGTTTCTGCGTTGCTATGTTTTGATCGATTTCAAGGTGGATGAGCTGACCCATCAGGACCTTGGCCAGATGCAGATGTATGTGAACTATTATGACCGCTATGAGATCGTAGAGGGCGAGAATCCGACAATCGGCATTCTCATGTGTAAGCAAAGCGATGAGGCGCTGGTAGAACTTACGCTTCCCAAAGATGCAAACATCTATGCACGGGAATACAGGTTGTATTTGCCGGATAAAAAACTGTTACAGGAAAAACTGCGGCAATGGCTTGAAGAATCAGGAACATCTGTTTCTGAATAGACGAGGTGAACGATATGGCAACGAAGAGGCTGGGAAAGCATTTTATCCCCCATCTGAGATGTCTAAAGAGATAAACTTTAATACAAAATAAGCCTTCCATTTTGGAGGGCTGTTTTTTTGAAAGTTTTGAAAAGCCATATTCTGTGGGCTCTTTCGCATTCTATCTTTTTTATATTAAAAGGTCAGACGCTGCTGAAAAAGTATTAGGGAATAAGAGGAGAGTGTGGTATAATAAAAAATATCGAATAAGTGAAAGGAATGGACGGAGGATGAACTATGGTCACAGGAGAATTGAAAAACAGAATTGACGGGTTATGGGATATTTTTGCCGCGGGCGGTCTGGTGAATCCTCTGGAAGTGATTGAGCAGATTACTTATCTGATGTTTATTCATGATCTGGATGATTCGGATAACAGAAAAGCAAAAGAATGTGCCATGCTTGGTCTGCCGTTTCAGAGTATTTTTACGGAAGAAATAAGGATTGGGGAGAGAGAAATTGATGGAAACAGACTAAAGTGGTCGGTATTTCACGATTTTCCGGCGGATCAGATGTATGCGGTCGTGCAGGAGTGGGTATTTCCTTTCATAAAGACACTGCACAGTGATAAGAACAGTGCATATTCCAAATATATGGATGATGCGATTTTCAAACTGCCTACGCCGCTTCTTTCATCAAAAGTGGTTGATTCTCTGGATGGGATCTATCAGCTTATGAGTGAAAGCCAGTCTGCGGATGTGAGGGGAGATGTGTATGAATATCTGTTGTCAAGGATTGCCCAGTCCGGAAGAAACGGACAGTTTCGGACTCCGCGGCATATTATCCGTATGATGGTGGAGATGATGAATCCCGCTTCTGACGAAGTGATCTGTGACCCGGCGTGCGGCACTTCAGGGTTTCTGGTGGCAGCCGGAGAATATCTGAAAGAAACAAAAAAGAAAGAAATCTTTTATGACAGACAGAAGAAAGAACACTATATGAATCATATGTTCCACGGATATGATATGGATCGTACCATGCTTCGGATCGGCGCCATGAATATGATGACGCATGGAATCGATAATCCGTTTATTGAATACCGGGACAGTTTGTCTGACCAGAATCCGGATAAGGAAACCTATTCGCTGATTCTGGCGAATCCGCCGTTTAAGGGGAGTCTGGATGCGGAGATCGTGTCTGCGGACCTGCTGAAGGTATGTAAAACAAAGAAAACGGAGCTGCTTTTTCTGGCATTGTTTTTGAGAATGCTGAAAACCGGCGGGAGGTGTGCATGCATCGTTCCGGACGGCGTGCTTTTCGGTTCTTCTTCTGCGCATAAGGCCATCCGGAAAGAGATTGTGGAACATCAACGGCTGGAGGCGGTTGTTTCCATGCCGTCCGGCGTATTTAAACCATATGCAGGCGTATCCACAGCGATTCTCATTTTTACAAAAACCGGTTATGGAGCGACGGATCAGGTGTGGTTTTACGATATGACGGCAGATGGTTTCAGTCTGGATGACAAACGAACGCCGACAGCTGACAGCGATATACCGGATATTATTGAGAGATTCCGGAATCTGCAGGGAGAAGCAGACCGGAAACGGACTGAAAAATCCTTCCTTGTTCCAAAACAGGAAATCGCGGATAATGGCTATGACCTGAGTATCAATAAATACAAGGAAATCGAGTATGTTCCGGTAGAATATCCGCCTACACAGGAGATTATGGCGGAGCTCCGGGAACTGGAACGGCAGATTGGGCAGGAGATGGACGAACTGGAGCGGCTTTTGAATATAAATTAGTAAAGAGGAAATAGATGAAATCGGAAGACAGAATAAGATACGCAAAATATGCCTTGGATGGTATTGCATTAGGCGATTGCTTTGGGCAGAGTTTTTTCATACCCGATGAAATGGCCCGTCAGAGTATAAAAAACAGAGAATTATTGAATGAACCGTGGCATTTTACGGATGATACTGTGATGGCAATTGGAATTTACCATATTCTGGAAAAGTATGGAGAAATTAATCAGGACGCATTGGCCAGGACTTTCGCGGAAAATTATGCACTGGACTGGCACCGGGGATATGGAGGAACAGCACATTCTATTTTGCGCAGTATCAAAGAAGGACAAAACTGGCGGGATGTTGCTTCAGGAGCATTTGATGGCATGGGCTCTATGGGGAATGGCGGCGCCATGCGCGTTGCTCCTGTAGGTGCATATTTTGCAGATGATCTGGACAAAGTTTTATATTACGCCAGGGCATCCGCGGAAGTTACACATGCACATATTGAGGGAATTGCAGGCGCAATGGCGGTTGCCATAGCATCAGCCCTGCTTCTGAACAAAAAGTTGGGGAACTATTCTAAAGAAGGAAAAGATTTTCTTCAGGATGTTGCTGATAAATTACCCGAATGCGATACCAGATATAAAATATTGTCTGCAGCTTCTCTTAAAAAGGAGAGCAGTATTGATTTTGTGGTTTCCGTGCTTGGAAATGGGATCCGGTTGACGGCGCAGGATACAGTTCCTTTTTGTCTCTGGTGTGCGGCATATTTTTATACTTCAGCAGAGGAAGCGCTGTGGACGGCGGTTTCGGCTTTAGGAGACCGGGATACCATATGTGCTATCGTGGGAGGAATGGTGTCTCTTTTTGCAGATGAATTTCCGCAGCAATGGTTAAGCTATATGGAGTATCCGGAAGATTCCATTTTTTGGAATACTAAAAATTCCGGGGCAGGAAAATGAAAATATATCTCCCTTTCCAGAATTGTGTACTTATTGTATATTAGCTTTTGAATATGGATTAATGAGGGAAGAGACATGAAGAAACTTATAATTTTAAGGAAGAACGTGTTTGCAGGATCATTCTTGCCATATTGGATTATAGCCGGGTTCAGAAAAGATATTTTTATGGAGAGGCATAACTTTGACGGAGATTTGTGTGAAATGAGTACGGATGGATGGCCTGTTCCAAGGATAACTGTTGAAGAACTTGATAGAATTGGCATCAGAATAAATAACGGACAGATAAAGGAGATCTCAGTTGCAGACGATATTAACAATTTATTTGTAAGCACAATGGATGGATGTCTCTCAAATGAAATCAATGCAGATGATTGCCTGAAAACCAATGGAGGACAGATAACTATAAATACAAAAGGCGGATTTAAAAATCTGTCGTACCCGGTTGTTGAGTGCCAGTAGGAACACTTTTCCGAAAAGGGAGAAATACATTTGAAAAACAGATATTCCTATGGCAAAGAAAAAAAGATTTATGGGGATAAATAATGAAACGAATAAAATTAAAGGACGTATGCGATATAGTTTCTGGATGTACGCCTAAAACAGGTGTTGCAGAATATTGGGATGGGGATATTGACTGGATAACACCAGCAGAACTGACAGATGAAACCTGTATAATCAAAGAAAGTCAACGAAAAATAACAGAGGATGCTGTTCAAAAAAACGGTTTACGAAATTTGCCTGAAAGGACTGTGATATTATCTTCAAGAGCACCCATTGGTAAAGTGGCTGTTGCAGGTAAAGAAATGTATTGCAATCAGGGATTTAAATGTTTCATATGTTCTGACAGAATAGACAACATGTATTTGTATTGGTATTTTAAAGGAAATACAAAATATTTGAATTCATTGGGGCGAGGAGCAACATTCAAGGAGATATCTAAAGAAATAGTTGGTAATATTGAAATTTCACTCCCTGCAATGGATAAACAGATTCATTGTGTTGGTATACTGAACAAATGTCAGAATTTAATATTGATAAGAAAAAACAGCTTAAAAATTATGATGATTTAGTCAAATCCCGATTTTCAGGAGAATCAGTGAGATGATTGAGGATAATTGGCAGTCAGGATACCGAAGGATGACACAAATTTTGATTTAAATGCTTATTTCAGGGAGAGGAAGGGCAGTGAACGATTTTATAACAGAACTTCAGGACTTACGGTATCTGGACTGGACAGATAAAAAACTGTCGATCGGGACGCCGGGTTGTTTCTTAAAAGCATATGAAGAGAAAAATAGCGTCAGATTTTACTATAAGTTGTCTAATTATGACAGTTACAGAGGAATCTTCGGACATGAATGTGTGAATGAGTTGATTGTGTCAAGACTGCTGGATGTATTGGAAATTCCTCACTTACGCTATCAGCTTGTTTATGCAGAGCTTTGCATTGATGGTCAGAATCAAAAAGGGTATGTTTCGAAATCTGTTAATTTCAGAAAGAAAAATGAAAAGAAAATTGCTTTTGATATTTATTACGAGCTGCATCGTGAAAATAAAGAAAGTCCTCTGGAATATGCAAAAAGATGTGGGTGGGAGCAGTATGTGTATCAAATGTTTGCTGTAGATTATCTGATCTGCAATCGGGACCGGCATGGAGCCAATATAGAGCTCCTGTTGGACGAAAAGGGAACAGCGCATCCGGCCCCGCTGTTTGATCACGGCCTGTCGTTTTTGTTTTCATGTTATGACAATCTGGAACGTATCCGGAAATTTGATGTACTGGAAGACAGGGCGGTCAATAATTTTATTGGTTCAAAGTCGTTAGAGTATAACCTGAGTTTGATTCCAAAAGGGGATAAGCTTTTTCCTGGAGAGTTGAAGGCGGAACATGAAGCAATGATTCTGGGAGGGCTGGATCAGATTTTTTTAGAAGTACATCTAAAAAAAATCTGGGAAATGCTTTGGAAGAGGTGGAACAGGTATGCAGAAATTTGCAATTAAAAATGCGTATTATGATGGAAAGACAGTTGGATATCTGTATTATGAGGAACAAAGCCGGGAATATGAAATTGAAATACCTGAAACAGTAAAAAGTTATGAGGCACCATTGATTATTTCAGATTTTATTGAAAAAAACCAGTACAGGATCGGAAAAAAATGGAGTTACCGATGGGTTTGCCAGAGAGTTATTCCGCCGGAACGGCAAAACATAGGACAGATTTTGAAAGCAAATCATATGACAGAATATGATGAGTTTAAGTTTTTGGTGAAAAATGAGGGACGATGTTGTCAGGATGAGTGCTATATTGTAAAAGTTGATGAGAAGTAAAATTCGATTGTTCGGAAGGTGAGAACTGCAACATGAAAATGAAACCAATTATGGAATTTTGTACACTTAATATGGGACAATCTCCAGATTCTGAAACATATAATGAAAATGGCATTGGTCTGCCATTTTATCAGGGAAATGCGGATTTTGGAGAGATTCATCCCAAAACACGTGTGTGGTGCTCGGCTCCGAATAAAGTTGCCAGTGCCGACGATATACTTATTTCAGTTCGAGCTCCTATCGGAGCGTTAAATATTGCGGTTGAGAAGTGTTGTATAGGACGTGGGCTGGCAGCGCTTACCCCAAAATTGAATGTTTGCGATTTGTGGTACTTATATTATGCATTATGCAGTCGGGTGGATTTTTTGAATAGACATGGCACAGGTAGTACATTTAAAGCAATTGGGAAAAAAACGTTAGAAGAAGTATTGATTCCGGCACATTCTCTTATGGAACAAAAACAAATCGCGGTAAAGCTTTCTTATATTGATAAGTTGATAAGTAATGTAAAACGACAGGTTCTTGTTTTGGAGAAACTTGTCCAGTCAAAATTGGAGGTTCAGAAAAGCCTGGAAAAGCTGGAAACATTGAAAAAATCGCTGATGCAGCAGTATTTTGGACAGGAGGGAACAGAATGATGGAGAAAATAATGGTCTACCATGGCAGTTCTCAGATTGTGGACACTCCGGAAATACGAATTGCAAGATTCAACAAAGACTTTTATTTTGGATTTTACTGTACAATCATGAGAAGACAGGCGGAGCGGTGGGCAACCAGATATGGACAGACGGGTTATGTGAATTTGTATGAGTACCATCCGAATGAAAATCTGAAAATGCTTAAATTTGAAAAAATGACCGAGGAATGGCTGGATTTTATCGCGGCCTGCCGTGTTGGAAGAGCACATGATTATGACATCGTGGAAGGACCTATGGCAGATGATACGATTTTTAATTACGTACAGGGATTTATTGATGGAAAATATTCGAGAGCTGCTTTTTGGGAACTGGCAAAGTTCAAATATCCTACGCATCAGATCAGTTTTCATACGGCAAGAGCATTAACCACTTTGAAATTTGTGAAAGGAGTACCAGTTCATGAAAAATAACAGCGATTTGTTTTTTGCATGTAGTCTGATTGAGTACATTGCAAGAGAGACAAAGAATAGAAGATCTGATGTTGTAGACCGACTGGGAGATGATCTTTCCCGCATTTATAAATATGCAGACGTTTTTCATTGTGAACCAATAGAAAAAGTGGCAGATGATTTTATACAGAAAGATGCAATATCAGATGGAGATTATGATAATTTATCCAAATGCAAATATGCAATTCCTGATTATTGGGATATAGGCGAAGTGTTTTCACGGTTGATTGAAGACTGCTATGAAGAGGAAAATATTATAACGGGTATAAAAGAAGTATATGCATCCTGGATGGCGGAAAAGATTTTAAATTTTAATTCTGATCTGTATTATCAGTCCAGAGAATATCTGGCAGTATGTTATAAAGAAGGGAAGCTGTTATTGGCATAATATTGGCTGTTTTCAGTGGTGCAGGATGTTGGTAGATCATATGAGAAAAGGAGTAGACCAACATGAAAAACCAGATTATTGAAAAAATTGAGCAGGAAATGCTTGGAACGCTGGATAATGCTCAATTGGAAAGACTGCATCAGGTACTGGAACATTGTATGTGGAATGTGGAAATCACTGTGACTGAAAATTATGTAATGAAAAGCGAGTATTCAAATGATGAACTGCTGCATAAATTTTTGTCTGCGAAAAAGGTGGAAGGGTGCAGCGATAAGACAATCAGATATTATCAGGCAACTTTGAGAAAAATGTTGGAAAAAATGGTGATTCATGTTACGCATATGACTACGGATCATATTAGAGAATATTTGTCAGAATATCAGAAAATCAACGATTGCAGTAAAGGGAACATTGACAATATCCGCCGAATTTTATCAAGCTTTTTCTCATGGCTGGAAGAAGAAAATTATATTATGAAAAGTCCGGTAAGAAGAATTCATAAAATTCGTACCAATAAGACAGTAAAGGAAACCTATACAGATGAAGCTCTGGAACTGCTCAGAGATAATACGACAAATCTCAGGGATCTGGCAATGATCGATATGCTTGCATCAACGGGAATCCGTGTGGGGGAACTGGTAAAACTGAATATTTCTGATATCGATTTTGAAAACAGGGAATGTGTGGTATTTGGCAAAGGCAGCAAAGAGAGGCCGGTATATTTCGATGCAAGGACAAAGATACATCTTAAGAATTATATTGATTCCAGAAATGATGATAATCCGGCATTGTTTGTTGCGCTTTTGAAGCCATATCACCGTCTGGAAATCAGTGGTGTTGAAATTCGTCTGCGGGAACTTGGACGAAAACTGGATATCGCAAAAGTTCATCCGCACAAGTTCAGAAGAACTCTTGCTACAAAAGCGATTGATAAAGGAATGCCGGTAGAACAGGTGCAGCGCTTACTGGGACATGCGAAAATTGATACCACAATGCAGTATGCCATGGTTGATCAGAACAACGTCAAGCAATCGCATAGAAAATATATTGCGTGATTTCAAATCCCGATTTGTGGAGATGTTTGGAGATATATCCAGAGATGAATATAAATATGAAACCAAGAAACTGGGTGATGTAGCGAATGTGGGTTCAAGTCATAGGGTATTTACAAGTGAATTTGTTGAAAATGGTATACCATTTTATAGAGGAACAGAGATTGGAGAATTAGCAAATGGTCAAATGCCAGCAGATCCTTATTATATCGCTGAAGATCATTATTTAAGACTATCAAATGATGAAACAAAACCACAGATAGGTGATTTATTAATGCCGTCAATCTGTAATAAAGGACAAATTTGGATGGTTGATACAGATAGACCATTTTATTATAAAGATGGCAGGGTGCTTTGCATATCAGCAGATAGAGACATCTACGATACAAAGTATCTTCAATATTATATGAGGATAAAAACAGAAATTGAGTATCCCAAACTGGGATCAGGTTCAACATTTGCCGAATTTAAGATTTTTTTACTTAAAGATATGGATATTTTAACACCACCAAAAGTTATACAAAACCAATTCGCCGCCTTCGTCCACCAGATAGACAAATCAAAATATCGCGCACAAAAAAGATACAGAAAAACACTTCTTGCTTCTTGTGGCTAAGCAAGAAAATACAAATTATTGACATTTTCATGCATCAAAGCGTATAACAGCGGAATTATGAAAAGAAAAACGCAGGGTGAAGGAGGTTTTCCATGATCACCAATTTTGACTATTTGAAAAAAGAACCAAAATTTGCTGCATTTGCGGATATTGCCGTCTCTGCGGAACGGATCATTCTTCTGGACCCGGAGGCAAGCATCATTAACTGCCGCAGAGCCATGGAATTTGCCCTGAAATGGATGTATTCCGTGGATTCAAATCTGGATATGCCTTATCAGGACAGTCTGCACAGTCTTATGAGCGCGGAGGAAGTTCGTCAGCTTGTTGGACCGGATATCTGGAAGCGGATGAATTACATACGCAGGAGCGGAAACGATGTGGCGCACTCAGGCAGAAAGCTGGGCAGAGAGGAGGCCATGCTCTGTCTGGAGAATCTTGCGGTATACCTGGATTTTCTTGCCTGCTGTTATTCTGAATGTTATACCGAACATATTTTCGACAAAACGCTGATAACCAGGCGGCAGGAACGGGCAAAGCGGTCAAAACAGGAAGCAGCAGAGACAAAAGAGCGGCTGGCACGGCAGCAGGAAGAACTGGATAAAAAGGAGCTGGATCTGAAGACCTTAATGGCAGAAAATGCTTCTCTGAAGGAAGAACTGTCTGCCAGAAGGCGGGAAAAGCTGGAAACCTATGTCCCGAAACCTCTTGACCTGTCGGAATATTCAACCCGGAAGCTGTACATAGATTCTATGCTTCGGGAAGCCGGCTGGACGGAAGGAAATGACTGGCTGAACGAAGTGGAGCTCCCGGGCATGCCCAACCGATCGGAAACGGGACGTGCAGATTATGTACTGTATGATGACATGCACAGGCCTCTTGCCGTGATCGAGGCAAAACGTACCTGTGTGGATGTATCCAAAGGACGTCAGCAGGCAAAGCTTTATGCGGATATCATGGAACAGAAATATCATCGGAGGCCTGTGATATTTCTGACCAACGGTTTTGAGACGCATATCCTGGACGGGCAGTATCCGGAACGAAAATGCGCTTCGATCTATTCCAAAAGAGATCTGGAAAAATGGTTTAATCTTTTGACTATGCGGACGAGTCTTGGACATGTGTCGGCAGACAGGCAGATCGCAGGACGCTATTATCAGGAAGCGGCGGTCCGGGCAGTCTGTGACAGTTTTGATCGAAAGAATCGGAGAAAAGCGCTTCTGGTTATGGCAACCGGTTCCGGAAAGACCAGAACCGTGATTGCGTTGTGCAAGGCTCTGTTGGATGCGGGTTGGGTTAAAAATATTCTGTTTCTGGCAGATCGCAATTCGCTGGTCACACAGGCAAAGAGAAGCTTTGTGAACCTGCTCCCGAGCCTTTCCTGTACCAATCTGGTGGAGGAAAAGGATAATTATACAGCCCATGGTGTATTTTCCACGTATCAGACCATGATCCATTGCATTGATATGGTCAATGACAGAGAGGGCAGGCTTTTTACCAGCGGATATTTTGACCTTGTGATCTGTGATGAGGCGCACAGGTCGATATACAACAAATACAAGGATATTTTCAATTGGTTTGACGCGCCGCTCGTCGGGCTGACGGCGACTCCGAAAGATGAGATTGATAAAAATACCTATGAAATTTTTGAACTGGAAAACGGGATTCCGACCTATGGCTATGATCTGGCGCAGGCAGTGAAGGACGGCTATCTGGTAGACTATTTTTCCGTGGAAAGCAGACTGAAGTTCATGGAACAGGGAATCGTCTATGAGGAACTGTCCGAGGAAGATCGGGAGGCATACGAGGAAACCTTCGGAGATGAAGATGGTAAAATATCGGAAAGTATCGGTGCCGCTGCGCTGAATACCTGGATTTTCAATGAAGATACGATTCGGCAGGCGCTCCATATTCTTATGACCAATGGTTTGAAAGTGGATTATGGTCAAAAGCTTGGAAAGACCATTATTTTTGCAAAAAATCATGATCATGCGGAAAAAATTCATCAGGTTTTTTTGAAAGAATATCCGCATCTGCCGGATTTTACGAAAGTCATTGACAATTACATGTCCTATGCGCAAAACGCCATTGATGAATTTTCCGAGGCGGGAAAAATGCCTCAGATCGCGATATCTGTAGATATGCTGGATACAGGAATCGATATTCCGGAAGTGCTGAATCTGGTCTTTTTCAAAAAGGTGATGAGCAGGGCAAAGTTCTGGCAGATGATCGGCCGGGGAACCAGACTCTGTCCGATGCTGATGGATGGAGAAGATAAAACCAAATTCTATATTTTTGATTTTTGTGGAAATTTTGAATTTTTCCGTTTGAACAAAGGAAAAGCAGCAGTGAATACAATGGCTCTTCAGGGAGCTGTTTTCAGTCTGAAATTTGATATTGCCTACAAGCTTCAGGCGCTTGAATATCAGACGGATCATCTGACTGCCTACAGAGATGCGCTTGTGAAACAGATGAGCGCAAAGGTGCAGGAGCTGGAAAGAGGGAGTTTTGCGGTAAAACAGCATTTGAAATATGTGGATCTGTATGCAGCGGAAGAAGGGTATCAGTGTCTGAATTATGCAGACACACTGCTTATAAGAGAGGAGGTTGCTCCGCTGATTCAGCCGGACCAGGAAGAAGCCAGTGCGGTGCGTTTTGACGCGTTGATGTATGGGATCGAACTGGCGTATCTGACAGGGAAACCGCATGGAAGAGCACGGGGCGATCTGATGAAACGGGTTCGCGGAATTGCGGATGTGGCGAATATACCGGAAATACAGGCGCAGAGGGACCTGATTCAGAAGATTCTGGATACCGATTACATGGAACGGGCGGGCATTCATGAATTTGAGGAAATACGTGAACGACTGCGCGGCCTGATGAAATATATTCCTAAACAGTATATCCGTTATGATACCAGTTTTGAGGATGACCTGCTGTCTGTGGAACGGAAAGAGGCAGAACTTGAAAATGATGAATTGAATCATTACAAGGCGAAAGCGGAATATTATATCCGACAGCATCAGGATCATCTGGTGATCGCAAAACTGCGGACCAATCAGCCATTGACCAGTACGGACATGCAGGCGCTGGAAGAACTTCTCTGGAAAGAGATTGGGACAAGACAGGACTATGAAAGGGAGATCGGGACAAAGCCCTTGGGAGAATTTGTCCGTGAGATCGTGGGACTGGATATGAACGCGGCAAAGGAAGCGTTTTCAGAGTATCTTGAGGACAGCAGTCTGGACAGCCGTCAGATTTATTTTGTCAATCAGATTCTGGAATATATTGTGCAGAACAGGATGATGAAGGATTTGTCGGTGCTGCAGGAACCGCCTTTTACGGATCAGGGAAGTGTTGTGGAGATATTCACGGACCAGAAGCTATGGACAGGAATACGGAATGTGATCAATCAGATCAATACCAATACTGTGGCATAAGTCCGGAGGATGCAGATTTTGAAATGAGCTGAAATGATGATTAAGGTCTTGTCAGATTCAGCAAAAGGGTTTATAATATTTTTGTCAACAAAGTATATGGAAATGGGGAGCTGACTGGAAGTCGGCTGAGAGGGGACTGAACTGTTCCGACCCAAAACCTGATTTGGATAATGCCAACGTAGGGATACATAGCTGATGATGTAAAGAGGTGCCTGCGGCACCTCTTTTTGTATCAACAGGAAAGGATGTCATAATAAGGCTCCTTAAAAACAGGCAGTTTCCGAACTGCCTGTTTTTTTCCGGGATTTTGGCAGAACTCCAGTACTGCTTATGCAGCGGAATTAAAAGAAGGAGTGATTGAATGATGAATCAAAACAATGCAGCAAAGAAACTGGCAATGGCAGGTGTACTGACAGCCCTGGCAGTTGCCGGAAGCCTGGTGAGCTTTCCGGTAGCGGGAAGCAAATGTGCCCCGGTCCAGCATATGGTGAATGTACTGGCGGCTATTCTCCTGGGTCCCTGGTGGAGTGTGGGGATTGCCTTTTGTGCAAGCCTGCTTCGGAATCTGATGGGTATTGGAAGTCTGATGGCGTTTCCGGGAAGCATGGTGGGAGCTTTCTGCTGCGGCATGGTCTATGCAGGGTTTAAGAATGTCCCTTTCACCTGTCTGGCGGAAGCAGCTGGCACAGGTATTTTGGGAGCCCTGGCAGCCTATCCGGCAGCAAAACTTCTTATGGGGGCAGAACCGGCGGGGTTGTTTGTCTATGTAGTTCCGTTCCTGGTTTCCACGGCAGCCGGAAGCATTCTGGCTTATCTGCTGGTGACCGTGTTGGAAAAGGGCAAAGTTCTGGCACAGGTACAGGGAGCACGCTGAAACGATGGAGCAGTATAAAAAGAACGGCCCGAAGATTCACTGTCTGACCAATCCGGTTGTGATGCAGGATACAGCCAATCTGCTGCTGGCGGCCGGGGGAAGCGCCATTATGGCTCAGGCCCCGGAGGAAGTAGAGGAAGTCACATCCTTTTGCCAGGCTGCACTTCTCAATACCGGAGTTCCGGATGAGGCAAAGTTTAAAGCCTGCGTCTTGGCAGGAAAACGTGCAAACGCACTGGGACATCCGGTGGTACTGGATCCCGTAGGCGCAGGCGCCAGCAGATTCCGGCAGAAAGGACTGGAACAGATTCTTTCCCAGGTAAAAGTTTCAATCATTCGATGTAACCAGGAAGAAGCCTGTACCCTGCTTCGCATGAAAAACAAGAACAGTAATTCCTTTGGAGAAACGGAAATGACGGATGAAGAATCCCCGAAAATTCCCATAAAAAGGACCGCGGGAGGGGTGGAAAGTCAGATAGATCTTGAGGATTCAAAGCTTCGGATGCTGGCCGGACAATTGAGTGAAGCTTATTCCTGCACTGTCCTTATAAGCGGAAAAAAGGATGCGGTTTCTGACGGAAAAGACACTTGTCTGATTGCCGGAGGAACAGAACGGATGAGCCGTCTTACAGGAGGGGGCTGTATGCTGTCTGCCCTGTGCGCTCTGTTTTGCGGCTGTGGATACGAGCCCTATACGGCGGCATGGAGGGCCGGAGAACTGTGGAAAGAGAGTGCCAGGAGGGCAGAAATGCAAAATTCAGGGACAGTTGGCATCGGAAGTTTCCACGCTTATCTGTTTGATGCGGTAGAGGAACTTTGCCGCAGCAAAGATGAAAGGGGGGAGGGAAAAAGATGAAAACAGCATTGACAATCGCCGGAAGTGATTCCGGCGGAGGCGCCGGTATCCAGGCGGATATCAAGACCATGACAGCTTATGGCGTATATGCCATGAGTGCCATAGGGGCCTTGACCGCCCAGAATACGACCGGCGTATACGGGATTATGGAGACGCCTCCGGAGTTTCTGGGCAGACAACTGGATGCGGTTTTTACCGATATTTATCCGGATGCCATTAAGATTGGTATGCTGCCCTCAAGAGAGGGAATCCGGGTTGTTGGGGAAAAATTAAGGCAATATCAGGGAAAGCATATTGTTTTGGACCCGGTCATAGCGGCGACCAGCGGTTCCAGACTGGTAGAAAGACCGGCGGTGGAAGTTCTTAAGGAAGAACTGTTTCCATTGGCGGAACTGATTACCCCCAATATTCCGGAGACAGAGGTTTTAACCGGTTTAACCGTAAGAACCCATGAGGATATGGAACGGGCAGCCAGAAAGCTTTATGAAAACTGGCATGTAAACGTTCTCTGCAAAGGAGGGCATCTGGCAGATACGGCGGATGATCTGCTTTATGAAAATGGACAGGCTTACTGGATTCGGGGCGAACGGATCGAGAATCCCAATACCCATGGGACCGGCTGCACTCTTTCCAGTGCGATTGCAGCCGGACTGGCGCTTGGATTGGAACTTCGGGAAGCAGTGGAGACGGCAAAGGCGTATTTGACCGGAGCTTTGAAGCAGGGTCTGAATCTTGGGGCGGGAAGCGGCCCTCTCAATCATATGTATGGAATCAGAACGTATTTTGGTTAAGTCAAAAAGGATAAATGGAGGAAAAAAGATGAATTCGTATACAACACAAATGGACGCGGCAAGAAAAGGGATTGTAACCCCGCAGATAGAGACAGTAGCAAAAAAAGAACAGATGCCGGTAGAACAGCTTATGAAGCTTGTGGCGGAGGGAAAGGCTGCCATTCCGGCCAATAAGCATCATACGTGTCTGGAGCCCGAGGGAGTCGGCAGTATGCTCCGCACCAAGATCAATGTAAACCTGGGCGTATCCAGAGACTGTAAGGATTACAATATTGAGATGGAAAAGGTAATGAGTGCGGTGAAGCTGGGGGCGGAAGCCATCATGGATCTGTCCAGCCATGGAAATACCCAGCCGTTCCGCCAGAAACTCACCCGTGAATGCCCTG
The DNA here is from genome assembly GCA_910584205.1 of uncultured Lachnospiraceae bacterium. Classification (GTDB taxonomy): domain Bacteria; phylum Bacillota; class Clostridia; order Lachnospirales; family Lachnospiraceae; genus Hominiventricola. Next base: position 172,869 of record CAJUAA010000002.1, read on the forward strand.
CTATGATTGGGACGGTTCCGGTCTATGACAGCGTCATTCATTATCAAAGAGATCTGGCCACCTTAACGGCAAAGGACTTTATAGATGTAGTACGGCTTCATGCGGAGGACGGGGTGGATTTTGTAACCCTGCACTGCGGTATTACGAGGAAGACCATCGAACAGATTCGGATGCACAGGCGGAAGATGAATATAGTAAGCCGGGGAGGAAGCCTGGTATTTGCCTGGATGAGCATGACCGGTGAGGAAAACCCCTTCTATGAGTATTATGATGAAATTCTGGAAATATGCGAGGCCCATGACGTTACCATTTCCCTGGGGGACGCCTGCCGTCCCGGCTGCCTGGCTGATGCCACGGATGTATGCCAGATCGAAGAACTGGTACGCCTGGGGGAACTGACCAGACGTGCATGGGAGCATAATGTACAGGTTATGGTAGAGGGGCCGGGACACGTACCCCTTGATCAGGTGGCGGCTAACATGGAGGTGCAGAAAAGCATCTGCATGGACGCGCCCTTTTATGTATTGGGGCCTTTGGTGACGGATATTGCACCGGGATACGATCACATCACTGCCGCTATCGGCGGAGCAGTGGCAGCCATGAGCGGAGCGGCGTTCCTCTGCTATGTGACTCCGGCGGAGCATCTGGCGCTTCCCAATGTGGAGGATGTAAAGCAGGGAATTATCGCTTCTAAAATCGCAGCCCATGCGGCGGATATCGCAAAAGGAATTCCCGGGGCAAGAAATATGGATGACAAAATGGCGGAAGCCCGCCAGGCGCTGGACTGGGATGCTCAGTTTGCCTGCGCCCTGGACCCGGATACAGCCAGGGCAATCCGGGATGCGCGTCTGCCGGAGGATGATCACAGCGATACCTGCAGCATGTGCGGGAAGTTCTGTGCGGTGAGAAGCATGAATAAGGCCCTTGCAGGGGAATATATCGATATACTGTAACCGACGACATCCCGCGCAGCAGAATCAAGATGATTTGGAAAGGATATGCAGTTTCCATTTGACAAGAAATTGACAGAGTTTTATAATAAGAATTAATAATGAGTATTTGGAGGCGGCATCTATGGAAGAAAGACAGATATCGAAAGCAGTGATTAAAAGGCTGCCAAGGTATTACCGGTATCTGGGAGAGATATTAAACAACGGAGTCGAGCGCATTTCTTCCGGGGAGCTGAGCAGCAGGATGCAGGTGACCGCATCGCAGATTCGTCAGGATCTGAACAATTTCGGGGGATTTGGCCAGCAGGGATATGGGTATAATGTAAAGTATCTGTATGACGAGATCGGAAAGATACTGGGCGTGGACCGGTGCCATCCGATGATTATCATCGGAGGCGGCAATTTTGGACATGCACTGGCAAACTACGATTTTGAGAAGAACGGATTTGTCACGAAGGCGATCTTCGATGTGCGTCCGGAGCTGGACGGGACGTCGATCCGGGGAATTCCGGTCATGATGATGGACCAGCTGGAGGCTTTTCTGGAAAAAGAACCGGTGGAGATCGCCGTTCTGACCCTGCCCAAGAGCAGGGTGGTGGAAGTGGCGCATCGCCTGACGCGCTGCGGCATCAGGGCTTTCTGGAATTTCGCACATCTGGATCTGGATGTGCCGGACGATGTGGTTGTGGAGAATGTCCATCTGGTGGACAGTCTGATGCAGCTTTCTTACCGCATCAGCAATGCAGAGGAGGATCAGGCATAGGATTCAGACATGACAGGGCTGTCATAAAATGCAGGACGGGGCAGGAACTGCCCGGACTGTGTTTTAAGGCAGCTTTCTGTATGGGCGCAGATGATTGACAGGCAGAGGATGATTAGATGGAAGGAGGGCATTCGCAACAAAATGCAGACAGGAGAATATAGTAAAACAGGGCCAAAGATTCTGGAACGGCTTCCGGCCAGAATCTCCCGTTCCAACAAAGGAACCTACGGTAAAGTACTGTGTATCGCCGGGAGCCTGAATATGGCGGGAGCGGCTTATCTGTGCGCCTGTGCGGCTTACCGGACCGGCGCCGGCCTGGTGCGGGTGGTGACGCCGGAAGAGAACCGGGTCATCCTGCAGAGCCTGCTGCCGGAAGCACTGCTCACCACGTTTGATACGGAGGATCCGGATCTGGACCGGATCCTGGAGGCGTTTCGGTGGGCGGACGTGGCTGCTGTGGGTCCCGGGCTTGGAAAGGCGCCCTGGGCGTATGAACTGACCCGGCTGGCGCTGGAGCGCTTTCAGGGGCCGCTGGTGGTGGATGCGGACGGCCTGAACCATCTGGCCGGGCATATGGAACTTCTGAAGCCCCGCAGGGACGGGGTGATCGTGACGCCTCACCCGGGGGAATTCAAAAGGCTGACCGGCCTGTCCATGCCGGAAATTCTGTCGGATATCCCCGGCCACGCCGTGCGCTTCGCAGCCGAACACCAGTGCGTCTGCGTCCTGAAGGACGCGCTTTCCGCCGTCGCTGCCCCGTCCGGGAGCTGCCATGTGAATACGACCGGGAACAACGGCATGTCCACAGGCGGAAGCGGGGACGTGCTGACCGGGATACTGGCGGGCCTTCTGGCGCAGAAGCTGCCGGCTTCCGAGGCGGCGGTCCTCGGCGTCTGGCTCCATGGAAGGGCAGGGGATCTGGCAGCCGAAAAGGAGGGCGTATACGGCATGATGGCGCGGCATCTTCTGGAATATCTGCCAAAGGCCATGAGAAGAGAGGAAGAGACGGAGGAAAAGGACAGACCATGAAACCATATTTAAGAGTGTGCGCGGAGATCAATCTGAACGCAGCGGCATATAATCTAAACAGCATGAAGGAGAATCTGGAGGACGGCACCCGGATGATCGCTGTGGTGAAGACGGACGGCTACGGCCATGGAGCGATCCCCATCGCCCGGATGGCGGAAGCATACGACTATCTGTGGGGATTTGCCACGGCTACGGTGGAAGAGGCGCTGCAGCTTCGTCAGGCCGGGATCAGAAAGCCGGTTCTGATCCTGGGATTTACCTTTCCGGACGCGTGTGAGGAGATCGTCCGCCAGGAGATCCGCCCGACGGTCTTTACCATGGCTGCGGCAGAGCAGCTTTCCCGGGAGGCTGTCCGCCAGGGGCGGACAGTATCAATACATATCAAAGTGGACACCGGCATGTCCAGGATCGGCCTGAAAGACGATCGGGAGGGGGCGGAGCTGGTCCGTGAGATCAGCCTTCTGCCCAATGTGGAGCTGGAAGGGCTGTATACGCATTTTGCCAGAGCGGATGAAAGAGACAAGGGGCCGGCCAGAGAGCAGCTGGCCCGTTTTCAGGCGTTTGCAGAGCTTCTGAAAGACCGGGGCGTAAAGATCCGGATGCACCACTGTTCCAACAGCGCCGGGATCTTTGACCTGAAGGATGCCAACATGGATGCGGTCCGGGCCGGGATCTCCATCTACGGCCTGTATCCTTCGGAGGATGTGAACCGGCTGGCAGTGCCCGTCATACCGGTCATGACCCTGAAGAGCCATGTGGTCTATGTAAAGGAGATCGGGCCCGGAACGTCCGTCAGCTACGGAGGGACTTTTACGGCGGAGAAGCCCATGCGGATCGCCACGGTTCCCGTGGGCTACGGGGACGGCTATCCCCGTTCGCTGTCCAACAAAGGAAAAGTGATCATACGGGGCAGGCAGGCGTCCATCCTGGGGCGGATCTGCATGGACCAGTTTATGGTGGATGTGACGGACATACCGGAGGCCCGCCCGGGGGATCTGGTGACCCTGATCGGAACGGACGGAGGAAACGGGATCACCATGGAAGACCTGGGCGGGCTGTCCGGGCGTTTCAACTATGAGCTTGCCTGCGATATCGGCAAACGGGTCCCCCGCCGGTTCTGGAAGGACGGAAGGGTGGTGGCGGAGCAGGATTATTTCGAGGCCACGGGCCTCACGGAACTGTGGGAAGAAGCAGAGCCGTAAGGAAAACAGAGCCGCGGGAAGAAACAGAACGGTCAGAAATACAGGACAGTAAGAAAGAAATATGCGGGCAGGTGAATAAAACAGGAAGTGACTGGAAATACTCTGACTGAAAAAGCCAAAAAACAGAAAGTCTGGCAGATCGGAGTGAAAGAAATTGATTATCAGACGTGGAGATGTCTACTACGCAGATTTAAGGCCGGTGGTCGGTTCGGAGCAGGGCGGAATCCGTCCGGTGCTGATTATCCAGAATGACATCGGGAACAGACACAGTCCGACGGTTATCTGTGCAGCGATCACATCAAAGATGAACAAGGCAAAGCTTCCGACCCATGTGGAGCTGGAGGCGTCCTCTTATCATATGGTGAAAGATTCCGTGATCCTGCTGGAACAGCTCAGGACCATAGACAAAAAAAGACTGAAGGATAAAGTATGCCATCTGGATGCTTCCATTCTGGAAAAAATAGATTCCGCATTGAAAATCAGCCTGGAATTGGATACATAGGCTTGCCAACCCGGATTTCCCATGCTAAAATGTTCATGACCATGAGCAGTGGAAATACAAAGGAAAAACAACAGACAGAAGAAAGAAAAGGAGAAGATTTATGTCAGGACATTCCAAGTTCGCCAACATAAAGCATAAAAAAGAGAAAAACGACGCGGCAAAGGGAAAGATCTTTACGATCATCGGCCGTGAGCTGGCGGTGGCCGTAAAGGAAGGCGGGCCGGACCCCAATAACAACAGCCGTCTGCGTGACGTGATCGCCAAGGCAAAGGCCAACAACATGCCCAACGATACCATTGACCGCGGAATCAAGCGCGCGGCCGGCGACGCGAACGCGGTCAATTATGAGCATGTTACATATGAAGGATACGGACCCGGCGGAGTGGCGATTATCGTGGAGGCGCTGACGGACAACAAGAACCGGACGGCTTCCAACGTGCGCAACGCGTTTACAAAAGGCAACGGCAGCATGGGGACCACCGGATGCGTATCCTATATGTTCGATCAGAAAGGGCAGATCATCATCGACCGGGAAGAGTGTGAGATGGACGCCGACGACCTGATGATGCTGGCTCTGGACGCAGGAGCGGAAGATTTTTCGGAGGAAGAGGACAGCTTTGAGATCCTGACTGCCCCGGAGGATTTCTCCGCGGTGCGGGAAGCGCTGGAAAAGGCGGGGATCGCCATGGCGGAGGCTGAGGTGACCATGATTCCCCAGACCTATACGGCACTGAGCGATGAGAACGATATCAAGTTCCTGAACCGTACACTGGACCTTCTGGACGACGATGACGATGTGCAGGCGGTCTATCATAACTGGGAAGAGTAAGGGTGGCCATGTTTAAAGAAGGAACATGCCCCAGATGCCATGAGAAGATACAGGTTCCTGACGACCGGGAAAAAATCCTCTGCATGTACTGCGGGCAGGAGATCCGCGTGGATGAGGCGCTGGGCGGAAAAAAAGAGATGGATCTGGCGGCGTACGGCGAGCATTACAACCGTGCGCTGGAGGGACTGCAGGAACTGGTACGGACCTGCTACCGGCCCATGCAGGATTTTAAGAAACATCTGTATGAGGGCGTTTTTGACGCGTTTTATTCCGGACATCGGCGGGTATTCGAGGCTATGGAATATGTCTACCGGTGTGAAGAGAATCAGGAGCGCTGGCTGGAAAAGATGGCGGAGTGCGTGATCGAGGAAGTGAAGGCGGATTTGAATACGTACAAATTCAAAAGCCAGAAAAACCAGCGGCTTCTGGATTACAACTTCCAGATCAGCGTCTATCTGGTGCCGGCGCTTCTGAAGTATCCGGCCGGAGTTTCAGAACCCTTTGCGGACCTGTTGATCGAACGCTGGAACAAAGCGTTCGGCACTTCCATCGGCAAGGCAAGATTCGACGATATCGACAGCGGCTTTCACCGGAAGCTGTGCTATATCACCACGGCGGTGTGCGAGAGCCTGGGGAAGGGCGGGGACTGCCGGGAGCTGAACCTTCTGAAGGAATACCGGGACACCTGTCTGGAGTCCACTCCAGAGGGACATGCCCTGGTGGAAGAGTACTATGACATTGCGCCTACGATCGTAAAACGGATCGGCCGCCGGCCGGACCGGAAGGAGATCTATGAGAGACTGTACCGGGATTACCTGCTGCCCTGTATCCGCAGCATTGAAGCCCGGGATTACGACGCCTGCCAGGAACGGTATCAGAAAATGGTACTTGATTTGAAAACGCAGTATATACATTAAAAGAACGAGAGAAATCCGCTCTGGACGGGCCGAAAGAGGCGCCGGACGGGCGGAAAGAGGGGAAAAGAAATGGAAAAGACATACAGGCCGGATACCATCTGCGTACAGGCCGGATGGAAACCGAAAAAAGGAGAGCCGAGGGTGCTTCCGATCTATCAGAGTACCACATTCAAATACGATACCACCGATGAGATGGGCAGGCTTTTTGCGCTGGAGGACGAAGGATATTTTTATACCCGGCTGCAGAATCCCACCAACGACGCGGTGGCGGAGAAGATCGCCCGGCTGGAGGGCGGAGTGGCCGCCATGCTGACCGCTTCCGGGCAGGCGGCAAATTTCTATACGATCGCCAACCTGTGCCAGGCCGGGGACCATATCGTATGTTCCGCCAAAGTTTACGGAGGAACGTTCAATCTGTATGCGGCGACGATCAAAAAGCTTGGCATCGACTGTACGTTTGTGGACCCGGACGATCCGGCGGAGAAGATCGAGCAGGCGTTCAATGAGAATACAAAGGCCGTCATCGGCGAGACCATCGCCAATCCGGCGCTGACCGTGCTGGATATCGAAAAATTTGCCGGACTGGCCCATAAGCACGGAGTCCCGCTGATCGTGGACAATACCTTCGCCACGCCGGTCAACTGCCGTCCCTTTGAGTTCGGAGCGGATATCGTGACCCATTCCACGACCAAATATATGGACGGACACGCCATGGCAGTGGGCGGCTGTATCGTGGACAGCGGCAATTTTGACTGGGAAGCCCATGCGGAGAAGTTCCCGGGACTGACGACGCCCGACGAGACTTACCATGGAGTGGTCTATACGAAGCAGTTCGGGAAAAAAGCGTTTATTACAAAGGCGACGGCTCAGCTGATGCGCGACCTGGGCAGCATCCAGTCTCCCATGAACGCTTTTCTGCTGAATGTGGGGCTTGAGACTCTGCCTCTTCGTATGGAGAAGCACTGCAGCAACGCCAGAAAGGTGGCGGAATTCCTGAAGAGCCATGAGAAGGTGGAATTTGTCAACTGCGCCATGCTGGAGGGCGATCCGTATTATGAGCTGGCTCAGAAATACATGCCGAACGGTACATGCGGCGTGATCTCCTTCGGCCTGAAAGGGACGAGAGAGGATGCGGTCCGCTTTATGGACAGCCTGAAACTCTGCGCCATCGTCACCCATGTGGCGGATGCCAGAACATGTGTTCTTCATCCTGCCAGCCATACCCATCGTCAGATGAACGACGAACAGCTTCGGGAAGCCGGCGTGACGCCGGGCATGATCCGTCTGTCCGTAGGGATCGAGCACCCGCAGGATCTGATCGAGGATCTGGAGCAGGCGCTTCTGCAGGTATAGGGAATTTTGCTTCGTCATTCATAAAATGTATAGAATCCCGTCTTTTCCGCCATACTAACGATAATTTTGTATGGCAGAAAGGCGGGAATTTTTATGGCGGAAAATCAGGATGAGCTGGAGAAATACGGGCAGCCGGAGGAACTGCGGGACAGGGAAAAATCGCATATCCAGCTGTTGTCGATCATCGGAGAGGTGGAAGGGCATGAATGTCTGGCAGCCAACAGCAAGACGACAAAATATGAACATGTGATCCCCATGCTGGCGGCGGTGGAGGAGAATGAGGACATTCACGGCCTGCTGGTCATGATCAATACCGTGGGCGGGGATGTGGAGAGCGGGCTTGCCATCGCGGAGATGATCGCGTCCATCAGTAAGCCCTCCGTGTCGCTGGTGCTGGGAGGAAGCCACTCCATCGGCGTTCCTCTGGCGGTTTCCACCAACTATTCGTTTATTGTCCCCACCGGGACCATGATGATCCATCCGGTCCGGATGACCGGGCTCATCATCGGTGTGGCACAGACCTTTGACTATTTTCAGAAGATTCAGGACCGGATCAGCGGGTTTATCGTAGAACACAGCCGAATCCACAAGGAGCGCCTGATGAAGCTGATGCTGGAAACCGGAGAACTGACCAAGGATGTGGGAAGCGTGCTTGTGGGAACCCAGGCGGTGCAGGAAGGCATCATCGACGAGGTGGGCGGAATCAGTTCCGCCTATCGGAAACTTCGGGAGCTGATGGGCGAACAGCCTTTGCAATCTTAAGAGAGGTGTGGTACACTGTAGCTTAAGACAGAGGTGCGAAGCGTCGGGAAGCGGAGCCTGTATGGTGTACGGGACGGCTCCGGCAGAGGCGGCAGCTCAGACAGGAGATAGAAAAATGGGTAGATTAAGTGATCTGGAACCGAAAGCTGTGTGGAAGTATTTTGAAGAGATCTGCGGGATTCCCCATGGGTCGGGAAATGAGAAGGCCATCAGTGACTACTGCGTGGCATTTGCCGGAGAACGGGGACTGAAGGTCTGGCAGGACGAGGCGTGGAACGTGGTTATTGTTAAGGAAGCCGTCAGCGGATATGAGGACCAGGAGCCGCTGATCCTTCAGGGCCATCTGGACATGGTGTGCGAAAAGAAGCCGGACTGTGAGATCGATTTTGAAAAGGACGGACTTTGCCCTGTGGTGGACGGAGACTTTGTCTGCGCAGAAGGGACCACGCTGGGCGGAGATGACGGCATCGCGGTCGCCTATGCCCTGGCGGCGCTGGCAGACGAAGAACTCCGCCATCCGAGGCTGGAGGTCATCTTTACGACCAGCGAGGAAGTGGGGATGGACGGAGCGGCCGCTCTGGACGTATCCATGCTTCGGGGCCATACGCTTCTGAATATGGATTCGGAAGAAGAGGGAATTCTACTGGCAGGATGCGCAGGCGGCTGCAGCGCCGGGATCCACCTTCCTCTGGAACGGGAGAAAAGGAGCGGGATCCATGCGGTTCTGACGCTTCAGGGCCTGACCGGCGGACATTCCGGTGCGGAGATCCACAAAGGCAGGGGGAACGCGAACCGCCTGCTGTCCGCTCTGCTGGAAGAGCTGCGGGAACAGGCGGAGTACCGCCTGATCTCTGTGGAAGGCGGCCAGAAAGACAACGCCATCCCGAGAAGCTGCAGGGCAGAACTGATGTTCGATGGCAAGGCATCCTGGCAGAAGGCGGAAGTTTACTGCCGGGAGGCGGAGGAACGCCTGCGGAAAACGTATGCCGGAACGGATCGGGAGCTTAGGCTTATTTTTGTGAAAGAAGGAAAAAAGGAAGCGGAAACCTTTACGGAAGCGTCCTTTGCACATGCCATGGCACTCCTGAACCGCCTGCCCAACGGCGTCCTGCAGATGAGCGGCGACATTGAAGGGCTGGTGCAGACTTCCCTGAATCTTGGAATCGTCAGGACAGAAGAGCAGGAGCTGGTCCTGCGCTACTCCATAAGAAGTTCCGTCAGCGCGGAGAAGGAAGCGCTGGTGGAGCAGATCCGGCAGTCCGTCCGTCAGGAAGGCGGAATCATGAAGACCAACGGAGACTACCCTGCGTGGGAGTACCGGAAGGATTCTCCGTTCCGGGATGACTGCGTACGGATTTACCGGGAACTGTTTGGGACAGAGCCGAAGGTGGAAGCGATCCATGCCGGCCTGGAATGCGGGCTTCTGGCGTCCAAAATTCCGGATCTGGATGCGATCTCCATGGGGCCGCAGATGTACGGCATCCATACGACGGAAGAGAAGCTGTGCATCGCTTCCGTGGAGCGGATGTGGCGGTATATCCGGAAGATCATTGAACGGAGAAGCTGAAAAAAGCGGAATAAAAAAATGTTAGACAGATAGGACAGTATCCATTATAATGAAAGCGTGGCAGAGTGTGGGATGCATTTTGCCGCGCTGATTTATTATGAAGGAGTTTTACATGTTTAAACAGACGAAAAAATTTTTATTGGCCAGTGTCATCAGTATGGCGCTGCTTTGCGTTGTGATTTTTCTGTGGACCGGGATTACCATGAGCAAAAACAGCGAAGATGCGATCAGTGAGATCGGCGGCATATACATGTCCGAGATGAGCAGGCAGCTCCAGCAGAAGTTTGATGTGATTATCAACCTGCGCCTGTCTCAGATGGACGGGATTATACAGAGTGTTCAGCCGGAGGAGGCTGTATATGGAGAAGACATGCTGGAAGAACTGGCGTATCGTGCCGACATCCGGGGATTTACCTATCTGGGACTTTATACGGGGGACGGGACCTGCGAGACGGTGTACGGAAGCCCGGTGGAGATTTTGGAGGAAAGCAATTTCCAGGAGATCATGAAGGATCAGAGCCGGAATGTGTCGAGCGGTTACAATGCAGAGGGAGAGAAGGTCCTCCTGCTGATGAAGGAGGCCGCATATCCCATGGACGGAGGAAATAAAAGTCAGGTGCTGGTGGCGGGGCTCCCCATGTCTTATCTGAGCAGTGCCATGGTGCTGGAACAGGAGGATGCGCTTGTATATTATCATATCATCTGGCAGGATGGGACTTATGTGATCCGGGGCGGAGATGCCTACCGGGATAACTATTTTGACCGGGTGACGGCCCTGTGTGTGGAGTACGGAGGGAAGACGCCGGAACAGTATGCGCAGGAGCTGAAAGACGCCATAGAGGCGAAGGAAGACTATTCCGCCATGATTATGATGGATGGAGTGCGGCGCCATATGTACTGTTCCTGGCTTCCAAATTCGGAATGGTATCTGGTGGCGGTGATGCCTTACGGGGTTCTGGATGACGCAATCGGCAATCTTGGAACGCAGCGTCTGGATATCATGCTGGCGGCGTGCGGCATCATACTGGCGGCGCTGCTGACGATCTTCGCAATTTACTACCGGATGTCCCAGCAGCAGCTGAGAGATCTGGACCGGGCGGAAAAGGAGGCTGTGCGGGCGAACCGGGCAAAGAGCGAGTTTCTGTCCAACATGAGCCATGATATCCGTACGCCTATGAACGGCATCGTAGGCATGACGGCCATTGCGGCGGCGAACATTGGGGACATGGAGAGGGTAAGGGACTGCCTGACCAAGATCACGCTGTCCAGTCGGCATCTGCTGGGGCTGATCAACGATGTGCTGGACATGTCCAAGATCGAAAGCGGCAATCTGTCGCTGAATCTGAACCAGGTGTCTCTTCACGAGGCCATGGGCAGTATCGTCAATATTGTAAAGCCGCAGATCGAGGCAAAAGGACAGCATTTTGACATCTTTATTCAGGATGTTTCCACGGAAGAAGTATTGTGTGACAGCGTGCGCCTGAACCAGATCCTGATCAACCTTCTGTCCAATGCGATCAAATTTACGCCGGAGGGCGGATACATCCGTGTGTATCTGAGGCAGGAAGCCTCTCCGCTGGGAGAAAACCATGTGAGATGTCATTTCCGGATCACTGATACGGGAATCGGGATGACAAAGGAATTTCAGGAGACGATCTTTGACATGTTCACAAGGGAAAAGTCGGACCAGGTGGACCGGACGGAAGGGACCGGGCTGGGGATGGCCATTACCAAATGCATCGTGGACGCCATGGGAGGAACCATCGAGATCAACAGTTCGCCTGGAAAAGGAAGTGAGTTCCATATTACGCTGGACATGGAGAAGGCTGACTGCAGGATCGAAGATATGGTCCTTCCGCCCTGGCGCATGCTGGTGGTGGACAACAACGAGGATCTGTGCCTGAGCGCCGTGTCTTCGCTGAAGGAGATCGGCATCGACGCAGAGTGGGCGACCAGCGGGCAGAAGGCAGTGGAGCTGGTGGCAAAGCGCCATCGGGAAAACCAGAATTATGAGATCATTCTTCTGGACTGGAAGATGCCGGATATGGACGGCCTGGCTACTGCCAGTGAGATCCGGAAGCTTCTGGGAGACCATGTTCCGATTCTGATCGTTTCCGCGTACGACTGGAGCGATATCCAGAAGGAAGCGGAAGAAGCGGGAATCCATGGATTTATATCCAAACCGCTGTTTAAATCCAATCTCTTTGCGGGGCTGAGCCGCTATATGCTGCATGAAGCGGAGACGGAAGCGCCGAAGGCGCCGGAGAACGGGCAGTTCCCCGGAAAGAGGATTCTGCTTTCGGAGGATAACGATCTGAACTGGGAGATCGCGGAAGACATTCTGTCGGAAGCGGGATTTGAACTGGAACGGGCGGAGAACGGAAAAGTCTGTGTGGATAAATTCCAGAGCTCGGACGTGGGATATTATGATGTGATCCTGATGGATCTTCGGATGCCGGTGATGAACGGTTACGAGGCGACGGAGGCCATCCGAAAACTGGAGCGGCCGGATGCGGGGCTTCCCATCATCGCCATGTCGGCGGACGCGTTTTCCGATGATATTGAGCACTGTAAGCGGTGCGGCATGAACGAACATGTGTCGAAACCCATCGATGTGGACCGGCTGATCCAGATCCTGGAGAAATATCTGAAGTAGTCGAAATCAGGAATGCGGATTGCACCTTGCGTAATCGGATTCATTCAGTTATAATTACTGTTTGAAGATACAGATCTGATGAATAAGAATGATAGAATACTTGAGATATGGAAAAATCAGGGCGGAAGGAGTATGGAAAGATATGAGCAACAGCCGCATAGAACAGATCATAGAAGAGATCGAAGACTATATTGACACATGTAAAGGGCCGCTTCTTGGTTCCGGTGACAAAATCATCGTAAACCGGGAGCGGATGGAGGAGCTGCTTCGGGAGCTTCGGCTGAAGACACCGGAGGAGATCCGGCGTTATCAGAAGATTCTGGCCAATAAGGACGCCATCATGGCGGATGCTCAGAAAAAGGCGTCTGCCATCGTGGAGCAGGCGAATCTGCAGAATCAGGAACTGGTCAACGAGCATGAGATCATGCAGCAGGCTTATGAACAGGCGAACCAGGTGATTGATACGGCGACGCGCCAGGCGCAGGAGATCCTTGACAACGCCACCAGGGACGCCAATGAGATCCGTATGGGGGCCATCCAGTATACGGACGACCGGCTGGCGGAACTGCAGGAGATGATCCGGCAGGTCGTGGAGGCATCCAACGCCCATTACGCAGGGATGATGGGCAATTTTGAAAGCTTTTACGCGCAGCTTACCAGCAACCGTGAGGAACTGGGAATTCAGCCGCAGTCGGTACAGGAACAGCTGCCGGAAGAGCAGTGACGCAGGAATGGCTGCCGGAAAGAGCCGGTACAGGAACAGCTGTCAGAAGAGCAGTGACACAAGGACAGCTGTCAGGAGTGCAATGACGATCCGCCCCAGAAGCCAGGTGCGGATGCGCAGAGGCGTACCGTCAAGGACGCTCTGTGTCTGTGCACAGATACATAATCCGCCGAAGGATGCGCAGGTGCAGGCCAGTGCGGTCCGGCATCCTGCGGACAGCCCGGGCAGAAGCGCGATCTGATCGATGCCGCAGCTGATTTCCAGCACTGCGCCGGGGAAGGCAAGGACGGCGGGAGAGAGCGGAAGCAGCTCCAGGAGCTGAACCAGTATGGTGAACAGGATGATGTATCCGCCAAGTCTGGTGATGGTGGAAAAACCGTCCATAATGCAGGCATCCAGCATCGGAAAATCCAACCGCTGCAGTGGTGTCTGTTTTTTTGCGGAAGGGGCCGGTGTAAAATGGTAGAAGGGCCTTGTCACAAGCCCGTAGAGGACGGGCAGCGCATAGAACAGCAGTACCAGCCCCCAGGGGACGGACGGATATCCCAGTTTCAGGAGACAGACGTAGTTCAGGAAAAAGGCCGGGCTTACGTTGTTGCAGAAGCCCAGAAGGTAGGCGCCTTCCTGCGGGGAGATGTGCTGATCCCGCACCAGATCGGCGATGACTTTCGCCCCCATGGGAAATCCGCACAGGAAGCCCAGAAGAACCGCGTAGCAGCCTTCCCGGGAGATGCCGAACAGACGACTGATCCAGGGAGCGTAGATCCGGTTCAGATAATGGAAGAGGCCGGTTTTCATCAGGAGCCCTGACAGAAAGAGAAAGGGCAGCAGGGAGGGAAGGACCGCGGTATACCACAGGGTGAGCCCCCGGGAGCAGCCCTGAGCCAACGCCGCGGGATGGGTCAGGAGCAGAAGAAGGCCGCCGGGGACGAAGAAAAGGAAAAGTATCTTTTTCAAAAGGCCACCATATAATGAACTAATTCCCTACATTTTATGGGGCAGGTGGTAAAATATGAGTCAAACCCGGAAAATCGCGTCCTGTCTGACCGCGGTCCTCCTGATGTGCTGCATCATTCAGGGAGAGATGCTCTGGCTGGAAGATCTGCTCCGGGAACAGGCGCTGCCGGAGCAGAACGACCGATACGGATTTGACGTGTATCTGGATACCATGGAGCTGGTCTGGGGAGAGCTGGTCTGGTTCCCGGTGCCGGAGTCGGATTGCAACGAAAACGCGACGACGGCCTTTGAAAATACGTGGATGGCAGAACGTACGTACGGCGGAAAGCGAAACCATGAAGGGACGGACCTCATGGCGTCCGTGGACGAGGCCGGTTATTATCCGGTGGTCAGCATGACGGACGGAGTCGTGGAACAGGTGGGCTGGCTGGAAAAGGGCGGCTGGAGAATCGGGGTGCGTTCGCTGAAGGGAAACTATTATTATTACGCCCATCTGGACTCCTATGCCAGAGAATGGGAGCCGGGCGATCCGATTCAGGCAGGCGACATCCTCGGCTATATGGGGGACAGCGGTTACGGGCCGGAAGGAACGACCGGCCAGTTCCCGGTCCATCTTCATGTGGGGATCTATGTGCCTCTCGGGGCGGACCAGGAGATGGCGGTCAACCCGTACTGGATGCTGCGGTATCTGGAACAGAAAAAGCTGACCTGTTCCTACTGAGCGTGTTCAGGGTACAGGCCGCCGGCTGAGCGCCTGGGATATTCAGAAGCCGCCCCGGCGCCCGCGGGCGTTATACGGTATGATACATCGGAAAGGAATATTTCATGGAACTACCAGTATCCTTTATGGAACATATGAAGCGGATCCTCGGCCCGGAGTATGAGGATTATCTGAAAAGCTATGAGAAGCCGAAATTTATGGGGCTGCGGGTGAATACGTCCAAACTGTCCGTGGAAGAATTTGAGAGAATCCAGCCTTTTACCAGCCTGAAACGGGTGTCATGGATCCCAAACGGATATTATTATACGGAGGAGGACGCCCCCACCAGGCACCCGTATTACTATGCGGGGCTTTACTATATCCAGGAGCCCAGCGCCATGACGCCGGCCAGCGTCCTTCCGGTTGAAAAGGGAGAGCGGGTGCTGGACCTGTGTGCGGCTCCCGGAGGCAAGGCGACAGAACTGGCAGCCAGGCTTTCCCATACAGGGCTGCTGGTTGCAAACGACGCCAGCGCGTCCAGGACAAAGGCACTTTTGAAAAATCTGGAGGTCTTCGGTATGCCGAATATCCTGATCACCAGTGAGATGGGAGACCGGCTGGACCGGTATTTTCATGAATTTTTTGACAAGATCCTGATCGATGCTCCGTGTTCGGGCGAAGGGATGTTCCGCAAACAGGCGCACATGATCCCGGCGTGGGAGAAGCAGGGGCCGGAAGTATTTGCCCGGATGCAGCGGGAGATTCTGGATCAGGCGGCGGCGCTTCTAAAGCCCGGGGGAATGATGCTGTACTCTACCTGCACCTTTTCGGAACTGGAGAACGAAGGAAGCATGGATTCGTTTCTGAAGACGCATCCGGAGTTTCATCTGGCGGACATTCCCTGGTACGACGGATTCTGCCCGGGCCGGCCGGAGCTGGTGGGCAGCCCGTTTCCTCTGGAAAAATGCGTCCGTCTGTTTCCGCATAAGATCGACGGAGAAGGGCATTTTCTGGCGCTTCTTAGGAAGGACGGGGAACCGGCGGAGCGCAGGCCGGAGAAGGCAGGGCGGCCTTTGAAGCTTCCGCCGGAGCTTTCGGACTTTCTGAAGGATGTGAAGCTGCCCTTTGACCCGGCCGGGATCCAGATGAGGGATACTAAAGTGTTCTGGATGCCGGAGGGGATCGGACGATGCCCGGGGCTTCGGTTTCTGCGTTCGGGCCTGTATATGGGCGAACTTCTGAAAAAGCGGTTTGAGCCGTCCCAGGCCTTCGCCATGGTGCTGAAAAAGGAATCGTACGCTTCCGTCATCGACCTGTCGGCGGAAGACGAAAGGGTGATCCGCTATCTGAAGGGCGAAACCATCGAGGCGGAGCCGGAGGAAGGCGGAAGGCCGGAAGGCTGGCAGCTGGTCTGCGTGGACGGCTATCCTCTTGGCTGGGGAAAGCTGGTCCGGGGCGTGCTGCGCAACAAATATTTTTCCGGATGGAGGATGCAGGCATGATGCGTCTGGACAGGTATCTGTGTGAGACCGGTTTCGGAACGAGAAGCCAGGTGAAGGCGCTGGTGAAAAAAGGGCTGGTCACCGTCAACGGAGCGCGGGCGGGGAAGCCGGAGCAGAAAGTGGACGAGACAAAGGACCAGGTGGTGTGCGGCGGAAAGGAAGCAGTGTACGCGCCGTATGCCTACCTGATGCTTTATAAGCCCGCGGGCGTGGTTTCCGCCCGGTGGGACAGCAGGGAGCGGACCGTGCTGGATCTGATTCCGGCAGAGGACAGACGGAATCTCTCCCCGGTGGGGAGGCTTGACAAGGATACGGAAGGGCTCCTGCTTCTGACCGACGACGGGGACCTGGCGCACCGCCTGCTTTCGCCCGGAAAGCATGTGGACAAGACCTACTATGCCAGAGTGGCGGGAAAGGTCACAGAACATCATGCGGAAGCATTCCGGAAAGGGCTTAATATCGGGGAAAAGGCGCCGACGCTGCCCGCCAGGCTGGAGATCCGAAAGAGTGGAGAAACCAGCGAGGTCCTTGTGACGATCCGGGAAGGAAAGTTTCATCAGGTGAAACGGATGTTCGAGGCGGTGGGCTGCCGGGTGCTGTACCTGAAGCGCCTGTCTATGGGAACACTTGTTCTGGATGAGAACCTGGAAAAGGGCGGCTTCCGCCCGCTGACCGGAGAAGAGATCCGGAGCCTGAAGGAGCTGGACTGAGAAAAAGACAAAACGACGCCGGAACAGGCGGCCCGTTGCGAAGACAGAAGAAACACGCAGGAAGCAAAAAGACAGAGAGGGCGTCATATGACAGAGAGGATAAACGCGCCGGGATTTCTCCCGGTATGCCGCGAAGAAATGGAAGCGTCCGGGACCGGACAGCCGGATTTTGTGTACGTCACAGGGGACGCCTATGTGGATCATCCGTCTTTCGGACATGCGGTCATCAGCAGGGTTCTGGAAGCCCGCGGCTATACGGTGGGGATGATTCCCCAGCCGGATTACCGGGACGCGGACAGCATCGCCGTGTTTGGAGAACCACGGCTTGGATTTCTGGTGTCCGCCGGCAACATGGATTCCATGGTCAACCATTATACGGCGGCGAAAAAACGCAGGCATTCGGACAGTTACAGTCCTGGCGGCGCGGCGGGCAGGCGGCCGGACCGGGCCACGATCGTATACTGCAATCTGATCCGCCGGACATACAAACACACGCCCGTCATCGTCGGCGGGATCGAGGCGTCTCTGCGCCGTCTGGCACATTATGACTACTGGTCAGATTCTCTGCGCCGGTCGATCCTTCTGGAGAGCGGGGCCGACCTGATCTCCTACGGAATGGGAGAGCGTTCCATCGTGGCTATCGCGGAGGCGCTGGATGCGGGGCTGGACGTCCGGGAGATCACGTTTCTGCCGGGGACGGTCTGTAAGGTCCGTTCTTTGGACCGGGTCGGGGAGTATGTGCGCCTTCCGGATTATGAAGCTCTCTGCAGGGACCGGAAGACGTATGCGGAAAGCTTTTATACCCAGTACTGCAATACGGACCCTTTTTCCGGAAAAAGGCTGGTGGAAGCATATTCGGACCACTGTTATGTGGTGCAGAATCCGGCTTCAGAGCCGCTGTCCCAGGCAGAGATGGACGAAGTGTACGGACTTCCCTACATGCGCGCCTGGCATCCCATGTACGAGGGGCAGGGCGGGGTTCCGGCGCTCTCGGAGGTGAAGTTCAGCCTGACGAGCTGCAGGGGCTGCTTTGGAGGATGTTCTTTCTGCGCCCTGACCTTCCATCAGGGAAGGATCGTACAGGCCCGCAGCCATGAGTCTCTGCTTCTGGAGGCCCGGAAGATGACGGAGGACCCGGAGTTCAAAGGTTATATCCATGACGTGGGCGGACCCACGGCGGATTTTAGGATGCCGGCCTGCGAAGAGCAGCTGAAACGGGGCGCCTGTAAGGAGAAGCAGTGCCTCTTTCCAAAGCCCTGCCGGAATCTGAGGGCCGATCACCAGGACTATCTGGCGCTGCTTCGAAAGCTGCGGGCGCTGCCGAAGGTGAAGAAGGTATTCATCCGGTCGGGCATCCGGTTCGACTACGTACTGGCGGACCGGGAGAGCCGTTTTCTGGAGGAGCTGTGCCGGTATCATGTGAGCGGGCAGCTGAAGGTGGCGCCGGAGCATGTGAGCGACACTGTATTGTCGTGTCTGGGCAAGCCGTCCCATCAGGTGTATGAGGAGTTCGCCGGGCAGTACCGCAGGATGAATGAGAAGCTGAACTTAAAGCAGTATCTGGTGCCGTATCTCATGTCCTCCCACCCGGGAAGCACCATGAAGGAGGCAGTGGAGCTGGCGGAGTACTGCCGGGATCTGGGGTATATGCCGGAGCAGGTGCAGGATTTCTATCCGACGCCGTCCACCATATCCACCTGTATGTATTATACGGGGCTGGATCCCCGGAACGGACAGCCGGTCTACGTGCCGAAAGCTCCCCATGAAAAGGAGATGCAGCGGGCGCTGATCCAGTACCGGGACCCGAAAAACCGGGCGCTGGTTGCAGAAGCGCTGAGGCTGGCCGGGCGGGAAGACCTGATCGGGTACGGTCCCAAATGCCTGCTGCGGCCGGAACGAAGAGAACGCCTTTCGGCGGCGCAGCCGAAAAAGGGCAGAAAAGACGGCAAAGCACACGGCGGGAAGAAGAAAACGATCCGGAACATTCACCGGAAAAAACAGAACAGACAGGAGTAACAGATGGACAGGATACTTTACAAAGGCACCTATGGTTATCTGGACCGGAGCCGGATCCATGCGTGGAAAAAAGCAGCGCTTATGCTGGCCGTGCCGGTCCTGATTTTTCTGGGGGGCTGGTATGTGAACGGGACCCGGGAGAACGTCATGACCGTCGTCGCCATCGTGGGCTGCCTGCCCGGCTGCAATCAGGTGGTGCGGGCGATCATGGCGAGCCGTTACCATTCCATGGACCGGAGATTCTATGAGACGGTGGAGAAAGCCAGAGGAAATTGCCTGGCGCTGTATGAGAATGTATTTACTTCTTATGAGAAGACCTATTATGTGGACGCCGTCGTCCTGTGCGGAAGGGAGATTGTGGGCTATTCCAGCGATGCAAAGCTGGATGAAAAAGCGGCTGCGGAGCACATCCGCTCTCTTCTGAAGAAGAGCTCCTATAAACAGAACGTAACGATCTACAGGAACCAGAATGAATTTTTAGTCCGGGTTCTGAGCCTGTCCGCCGAAGCGGAGCAGCCGCCGTTTGACGGGGACGACCGGTATCCGGATTTGACGAGAGATGAGATCATCCGGCATCTTCTCATGTCCATATCGCTGTAGCGGTTCTGCGGGAGGCATAGTATGAAACAGATCAGAGTCCGGGAGGAAGAGGCCGGGCAGCGGCTGGATCGGCTGCTGTCCAGATACCTGAAAGAAGCGCCCAAAAGCTTCCTTTATAAAATGATGCGGAAAAAGAACATTACCCTGAACGGGAAAAAGGCGGACGGCGGCGAGAAGGTGCAGGCGGGCGATGAGATCCGCGTCTTTCTGTCCGACGGGACCTGGGAGAAATTCGCAGGGCCGGTGCAGGCGGCTTCGGCTTATCCGGTGACGGACCTGGAGATCCTCTATGAGGACGCCCATATCCTCCTGGTCAATAAGCCGGCGGGCATGCTGGCCCAGAAGGCGAAACCGGAGGATGTGTCCCTGAATGAATATGTGCTGGGCTATCTGGAGCAGAAGGGACGGTGGAAAGAGGGCGCAGGGGATGGAACGTCCCCGGAGCCGGACTGCGTGAAGCGGGAAGGGGCGTCTTTGGAGGCGGCCCGCGTAAACGGGGAAGGGGCGTCCTCGGAGACGGAGAAGGCGGTCCGCGTAAATTATACATTCCGTCCGTCGGTATGCAACCGGCTGGACCGGAACACCAGCGGGATTGTCATCTGCGGAACGTCCGTGGCGGGCCTTCGGAAGATGTCGGAGCTGTTAAGGGACCGGAACGTGCACAAATATTATCAGTGCCTGGCGGCGGGACGGCTCACAGAGGAGCAGCGCATCCAGGGGTATCTGCAGAAAGATCCGGGGACAAACAGGGTCCGGGTCCTTGCAGAGGAACAAAAGGGCGCGGCGCCCATAGAGACGGCCTACCGGCCGCTGCGGGTGTTTGCGGACTGCACCCTTCTGGAGGTCCTGCTGGTGACGGGCCGCTCCCACCAGATCCGGGCGCACCTTGCTTCCGTGGGGCACCCCATCATCGGGGATTACAAGTACGGAGATCCGAAGACCAATCGGGATTACCGGAGAAGGTACGGGCTTTCCTGCCAGCTTCTCCACGCGGGACGCCTGGAATTTCCGGTGATGGACGGACTTTTTTCCCACCTGTCCGGCCGGGTGTTTACGGCAGAGCCGCCCGCCCGGATGCAGGAGATTCTAAAAGACGCAGAAAAGAGGACGTAGGAACAGATGGCAACCTGGAACACCAGAGGACTGAGGGGGTCCACGCTGGAAGACATGATCAACCGGACCAACGAAAAATACCGGGAGAAGGGGCTGGCGCTGATTCAGAAGGTGCCCACGCCCATCACCCCCATTAAAATCGACAAGGAGCACCGCCATATCACCCTTGCCTATTTCGAACAGAAAAGTACCGTGGATTATATCGGGGCCGTGCAGGGCATCCCCGTCTGCTTTGACGCCAAGGAGTGCAACGCCCGGACCTTCCCGCTCCATAACGTCCACGAGCATCAGGTGGAGTTTATGAAGGATTTTGAGAAACAGGGCGGAAAGGCGTTTCTGATTATCTACTATACAACTGAACAGGTGTTCTATTACCTTCATATCCGGCAGCTGCTGACCTTTTGGAACCGGGCCAGGGACGGGGGGCGCAAAAGTTTCCGGATGGAGGAGCTGGACCCCGCCGGTTTCTTTGAACAGGGCCAGGGGTTTCTGGTGCCTTATCTGGAGCCCTTGAGCCGGGATCTGGAATCAGAGGTTGACAATCAGGATTGAAGTGATATAATACAGTTGTTGCCTTTCGCATAGTAGCAGTTTACCATGTGAAAGTAAGGGTGCCGCCGGAACGCGGGACGGATATCCTGTAAGGCAGCCGGGAAGGAGCATGGGATGTACAGACAGATCCTGCATACACCGGAAGGTGTGCGCGACATATACAATGAAGAATGCAGGCGGAAGAACCACGTGCAGCAGGTCCTGCATCAAGTTTTTCACAGCTATGGATATGAGGATATCCAGACGCCGACCTTTGAGTTTTTCGACGTGTTCAGCCGGGAGGTGGGGACCGTCCCCTCCAGGGAGCTGTTCAAGTTTTTTGACCGGGAGGGCAATACGCTGGTGCTGCGGCCGGATATCACGCCGTCCATCGCCCGGGCGGTGACGAAGTATTTTTCCGAGGAGGACATGCCGGTCCGGCTGTGCTATACGGCCAACACCTTTATCAACCATTCGGATTTTCAGGGACGCCTGAAGGAAAATACGCAGATGGGCGCGGAACTGATCGGGGACGGCAGCGTGGAGGCGGACGCGGAGCTGATCGCCCTGGTGGCGGAATGCCTGCTGGGAGCGGGCCTGACGGAATTCCAGGTGAGCATCGGCCATGTGGATTTCTTCAAGAGCCTTCTCAGGGAGGCCAGGCTGACGGAAGAGATGGAGCTGGAGCTTCGGGAGTTCATATCCAATAAAAACATCTACGGCGTCCGGGAGCTTCTGGAACCCCTTCCGCTGGCGTCCGCGCTGAAGGAAGCCTTTGCGGCGATCCCGGACCTGTTCGGTTCCGTGGAGATACTGGAAAAGGCCGATGCCTGTGCGGTGACGGAGGACGCCAGGCGGGCGCTGGAACGGCTGAAGAAGATCTACGGCCTGCTGGCGTGCTACGGATATGAGAAATACGTCGCCTTTGACTTGGGCGTGGTCAGCAAATACCGGTATTACACCGGCATCATTTTCCAGGCCTACACGTACGGGACCGGGGATGCGGTGGCCAAAGGAGGACGGTATGATACGCTCATGGACCATTTTGGAAAATCCGCGCCGGCCACAGGCTTTGCCTTCGTGCTGGACCGCCTTATGAACGCGCTGTCCCGCCAGAAGGTGCAGATGGATACGGGCGCGGACCGGACGCTGATCGTCTACCGGGCTTCCCGGTCGGAGGAAGCCATCCGGATGGCCATGGAGCTTCGCAGGCAGGGCAGGACGGCGGAGCTGATGCCGGAGCAGATCGGCCGGGATTATGAGGCTTACGCAGAGAAGAACGGCGTCCGGGAGATCCGGTATGTCAAAGGGGAGGAACCGTTATGAGATATCTCACGTTTGCCCTTGGAAAAGGGCGGCTTGCCAAGAAGACCATGGAGCTTTTTCGGCAGATCGGGATCACCTGCGAGGAGATGCAGGACCCGGCCACCAGAAAGCTGATCTTCGTCAACGAGGAGCTGAAGCTGAAATTTTTCCTGGCAAAGGCGCCGGACGTGCCCACCTATGTGGAATACGGAGCGGCGGATGTGGGGATCGTGGGAAAGGATACGATCCTGGAGGAAGGCAGGCGGATGTATGAGGTGCTGGATCTGGGATACGGAAGATGCCGGATGTGCGTCTGCGGCCCCGAATCGGCGAGAGAGCTTCTGAAGCATCAGGAGCTGATCCGGGTGGCGACCAAATACCCCCACATCGCGAAGGATTATTTTTACAACCGGAAGCATCAGACGGTGGAGATCATCAAACTGAACGGCTCCATCGAGCTGGCGCCCATCGTAGGGCTTTCGGAAGTGATCGTGGATATTGTGGAAACCGGGTCCACGCTGAAGGAAAACGGGCTGAAGGTGCTGGAGGAGGTCTGTCCTCTGTCCGCCCGCATGGTAGTGAACCAGGTGAGCATGAAGATGGAAAACGAGCGGATCGGAAAGATCATAGGAGAACTGAAGGCGGTTCTGCAGGAGGAAGGACAGATATGCGGATCATCAGTCTGAATGAGGAATCCAGAGGAATGCTTCTGGAACAGTTGCTGAAACGGAGTCCGGGAAACTACGGACAGTATGAGGACACGGTGAGAGAGATCGTGGAGCGGGTGCGGACCGAAGGGGATGCGGCGCTTTTTGAATATACGGGGCGGTTTGACTGGGAAGGGATCGACGCTTCCAGTATCCGGGTTACGGAGGAGGAGATGCAGGAGGCCTACGGCGCCGTGGATCCCCGGCTTCTCGACACCATACGCAGGGCGCTGGTGAACATCCGCGCCTATCATGAGAAGCAGAAGCGGTACAGCTGGTTTGACACCACGCCGGACGGGACCATGCTGGGGCAGAAGGTGACGCCTCTGCAGGCGGCGGGCGTCTATGTGCCGGGCGGGAAGGCGGTCTATCCGTCCTCGGTGCTTATGAACATCGTGCCGGCGCGGATCGCCGGCGTGGAGCGGATCATCATGGCGACCCCGTGCAGCCGTCAGGGCCGGATCGATCCGGCGGTGCTGGTGGCGGCGAAGGAAGCGGGCGTGGACGAGATCTATAAGATGGGCGGCGCCCAGGCGGTGGCGGCCATGGCGTTCGGGACGGAGAGCGTGCCGAAGGTGGACAAGATCACCGGGCCGGGCAACATCTTTGTGGCGCTGGCCAAAAAAGCGGTGTCCGGATATGTGAGCATCGATTCCATCGCCGGGCCCAGCGAGATCCTCGTGCTGGCGGACGAAAGCGCCAACGCCCGGTATGTGGCGGCGGATCTGCTGTCCCAGGCCGAGCATGACGAGATGGCCAGCGCGATTCTTGTGACCACCAGCCGGACGCTGGCGGAGCAGGTATCGGACGAAGTGGACCGGCTTGTGAAAGATTTGTCAAGAAAAGAGATCATTCAGAAATCCCTGGACAACTACGGATATGTGCTGGTGGCCGATACAAAGGAAGCGGCTCTTGACACCGTGAACCTGATCGCCTCCGAGCATCTGGAGATCATGACGAAAAATCCCTTTGAGGACATGATGAAGGTCAGGAATGCGGGAGCGATCTTTCTGGGCGAGAACAGCAGCGAGCCGCTGGGAGATTATTTTGCGGGACCGAACCACATTCTTCCCACCAACGGCACCGCGCGGTTTTTCTCGCCGGTGTCCGTGGATGATTTTGTGAAAAAATCCAGCATCATCTACTATTCCAGGGAAGCGCTTGAAAAAGTACATGAGGACATTGAATATTTTGCAGAAAATGAACGGCTGACGGCCCATGCCGGTTCCATCCGGGTTCGTTTTGAATAAGGAGGCAGGTATGAAGGACAGAACAGCGGCGGTGGAACGCAGTACGAAGGAGACGAAGATCCGCATGCGTCTGAACCTGGACGGCAGCGGGACGGCGGAGCTGAAGACAGGGGTCGGATTTTTTGACCATATGCTGGACGGCTTTGCAAGGCACGGCCTGTTTGACCTCTCCGTCCATGTGGACGGGGACCTTCACGTGGACTGCCACCATACGGTGGAAGATACGGGCATCGTGCTGGGACAGGCGATCCGGGAGGCCGTGGGAGACAAGAAGGGAATCCGGCGGTACGGAAGCTGTATCCTTCCCATGGACGAGGCGCTGGTACTCTGCGCCGTGGACCTGTCCGGAAGGCCGTATTACGTGTCGGACGCACAGTTTACGGTCCCGAGGATCGGAGATCTGGATACGGAGATGGTGAAGGAATTTTTCTATGCGGTGTCGTACAGCGGGCAGATGAACCTGCATTTTAAAGTGTTGTCCGGAAGCAATAACCATCACATCTGCGAAGCCATGTTCAAGGCCTTTGCCAAGGCGCTGGATGCGGCGACGGCTTATGATGGCCGGATTACGGACGTATTATCAACGAAAGGCAGTTTATAAGATGAAGAAAAAATATCTGGTTCCGGTTATGCCCCTTCGGAACGGAAAGGCAAACGGGCAGGACGCGGCGGCTCTGGCAGGCACCTACAGCGACAACGGAGCGGACGGCATCCTGATCCTGGACTTGTCCGAGACGGACGAGGAGCATGAACAGAACATCGGAGCGATGAAGGAGATCTGCAAAAAGGCGGAGATTCCGGTCTACGCCGGAGGGCGGATCCGCCGCGTGGAGGATGTGAAGAAGATCCTCTATGCAGGCTGTGAAAAGGCGATCCTGAACTACGGCAGAGAAAGCAATGTGGAGATGGCGAAAGAGGTGTCCGGCCGGTTCGGAAGGGAGAAGATCGGCTTCAGCATCGGAGACGGGACGCAGCTTCTGGCGCCTCTGGAGGAGACGGGCAGCCTGATCTTCTGGTCCGGTTCCGACCAGCAGTGCCCTTACGGAGGAGCGCTTCCCGTCATCAGCATCAGCCCCGCGGCGTCGGACGAAGCGGTGATCGACGTGCTGTCCAACAAATGGGTGACCGGCATCGCGGCGGCGTATTTTTCCACGGCGGCGGCGGACTTTATGGGTCTGAAGCAGAAGGCGGCGGGCCGGGGACTGTGCATGAACGTGCTGGAGAGCAGCTTTTCCTGGGCGGACCTGAAGGAAGGGGACAATGGGCTGATCCCGGTGGTCGTGC
Organism: uncultured Lachnospiraceae bacterium; assembly: GCA_910584205.1. GTDB lineage: Bacteria > Bacillota > Clostridia > Lachnospirales > Lachnospiraceae > Hominiventricola. The sequence continues at coordinate 198,798 of CAJUAA010000002.1, forward strand.
AGGATTACCGGACTTCGGAGGTGCTCATGCTGGCGTACATGAACGAAGAGGCGTTTGACCTGACCATAAGGACCGGGAAGATGACCTACTGGAGCCGGAGCCGTGGAGAGTTGTGGATAAAAGGGATGACCAGCGGTCATTTTCAATACGTCAAATGCCTGTCCATTGACTGCGACAACGATACGATCCTGGCGAAGGTGAGCCAGGTGGGCGCCGCGTGCCATACGGGAAACCATACGTGTTTTTACCGGGACATGGTCCGGAAGGAGTACCGGGAATCCAATCCGCTGAAGGTCTTTGAGGACGTGTACGAGGTGATCCGGGACCGGAAGGTCCATCCGAAGGAAGGGTCTTACACCAACTACCTGTTTGACAAGGGGATCGACAAGATCCTGAAGAAGGTGGGAGAGGAAGCGACGGAGCTGGTGATCGCGGCGAAGAATCCGGACCCGGAGGAGATCCGGTACGAGCTGTCGGACTTTCTCTACCACGCCATGGTGCTGATGGTGGAACGGGGCGTGACCTGGGAGGAGATCACCAGAGAACTTGCCAACCGCTGAGACGGCCGGGCCGCGGAAAAAGAGCCGGACAGGCCGCGGAAAAGAAGAGGCAGCCGGACAGATGGAAGGAATGATTCGGAAAACGGCTCATACAATAGGTGCAGAGGGACAGTCCTTTGCAGGGATGTCTCCCGGAAAAGGAAGGGGAGAAGAAGCTATGGGCGCATACAGAGAACAGCTGTTGAGGGAGACTTACGGAAACCGGATATCCGGGCTCCACGGACAGACGGCGGAGGAGCCTTCGGGTTCCTTCGTTTTGTTTAAACTGAAGTTTATCATCTGTCTGTTTCTCTTTGCCGGGTTTGCCTATCTGAGCATGACCGGGAAGAGTTTTTACAATATCACGGCGGATCAGATCGTGGAGGCGGTGACGGAGAAGGACCTGTACACGCAGCTTTCGGAACTTGGGCTTTACGAATGAACCGGCGGATGTTAAAATGTGAGAAAACATACTGGCAGATCCAGTAACTACACCAGAAAAAGCGGAGGGACCATGGAACTTTTAGAGAAAAGGATACAGGCGGACGGGATTGTGAAAAAAGGAAACGTACTGAAGGTGGATAATTTTCTGAACCATCAGATGGATATCGAGCTGTTCAATGAGATGGGAAAGGAATTCCGGCGGCTGTTTGCGGACAAAGAGATCGACAAGATCCTGACCATCGAGGCGTCCGGCATCGGGATCGCCTGCATCGCGGCCCAGTATTTTCATGTGCCGGTAGTATTTGCGAAAAAAGCGCAGAGCATCAACATTGACGGGGACGTGTACCGTACGCGGATCGAATCCTTTACCCATAAGCGGGTATACGATGTGATCGTATCCAGGAAATATCTGAATTCCGGGGAGCGAATCCTGATCATCGATGATTTCCTCGCCAACGGATGCGCGGTCCGGGGACTGATCGAGCTGATCGAATGCGCCGGAGCGACGGTGGAGGGGATCGGCATCGCCATCGAGAAGGGGCAGCAGTCCGGCGGAAGAGAACTCCGGGAAAAGGGGTATCAGGTGGAGTCGCTGGCCATCATCAGCCAGATGGACGAGGAGACCGGAACGATTACGTTTTCTCACGCATGAGATGAGGAAAAAGAAACGTACGGCCCGGGTCCGGCAGGTACCCGGTGAAGTTTTTACGAAAAAACAGTTGAAAAATGCCGGAAGTACGCTTATAATGAGTTCGTACCATACGGGCAGACAAGTGTCCGCCTAATAAGAACATGGAGGAATTTTTATGAAAAAGAAAGTAGTTTCTTTGATGCTCTGCACCGCTCTGACAGCAGCTCTTGCGGCCGGCTGCGGAGACAGCGGCAGCGCAGATGACAACGCGGCTTCCGGAAACGGCGCAGCTTCCGGAAACGAGGCTTCCACGGAAGAAGGCGAAGCGGCAGACGGCGCGGCTTCCGGCGGCAGCGTGATCAAAGTCGGCGTGTTCGAGCCCCAGACCGGCGAGAACGGCGGCGGCGGACTGCAGGAAGTGTACGGCATCCGTTACGCGAACCAGGAGCGTCCCACCGTTACCGTAGGCGGTACCGAATATACCATCGAGCTGGTGGAGGCTGACAACAAGTCCGACAAGACCGAGGCAGTGACCGCGGCGCAGACGCTGGTATCCGCAGACGTGGTCGGCGTGCTCGGATCCTACGGCTCCGGCGTGTCCATCGCGGCAGGCGAGATCTTCAAGGAGGCGCAGATCCCGGCGATCGGATGTTCCTGTACGAATCCGCAGGTAACCGAGGGCAACGACTATTATTTCCGTGTCTGCTTCCTTGATCCGTTCCAGGGAACGGTTATGGCGAACTTTGCCAAGGAAGAGGGCGCAAAGACCGCAGCCGTTATCACACAGCTTGGCGACGACTATTCTTCAGGACTCGGCTCCTTTTTCAAGAATGCGTTCAACAGCTTCGGAGAGGTAGTTGCGGAAGAGCAGTTCCAGACCAACCAGACAGACTTCAAGGCAAGCCTGACCAACATCAAGAACGCGAACCCGGATGTCATCTTTGCTCCGTCTTCCATCGCGACCGCGCCGCTGATCATCAAGCAGGCACGTGAGCTTGGCATCACCTGCCCGATCATGGCAGGCGACACCTGGGAGAACGCAACCATCATCGAGAACGTGGGCGAGTACACGCAGGACATCTTCCTGTCCACCTTCTTCGACGAGGACGGCGTGGATGAGGCAGGCGCTGCATTCATCACCGGTTTCAAGGAGTATCTGACCTCCAACGGACAGAGCGATATCATTCCGGCGGTATCCGCGCTTGGATACGACGCCTACAATACGCTGATTGACGCTATCGAAGCAGCGGATTCTGTAGATCCTGCTGCGATCTGCACCGCTCTGGCGACCATCGAGACCACCGGCGTGACCGGAGCGATCTCCTTTGACGCCAACGGCGACGCCAACAAGGACATGGCGTTCATCAAGACCGTGGAAGACGGCGGATTTAAGTTCCTGAAGACCGTAACGGTAGAGTAACTTTTAATACGTGTACATGGAAAGGGCAGGGAGGCCTTGCTTTCCCTGCCCTTATTTTGGAAAAAGGGAAAAGGAAAACTCATGAGTCTAAATGTATTTTTTCAGCATTGCCTGACCGGTATTTCCCTGGGCGGAGCATACGCGCTGATCGCCATTGGGTATACCATGGTCTATGGTATCTTACGATTGATCAACTTTGCGCATGGCGATATATTCATGGTAGCCGGTTATTTCATGATTTTTGCCACAGCGACCTTTGGATGGATGGCGGGGATCCCGATCATGCTGATCTGCACGGTGATCCTTGGGGTTGTGATCGAGAAGGCGGCTTATAAGCCGATCCGTACGGCGCCCCGTATGTCGGTTATGATATCCGCCATCGGTGTATCTTATCTGCTACAGAATCTGACAACCTATCTGTTTACGGCGCTTCCGCGCCCTTATCCGGAGATCCCGATCCTGAAGCGCATCTTCCAGATCGGCTCCGTATCCGCGTCCCTGGTTACGTTCCTGACGCCGGTGCTCACGATCCTTCTCGTGGTGATCCTGGTCTACATCACGAACCATACGAAGATCGGCATGGCCATGCGCGCGGTATCCAGAGATTTCGAGACTTCCCGGCTGATGGGAATCAAGATTAACAACGTCATCAGCATCACCTTCGTGATCGGCTCCTTCCTTGCCGGCGTAGGCGCGCTGCTCTATTTTACGGACCGTATGTCGGTCACTCCCTTCTCGGGAACCCTGCCGGGCCTGAAGTGCTTCGTGGCGGCGGTCATCGGCGGGATCGGAAGCGTGCCCGGAGCAGTGGTGGGAGGCTTTGTCATCGGTATCTGCGAGACCTTCCTGATCGCTCTTGGATATTCGACCTTCAGCGACGCGTTTACTTTTATTCTGTTGATAATAATGCTTCTGTTCAGACCGACCGGACTGTTCGGCGAAAAAATGATTGATAAGGTGTGATGAATATGAAAAAGACAACGAAAACGATCTGCACTCTCATCGCAGCCGCGGCATTTATCGCCCTGTTGGTCTTCCTTGAGAGCAATAAAAATAAATATGGTATGGCAGTGACCGTACTCCAGAAGGGATTTATCCTGGCGGTAGTGGCGGTATCCATGAATCTGCTGAACGGCTTTACCGGCCTGTTCTCCCTGGGGCAGGCGGGCTTTATGGCGCTGGGCGCATATACATACGCGATCTTCACGATTCCGCTGGAATCCCGCGCCAGCGTCTATTACATCTCCGGCATGAACCCGGTGCTGGCGGGCATCGAGCTGCCCATGCTGGTGGCGCTGATCGCCGGAGGGCTGGTCGCCGCCCTGTTCGCGGCGGTCATCGGGTTCCCGGTGCTTCGCTTAAAGAGCGACTATCTGGCCATCGCCACGCTCGGTTTCTCCGAGATTATCCGGGCGCTGATCGCAAGTCCCCAGATGGATACCATCACCAACGGTTCCTACGGGCTGAAAAGCATCCCCGCGGCCAGCATCTATGTGGTGGTGGGGCTCTGTATCCTCTCCATCGCGATCATGGCGCTTCTGATCAATTCCTCTTACGGGCGCGCGTTCAAGGCGATCCGCGAGGACGAGATCGCGGCGGAAGCCATGGGAATCAATCTGTTGAAACACAAAGAACTGGCGTTCGTCATCAGTTCGTTCTTCGCGGGGGTCGGCGGCGGGCTTCTGGCCATGTTCATGCGTTCCATCGACTCCAGTACCTTCAAGATCGCCATGACCTACGACATTCTTCTGATCGTGGTCATCGGAGGTATGGGAAGCATTACGGGAAGCGTCCTGTCCGCCCTTCTGGTGACCGCCAGCAAGGAATGGTGGCTCCGGTTCTTTGACGAGCCCCTGACCGTGGCGGGCGTGAACATTCCGCTTTTCCGCAACGGATTCCGTATGGTCATCTTCTCCATCCTTCTGATGGTGGTGGTGCTGTTCTATCGGAGAGGAATCATGGGGACCAGTGAATTCTCCTGGGACGGGCTTTTGAGGCTTCTGAAGTCGCTGCCGTCCAGAATCGGTTCTCTGTTTCGGAGAAAGGAGGGCACGGCAGGATGAGTAAGACCATATTGAAAGCGGAACATATTACCATGCAGTTCGGCGGCGTGGTGGCGGTCAATGATTTCTCCATGGAAGTCCATGAGGGAGAGATCGTGGCGCTGATCGGCCCCAACGGCGCGGGAAAGACGACGGCGTTCAACGTGATCACCGGCGTCTATGCGCCCACCAACGGCGCGGTCTATTTTAACGATGAGATGATGATCTCCAATTTCCCGCAGGGAAAGATGAAAAAGATGTACGCCGGAGAACATCAGGGGAAATATACGAAGAAGCTGGAGAAGACGCCGGACCAGATCACAAAGCTGGGCGTTGCCAGGACTTTCCAGAACATCCGGCTGTTCAAGAGCCTGACCGTCTTTGAAAACGTCCTGATCGCCAGGCATATGCGTTCCAAAGCCAACGTGTTCAGCGCCACCTTCCGTCTGAACGGAAAGGAAGAGGCGCAGAACAGGGAGGAGACGCGGAAACTCCTGGAGATCGTGGGCCTTCTGGATGTGAAGGACGAGGTGGCAAGCTCGCTTCCCTACGGAAAACAGCGCCATCTGGAGATCGCCCGGGCGCTTGCCACGGAGCCGAGCCTTCTTCTGCTGGATGAGCCGGCCGCGGGCATGAACCCCCAGGAAACCGACGAACTGACGGCTTTTATCAAGAAAGTAAAAGAGAAATTCGGACTGACCGTGTTCATGATCGAACATCATATGGACCTGGTCATGGAGATTTCCGACCGCATCTACGTGCTGGATTTCGGCAAGCCCATCGCTTCCGGGACGCCGGATGAGATCCAGAACAACAAGCGGGTAATTGAAGCATATTTGGGGGTGCCTGAGGATGAGTAAGAATTTATTGGAAGTCAGGGATCTGTGCGTATCCTACGGCGGGATCCGGGCGGTCAAGGGCATCAGCTTTGACGTGCCGGAGGGCGAGGTCGTGACGCTGATCGGAGCCAACGGCGCAGGCAAGAGTTCCACGCTGCGTTCCATCGCGGGACTGGAGAAGGCGTCCGGAGGGAGCATCCAGTTCGACGGAAAGGAACTGACCCAGATGGGGACGGAGCAGCTGGTGACGGAAGGAATCACGCTGGTTCCGGAAGGGCGCAGAGTGTTTCCGAACCTGTCCGTACTGGAGAATCTGAAGATCGGCGCTTATCAGCGGAAGGATGCGCTGGAAGAGGACACGGAGTGGATCTACGGCCTGTTCCCGCGGCTGAAGGAACGTTCCTGGCAGATGGCGGGAACCCTGTCCGGAGGAGAACAGCAGATGCTCGCCATCGGACGGGCGCTTATGAGCCGTCCGAAGCTGATCATGATGGATGAGCCTTCCCTTGGACTGGCGCCCATCGTGGTACAGGGCGTGTTTGACATTATCCGGGAGATCAACCGGCAGGGCGTGACGATCCTTTTGGTGGAGCAGAACGCCAATATGGCGCTGAAAGCGGCGCACCGGGCGTATGTGATGGAGACCGGGCAGATTACGCTCAGCGGCACCGGCAAAGAGCTGGCGGAAAACGAGCAGGTAAAGGCCGCTTATCTTGGAAAAACAAAAAAATAGATCCCATACAAACTTGTTTAAACAAGGGGACACTCTGCATATCAGGCAGAGTGTCCCCTTGTTAGATTCCCGGGTTTGTGATAGAATAGCAGAAATGAGCGAAAGGAGATTTCCAATATTTATGAAATTAAAGATAAAACTGCTCTGCTCCGTTCTTGCGGTACTGGGAGCGTGCGTCTATTATTATGTGACGATCCCGGCAGTCAATATTCATTCCAGCGGATTCTGGCTCTTTGTCATCTCGCTGGTCATCGTGCTGACGCTTATGGTCAGCGCCAGGGGGATCCGGGACGGGATTCCCGCGGGGGATATCCGTCCGCTGAAGATCGGGTTTCTGATCGCCGCTGTCCTGCTTGTCATCTACGGAGCCGGAAGCGTGCTGTCGTCGCCTATCGTCAACGCGGCGAAATATCACGGGCTTCTGACCGTTCAGGAGGGAACGTTTACGGAGGACATCGCCGAAGTGAATTACAATGAGATTCCGCTTCTGGACAAAAATTCCGCCATGCTTCTGGGCAACCGGAAGATGGGTTCGCTGATCGATATGGTGTCTCAGTTTGAGGTCAGCCCCCTGTACACGCAGATCAACTACCAGAACAAGCCCGTGCGCGTGACGCCCCTGTCCTACGCCAGCCCCATCAAATGGCTGACCAATATGAACAAGGGCATCCCGGCCTATATTATGATCGACATGACCACGCAGGATACGGAGTGCGTCCGCCTGCCGGAGGGCAGCTACATCCGCTATTCCCAGAGCGAGTATTTTAACCGGAATATTTACCGCCATCTGCGTTTTCGATATCCGACCTACATCTTCGACCAGCTGAGCTTTGAGATCGACGAGGAGGGGACGCCCTACTGGATCTGCCCGGTGAAAAAATTCAACATCGGCCTGTTCGGCGGCCAGACCATCGGAAAGGTGGTGCTCTGCAACGCCGTCACCGGAGAGACGTCCTGCTACGACATCGAAGACTGTCCCCAGTGGGTCGATTCGGTTTATTCCGCGTCGCTCCTGATCCAGCTCTATGATTATTACGGGCTGTATATGAACGGCTTTTTCAACAGTGTGCTGAGCCAGAAGGGCTGCCTGCAGACGACGGACGGCTCCAACTACCTGGCCATGGAGGACGACGTATGGGTGTATACGGGCATTACATCCGTCAGCGGAGACGAATCCAACGTAGGGTTTGTGCTGATGAATCAGCGCACCATGGAGGCAAAATATTATTCCTGTCCGGGCGCGGAGGAATACTCCGCCATGAATTCCGCGGAGGGACAGGTACAGAACCTGGGGTATCATTCCACGTTCCCGCTGCTTCTGAATGTGGCGGGTGAGCCCACGTATTTTATGGCGCTGAAGGACGACGCGGGGCTTGTGAAAAAATACGCCATGGTCAACATCAAGAAATACCAGAATGTGGCCATCGGAGACACGGTGGCGGAATGTGAGAAGTCCTACATCAACCTTTTGAAGATCAACGGGATCTCCAGCGGCCCCGTGTCCGTGGGAGAGACCGCGGCAGGGACCATCGAGACGCTGGCGCCTGTGGTCGTGGAGGGAAATTCCCGCTATTATGTGGTGCTGAGCGGCAGGGACGGGATCTACGACGTGCCCGTCAGCGAGTTTCCGCAGATCGTCCGCTTCCAGGAAGGGGATGCGGTTACGTTTGAATACATTGCCGGAGAGGAACTGCACACGGTGACAGGAATCCGGTGACCGGGCTGCGCGTGGAAGGAATCGGAGAAACAGCCGCAAAGACAGCCATGCAGATTGGAAGAAAGGAATAAAAATGAGAAAATCAGCATTAAGTGATGAAATACTTTTGTCCGTCCAGAATCCCGCCCGCTACATCGGCGGGGAGGTGAATATGTGCGTCAAGGACCCGGAAAAGGTGGACATCCGGTTTGTCATGTGCTTTCCGGACGTCTATGAGATCGGCATGTCCCATCTGGGCATCCAGATCCTGTACGACATGTTCAACCGGAGGGAGGACATCTGGTGCGAACGGGTCTATTCCCCGTGGACGGATATGGACCGGGTGCTGCGGGAGAAGAAGATCCCGCTCTTTGCGCTGGAATCCCAGGACCCGGTGAAGGACTTTGATTTTCTCGGAATCACCATCCAGTATGAGATGTGTTATACGAACATTCTGCAGATCCTGGACCTGTCGCACATCCCGCTGGAGGCGTCCGGACGGACGAAGGAGCACCCCTTTGTCATCGGCGGCGGGCCCTGCGCCTACAACCCGGAGCCGCTGGCGGAGTTTTTCGATCTGTTTTACATCGGAGAAGGGGAGACGCAGTACTACCATCTGATGGATGTGTACAAAGAATGGAAGAAGGAGGGCGGCTCCAGAGAGGACTTCCTGAAGCGGGCGGCGCAGGTTCCCGGCATCTATGTCCCGTCTCTGTATGAGGTGTCCTATGAGGAGGACGGGACGATAAAAGCCATGGTTCCCACCTGCCCGGAGGCGCCAAAGAGGGTGAAAAAGCAGGTGGTCCTGGATGTGACGGATACGTTTTATCCAAAGAAACCGGTCGTTCCGTTTTTAAAAGCGACGCAGGACCGGGTGGTGCTGGAGATCCAGAGAGGCTGTATCCGGGGCTGCCGGTTCTGTCAGGCGGGCATGATCTACCGTCCCACCAGAGAGCGGGATCTGTCCATGCTGAAAGAATACGCGGAGGAGATGCTGAAGCATACAGGCTATGAGGAGATCTCCCTAAGTTCCCTGAGCTCCAGCGATTATTCCCGACTGGGAGAGCTGGTGGACTATCTGATGGATACGTGCGGCCCCCGGAAGATCAATATCTCGCTGCCGTCTCTGCGGATCGACGCGTTTTCTCTGGACGTGATGGGAAAGGTACAGGATGTGAAGAAGAGCAGCCTGACTTTTGCGCCGGAGGCGGGCTCCCAGAGGCTCAGGGACGTGATCAACAAGGGGCTGACGGAGGAGGTGATCCTCTCGGGCGCCGGACAGGCGTTTGAGGGCGGCTGGAACCGTGTGAAGCTGTATTTCATGCTGGGGCTTCCCACAGAGAACGAAGAGGACATGAAGGGGATCGCGTGGCTGGCGGAGAAGATCGCCGAGCGGTATTATGACGTGCCGAAGGAACGGCGGAACGGGAAATGCCAGATCGTGGTCAGCACATCCTTCTTCGTACCCAAGCCCTTCACGCCCTTTCAGTGGGCGCGGATGTGCACGAAGGAGGAATTCCTGCACCGCGCTTACGTGGTCAATCATGAGATCAAGGAGCAGAAGAACAAAAAGAGCATCAAGTACAACTGGCACGAGGCGGATGTGACGGTGCTGGAGGGGATCCTGGCCAGAGGGGACCGGAGAATCTCCGCAGCGATCCGCAGGGCCTATGAAAAGGGGTGTCTTTTCGACTCCTGGAGCGAATGCTTCCAGAACCGTCTCTGGATGGAGGCCTTTGAGGAATGCGGCGTCGACGTGGATTTTTATACCACAAGGGAGCGGTCCATGGACGAAATCTTTCCGTGGGATTTCATCAACATCGGCGTAAGCCGGGCGTTTCTGGAGCGGGAGTGGAAGCTTGCCCACGAGGGGCAGGTGACGCAAAACTGCCGTCAGCGCTGCTCGGGCTGCGGAGCCGCGGTATATGGAGGAGGGGTCTGTCATGAACATCAGAATTAAATTCCGCAAATACGGGGCCATGAAGTTCATCAGCCATCTGGACGTGATGCGGTATTTTCAGAAGGCCATGCGCAGGGCCGGGATCGACATCTGCTTTTCCGAAGGGTTCAGCCCTCACATGATCATGTCTTTTGCGGCGCCTCTGGGAGTGGGGCTGACCAGCGGGGGAGAATATGTGGATATCCGTGTAAACCACGCTCCTCCGTCGGCGGAGGCCGTCAGACGCCTGAATGAAACCATGGCGGAGGGCATGGACGTGGTCAGCTTCCGCCTGCTGCCGGAAAACAGCAAAAATGCCATGTCCATCGTGGCGGCAGCGGCTTATGAAGTGCGGTTCCGGGATTCCAGGGAACCCGTGGACCGGTGGCAGGAGAGGTTCCACGAGTTTCTTAAGCAGACGGAAATCCGTATCAGAAAAGAAACAAAGAGAGGATCTCAGGAGGTGGATATCCGCCCGTGGGTCCTTGCATATTCCGTGGAGGACCGGTCCGTTTCCCTGCTGCTGCGCGCGGGCAGCGTACACAACCTGAAACCGGAGCTTCTGATGCAGGCGTTTTGCGCATGGGCGGGAACAGAGCTCCCCGCGTCCGCGCTGCAGGTGCACAGGAAAGAACTGTACGCGGAGCAGGGAGACGGGGACAGCCGGAATCTGGTTTCTCTGGAAGAACTGGGGGAAGACATTGGATAGCAGGCGGATCATCACGCATCTGAGGGACCGGGTACTGGCAGACGCGCTCTATGAGGACGGGCAGCTTGCGGAGCTGTCCCTGGTCCCGGAGGGACAGGAATCCCTTCTGGGGAATATTTACGTGGGAAAGGTAAACCATATCGTTAAGAACATCCAGGCGGCGTTTGTGGAGGTGGAAAAGGGCGTGCTCTGCTATCTTCCGCTGGAGGATGTCCGGCATCCCATTTATACAAAGCCCAAAAAAAGAGACGCGCTGACGGAAGGGGACGAACTGCTGGTGCAGGTCAGCCGGGAAGCGGTGAAGACAAAAGCGCCCTCCGTGACGACGAATCTGAATCTGACCGGGCGGTATCTGGTGCTGACCACAGGAAACCGCGTGACCGGGTATTCCGCAAAGCTTACTTCCGGGGAAAAGAAAAGGCTGTCGGGGCTTCTGGAGACGTTTCCGCTTCCGGAAGCGGGCCTGATCGTCCGGACCAACGCGGGGCAGGCGGAAGAAGCGGAGATCCGGAGGGAATATGAAAGGCTTCTGGAGCAGTACCATGATCTTCTGGAGCATGGGGTGCACCGTACGGTTTATTCCTGCGTGAAAAGGAGCCGTTCGCCCTGGCTTACGTCGCTTCTTGGAAGCCGGCGCGGCAATCTGACGGAGATTCTGACGGACGACCGGATTCTGTATGGACAGATCCTGGAATTTCTGATGGAGGAGATGCCGGCGGAGGCGGAAAAACTCCGGCTTTATGAAGACCGGATGCTTTCCCTGCAGGCGCTGTACCGGATGGAGAAGGGGCTGTCGGACGCCCTGTCCAGAAAGGTCCTTCTGAAGTCCGGCGCGGATCTGGTCATCGAGCCCACGGAAGCTTTGACGGTCATCGACGTGAACAGCGGAAAATGCACGAAGGGGAAGGACCGGCAGGAGACCATACGGAAGATCAACCGGGAGGCGGCGTCCGAGATCGCGCGGCAGATGCGGCTTCGGAACCTGTCCGGCATCATTCTGGTGGATTTTGTGGACATGGAAAGCCGGAAAGACGGGCAGGAACTTCTGAGGTTTATGCGGGAGCTTCTGAAGAGAGATCCCATGAAGGCGGCCGCGGTGGACATTACGGAGCTGGGACTGATGGAGCTGACGAGAAAGAAGCAGAAGAAGACACTTTTGGAGCAGGCAAAGGAGTGCGGAATATGATACAGATACGGACGGAACGGGAAAAGGGTACCTACCGAAGCTTTTCCATAGACGGACACGCGGGTTATGCGGAGGCGGGGGAAGACATCGTATGCGCAGCCGTATCGGCGCTTGTCATCAATACGATCAATTCCATCGAAAAATTCACGGAGGACGCGTTTACCTGCGACTGCAGGGACGGCATGATCCAGAGCTGGGAATTTACCGCGGACGTCTCTCCGGAGACGGCGCTTCTGATGGATTCTCTCATGCTGGGGCTTTCCGATGTACAGAAAGCCTATGGGGACCGGTATCTGTGCATCCGGCAGAGAGAAACATAGAGAGAAACATAAAGCGAACAGAGAGTTCAGAAATAAGACAGGGGGAGCAACATGATGAAAAAACGGCTGCGTACTGCGCGGGACCTTGTGCTGATCGCCGCGGCGTCCTTGATCTACGCTGCGGGCATCAGCCTGTTTCTGGATCCGAATAATCTGGCGCCCGGAGGGATGACCGGTATCGCGGTGATCCTGAACCGGATTCTTCCGGTGGAGACGGGTACGCTGTACCTGCTTTTGAACATACCGGTCATTCTGCTGGGCATATGGAAATTCGGAGGGCATTTTATCGTACGGACGGCGTACGCCATCGTTCTGACTTCTTTCTGCACCAATCTGCTGTCCGGGCACGGCGCGCTGACCACCGACCCGCTTCTGGCGGCCCTGGCGGGCGGCGTGCTGATCGCCCTGGGCATCGGACTGATCTTCCGGGCCGGGGCCACCACCGGGGGCATGGATATCATTGTCAAGATCCTGCGGCAGAAATACCGGCATCTGAAAACCGGATATCTGTTCCAGTGCATTGACATGGCGGTGGTGGCTGTCTCCGGCCTGGTCTTCCGGGATCTGAACATCGCGCTGTACGCATTGATTGCGGTCCTGATTACCGGAAGGACACTGGACTATATTCTCTACGGAGGGGATGAGGCCAGGATGATCTATATCGTTACCAGCCGGCCGAAAGAGGTGGGAAAGAAGCTTATGGAGGAGGTCCAGGCGGGCATCACCTATCTGAAGGGCAGAGGCGGCTGGACAGGGGAGGATAAGGACGTGATCCTCTGCGTCATCCGCAAGCAGCTGGCTCCCCGGGTGGAGGAGACGGTGAAATCGGAGGATGCGTCCGCGTTCCTGATCGTCACCAGCGCCAATGAGATCTATGGGGAAGGCTACAAAGATTTTTTTGAAGAGAGTATGTAGGAAAAGGATGGGGCGGATGCTCTGTCATCCGGCTTTTTATGGACAGTCACAGATTCCTCCAAAATGTTCTTGCATCTTTAACTGATTAGTGATACTATATTTAGCGCAGACGTATTTAACAGAGCACCATATATAGTTTTTGGAGGATTAGGAATGAGAGGGAATGAGGCGATGTGCCCGGAGATGATCAAGAAGCGGAACGGGATGCCCGTGCCGTTTGATGTAAAAAAGATCAGAGATGCGATCCGCAAGGCAAACGAGGCTGCCAGAGTGGAAGCGATCGCCCCGTATCAGTTTGAGACGCTGGTGGATGCAGTGGTGGATGCCATTCCGGACGGGAAAACACCCAATGTAGAGCAGATCCAGGATCTGGTGGAAGAGAAGCTGATCGAGAGCGGATTTGCCAGGACGGCAAAAGCATATATCCTCTACCGCGCCGAGCACACGAAGGTGCGCAAGACCGAGGCGGACCTGGTCAATATCTACCGGGAGCTGACGTTCACCAGTGCGGCGGATGCGGACATCAAACGGGAGAATGCCAACATCGATGCCGATACTTCCATGGGGACCATGCTGAAATATGGTTCGGAGGGTGCCAACTATTTTGTGGACAACTATATCCTTCCAAAAGACATTGCGGCGGCACATATCAACGGGGATATCCATATCCATGACAAGGATTTTTACATGCTGACGGAGACCTGCTGCCAGATCGATCTTTTGAAGCTGTTTCAGGACGGGTTTTCCACCGGCCACGGATATATCCGGCAGCCCCGTTCCATCGCCAGTTATGCGGCGCTGGCGTGCATTGCCATTCAGGCGAACCAGAACGAAATGCACGGAGGCCAGTCGGTGCCGAATTTTGACTATGCCATGGCGGAGGGCGTGGCGTGTACCTTCCGGAAGGAATACTACGACGCGGTGCAGCGGTATTTCTGGCTGAATTATGACTGCGAGAGCGTGTTGGAAGATGAATTCCGCCAGGCGTTGAAGGACGCCATGCCGGAGCGCATCAACATGTCCAACATCGACGATTACGAAGAGCATTTTGTAAAATGGTTTAAGGACTGCGGAAGACAGTGGCTTGCGCAGGAAGCAGGAGAGCCGGACATCCGCAGATGCCACCGGACCTCCATCCGCATCGCCATGAAGGAAACGGATCTGGCGACCTATCAGGCCATGGAGTCCCTGATCCACAATCTGAATACCATGAATTCCAGAGCGGGCGCCCAGGTGCCTTTCAGTTCCATCAATTACGGAACCTGTACCTCTCTGGAGGCACGCATGGCCATCCGCAACCTTCTGAAGGTGACGGACGTCGGCCTGGGCAATGGGGAGACCGCCATCTTCCCGGTGCAGATCTTCAAGGTAAAGGAAGGGATCAATTACAATCCCGGGGATCCCAATTACGATCTGTTCCGGCTGGCCATCAAGGTATCGGCCAAACGGCTGTTCCCGAACTTCAGCTTCATCGACGCGCCGTTTAACCTGCAGTATTATAAAAAGGGCGACTACGACACCGAGGTGGCCTACATGGGATGCCGTACGAGGGTTATGGGAAACCACTACGACCCGGAACACGAGGTGACCTGCGGAAGAGGGAACCTGAGTTTTACTTCCATCAATCTTCCGCGGCTGGGCATTACGGCCCACCGGAATCTGGACGTGTTCTACCAGAATCTGGACCGCAGGCTGGATCTGTGCTGCAGGCAGCTTCTGCACCGTTTCGGAATCCAGAAGAAGAAGACGGTGAAAAATTATCCGTTCCTGATGGGACAGGGAATCTGGATCGGTTCCGACGAGCTGGGAGTCCAGGACCAGGTGGGAGAGATCCTGAAGAACGGCACGCTGAGCGTGGGCTTCATCGGGCTGGCGGAGACGCTGGTGGCGCTGACCGGACACCATCACGGGGAGAGCGAAGAGAGCCGGAAGCTGGGACTTGAGATCATTACCCATATGAGGGAGTACATGGATCAGAAATCCGAGGAGACGGGACTGAACTTTACCCTTCTCGCCACGCCGGCAGAAGGATTGTCCGGACGGTTCGTGCGGATGGACCGGCGGCGTTTCGGGAAGATTCCGGGCGTCACGGACCGGGAATATTATACCAATTCCTTCCATGTGCCGGTCTATTATCCCATCAATGCTTTCGAGAAGATCCGGACGGAGGCGCCCTATCACGCGCTGACCAACGCGGGGCATATCAGCTACGTGGAGCTGGACGGAGACACGGCGAAGAATCCGGAAGCTTTCGAGGCGATCATCCGCTGCATGAAGGGAAGCGGGATCGGATATGGTTCCGTGAACCATCCGGTGGACCGGGACCCGGTGTGCGGCTTTACGGGAGTGATTGACGACGTGTGTCCCAGGTGCGGGCGCCGGGAGGGCGAACCGGTCACCCTGGAGCGGCTGAGCGAACTTCGAAAAAAATATCCGGACGTACCGGTATATCTGGATCCGAATCACTGATTACGGAACACGAAACACACGGTAGATGTAAAACATACAGAACAGGCGGCGCATACAAAGTACGCAGAGCAGCCAGAATAAACAGCATATACAAAACATCCAGAACAGACAGGAGGGTATCGCATATGGCAGGAAGAGTATTGCCGGAAAACGGACAGGTAGGAGAGAATGTAAAGTTTGACCGGATTCGGAGAATCACCGGATATCTGGTGGGAACGACGGACCGTTTTAACAACGCCAAGCGTGCAGAGGAGAAAGACCGTGTCAAGCACAGCCTTTCCTGAGCCGCTTCGGATCGCGGGGGTCCAGCAGGATTCCATCGTGGACGGACCGGGCATCCGTTATGTGATTTTTACACAGGGATGCCCCCATCACTGCCCGGGATGCCACAACCCTCAGACCCATGATCCAAGGGGTGGGACGGAGGCGGACTCAGAGGAGATCCTCTCGCAGATCCGCCGCAATCCGCTGGTGTCCGGCGTCACCTTTTCCGGCGGAGAGCCCTTCTGCCAGGCGGAGGCTCTGGTCCCTCTGGCAGAGGCGGTAAAGGAGATGGGGAAGCACCTGGCGGTCTACACAGGCTACGTGTATGAGCAGCTTCTTGCGATGGAACGGCCGGAGGTACAGAAGCTCCTTAAGCTGGCGGACCTGCTGGTGGACGGCCCGTTTCTGCTTGAAGAGAGAGACCTGACCCTGCAGTATCGGGGCAGCGGGAACCAGCGGGTGATCGACCTTGGGAAGACCCGTGAAAAAGGAGAAGTGGTCCTGTACCGGAGCGAATACGAGGATTTGTTCTAAAGGGTCAGAACCGTATAACAGAACATTCGAATCAGACACAGTGTCCGTGAACCGGAAAACCGGTGGCGGCGCTGCGTTTTTTCTGAACCTTTTTCCGGTCCCGGGTGTATCTGTATGCAGAAGGGAGGTGCAGGAAAGGATGCTTGACGATTATATCAGACAATACGGCAGGCGGCTGTATGGACTTTGCCTGCACCTCTGTAAAGACCGCGAAGACGCGGACGACCTGTATCAGGAAACTTGGCTGAAGGCGCTGCAGAAGCTTTATACGTATGATACGGACCGGGAATTTGAACCGTGGCTGACGCAGATCTGCGTAAATACCTGGCGAAACGCGCTCCGGCGAAGGAGAAGGAGCCCGTTCTATGACGGATTCGCAACCGGTGAGGAGAAGGACCGGTTCTTGTCCGGCGTCCCTGTTCTGTATGGCCTACGTGGCGGGGACCACGGCGGGCGGCGGCATGCTGGCAGTGATCTGCCATGAGCGAAAGGGGGACTTTCTATGGCAGCAATGAGTGTGGTCATCGGATTTCTGCTGGCGTGTATGCTGCTGATTCCGACGGCCATGGGGATCTATGTATGGAGAGACGCGTCAAAGCGGGACATGAATCCGGTTCTCTGGACGGTGGTGTCGGCAGCGGCTCCTGCCTGTTCGGGATTTCTGATCTATCTTCTGGTCAGAGGCCGGTCTGTCCGGCTTCAGTGTCCGTCCTGCGGGGCGGAGGTAAAGGGCCGGGATACGGCGTGCCCGTCCTGCGGGGCGGTATTCCGGCTGACCTGCGCCTCCTGCGGCTGTCCGCTGGAGGACAACTGGATCGTATGCCCCGTGTGCGCCCTGCCTTTTGAGCAGGGCCGTACAGAGCGTGTGGTTCCGGTCAGGAAAAAAGACCGGATGCTCTGGAAACTCCTGCTGTTTCTGCTGCTTGTCCCGGCTGTGTTTCTGCTGCTTCTTCTGGCTGTAAACCTGTCCGCATCCGATACGTACCGGTTTTCCTCCGGCATATCTTCCTATACAGAGGACGATATGGAGCATTACCGGGAGATGCCGGAAGTGTGGGAATGGCTGGAGGAGTGTCGTCAGAAGGACCCGGAAGGGGTCTACGTGCTTCGCTGGAGAGAGGAAACGGAAGAAGGGAAGAAATCCGTGCACCTGATCTACCGCCCGTCCACCGGCTATATGCGCACCGTCAACAGCCATATGAGGGACGGATGGTTCCGGGATGTGGTGGAGGTCTCCTTTGAGGATACCGATGATCCGGCATGGGACCACGCGTATTTTCCGCTGACCTGCGTCACGGACCAGTGCAGCGAATATCCGGGGCTTGCGGTTTTGGTCAATGGGGAACCGGTTTCGTATGAGAGAACCGACATTGATTTTGACCCGACGCTGGACAAATACTGGATCCGTATGGAAGAATGAGAGAGCTTCAGCCGGCCCCCGGGGAATCTCCCGGGAGGCCGGCTGAAGCTCTTTACACAGGAATATTTAACAGGTCAGTTTGCTGTCCCGGATTCCGGTATGTCCGAAAAATGTCTCAGTACGAGCAGTACGCCCACCAGCAGGGCCAGAGAGATCAGAAGAATGATCCATGCGTTCTGGATAAATCCTGCAAAACAGTATCCCACGAAGGATACGGCGGCCACCAGCAGCGCATACGGAAGCTGGGTGGACACGTGGTTGATGTGGTCGCACTGGGCTCCGGCAGACGCCATGATCGTCGTATCGGAGATCGGAGAACAGTGGTCTCCGCACACCGCGCCTGCCAGGCATGCCGCGATGGTGATGATCAGCAGGCTGCCCGGGAGGTTGATCTCCACCACGATGGGAAGCAGGATGCCGAACGTTCCCCAGGAGGTTCCGGTGGAGAACGCAAGGAAGATCGCCACCAGGAATACGATGGCTGGAAGCATGCCGGTCAGTCCGGCCGCACTGCCTTCAAAGATGCCGCTGACGAATTCTGCCGCGCCCAGCATGCCCGTCAGTTTGGACAGGGTCCATGCGAAGGACAGGATGAGCACCGGGCTGATCATGGCCTTGAAGCCCTCCGGGAAGGCGTCCATGCAGACGCTAAAGGGCAGCACCCGGCGCACAAGATAGAAGACGAGGATAATGAGCAGGGCAGCCGCCGAACCCATGGGCAGGCCCAGGGAGGCATCGCAGTTGGCAAACGCGTTGATGAAATTCTCGCCCTCGAAAAATCCGCCGGTGTAGATCATGCCGATGATACAGCAGATGATGAGCGTAATCACCGGGAAGACCAGGTCGATTACCTTTCCTTTATCAGATACGGCTTCCATGGACGCGTCCGTGGCCACTTGTTTGCCTGAAGTGAAAAGGTCGCCGTTTTTGGCGTTGTCCTCGTGCTTCTTCATCAGGCCGAAATCAATATCCAGGCAGCTGATGAGAATAATGGCCGCGATGGTGAGCAGGGAATACAGGTTGTAGGGGATCGCGCTGATGAACAGCGCCAGTCCGTCCGTACCCTCCACCACGCCTGCAACGGCTGCCGCCCAGGAAGAGATCGGGGCGATCATGCAGATCGGTGCCGCCGTAGCGTCGATGAGATAAGCCAGCTTGGCACGGGAGATCTTGTGCTTGTCCGTAACCGGGCGCATGACGCTTCCCACGGTCAGGCAGTTGAAATAGTCGTCCACGAAGATCAGGACGCCCAGGGTAAAGGTCGCCAGCAGCGTACCTTTTCTTGTCTTGATCTTTTCCTGCGCCCATTTTCCATAAGCTGCGGAACCGCCGGCTTTGTTCATCAGCACGACGATGGTGCCGAGGATAATCAGGAAGATCAGGATACCCACATGGGAAGCATCCGACAGAGCGGCGATAAAGCCGTCATTGAACATGGTCGTATACGCGGATGCCACATTGAAATTGGCGATAAACAGCGCGGCCGTCACGATTCCGATAAACAGCGAGCTGTAGACTTCCTTGGTGATCAGCGCCAGGACGATGGCCACAAGCGGCGGCACCAGGGACCAGAAGGTTGCATACATAACATTTTCCCACCTGTCATTTTATTTCTGTAAAAATGCAGAAAAAAAGCCATGGCACGTGTAACGTCCATGACCGCAGAAATCCTTTTCCTGAACGATAGCGCTCCACATACCTGTGACAGTGCACAGCATATTCTGCTGTACCCCAGCATCCTCCCTTCAGGCAGGAACGATGCTTCGGCGGATAATCTCCCCGGTGTCTTTGGGATGCCTGTCCCTTTTCATAAAACTCCGGCGGTATCAGCCGCACCTCTATCTTTTCTTATCTCATTTACAGATGGTTATAGCGTAATACGGATGTAGAAAAATGTCAAGAAAATGCGTAAAAATATTAAAAATTTATTAAAAATGAGGTTTCCGGCCTGAAACGGGCGCTGTCGTCCCTGGATTATGAGAATCCGTTTTTTTCTCCAACAACTTTCTGCGCAGGCACCAGTAGGCGGCAGCCCCCACCGGAAGCGCAAGCACTATAATCCGGGTGCCGTTGCTGTAAACTTTGAAAGCGGACATGGCAAAGAAGTATACGCCTGCTCCTGCCTTGAAGCTGTCCTGGCTGATCTGTGCCTGAAAACAGACAAATGCCAGAACCGCCGCCAGCCATAGGCCGAACAGCCGGGGCCGTTTCCGAAGGATATCAACGATGGTAACGATCAGAAAAAGCCAGGACAGGATGCGGAAAATCAGCACGCCCCATTGAAGGACGGAATTTTCCGGGGCAGTTGTAAATCCGCCGCTGATGAGTACAGGCTCGGCACTTGCGCTGATATTAAAATAAGAAAGGCCGGTTCCACCCTCGTCAGACAGGTGAGTAAGGGAAAAGAGGTAGCTGTTTTCCTGTGTGTAAACATAGTAATGGGCCTGGCAGACAAGGGAGCTTCCGGCATTGCTGAGGTTCCTTTTGGTGTTGATGGAAACGAGCTTGAAGGTGTAGTCATCGGAAGCTTCCCAGAACTGCCGGATCGTCTCATAACCCTCGTCAAATTCCTCCCGGGTAACCGTGTCCGGATACATGGACTGAAAGATCTGGTCGGCATCGTCCGCATTTAAGGCGGCAATCAAGTCCGTCACTTCCTGGTCCATACTCTCATTTTTAAACAGGCCGGCGCATCCGGACAGGAGGCAGCAGAGCAGAATGGAAAGAAGCAGCGTTGCAATACGTGATTTTTTCATTGGAATCCCTCCCTCGAAATCATTGGGTTTTATAATGAAATTATAATGCATTTTTCTCCTTTCAGCAATTATAAACAATTTTCTTGCAGGTTTCTTAAGAATGTATTAAGATATTTCCTATATAGTTTGAAGTACAAAGGAATGAGGAAGCGTATGTCAACAACAGAGAAAATTGCAGTGATTACGGACTCCTGCGCGGATGTTCCGGAGGAACTGGCAGAGAGATACCATATGTTTGTGCTGCCCATGAGGATCATCTGTTCAGATGGAGAGTACCGGGACGGGATCGACATCCATGCAGAGGACATCTACGGGAAACTGAAAAAGGAGATGCCGAAGTCCAGCACGCCGGGAGGGGCGGATGTGGAGGACACGTTTGCAGAGATCAGGCGGCAGGGATACACGAAAGCCGTGGCGATCCTTCTCTCCGGCGGGTTGTCCGGAACCGTGAACCATGTGCGCCTGGAAGCGGAGGATCTGGAAGGGCTGGAAGTAAAAGTTTACGATTCCCGGCAGGCCAGCATCGGCATCGGGGCCATCGCGCTGCAGGCCGCGGAGTATGTGGAAGCCGGTATGGGCTTTGAGGAACTGAAGGAGAAGATCGAAGGACTGATCGCCGGCACAAAGGTGTTCTTTTCCATTGATACGCTGGAGTACCTGCAGAAAGGCGGCCGGATCGGAAAGGCCGCCGCCCTGGCGGGCATGCTTCTGGATATCAAGCCCATCCTGTCTTTTGATGCGGAGGGGGAGATCTATACGGCGGCGAAGGTGCGTACCAGAAAACAGGTGGAAAAGAAGCTGCTCCAGCTGGTGGAAGAACTGAAGGAGGAGAACCGGCCCTGTAACCTGCTCATTGCAGACGGCGGCGCCCCTGCGGAACGGGACGCGCTGGAGAAAAAGCTTGTGCAGGTCATTCCGGACAGCCGCCATCTGTATCGGGCGAAAATCGGAGCCGCTTTGAGCATCTATCTTGGGTCCGGGCTTCTGGGAGCGGGGATCCAGTATCTGGATTGACAGCTTCGGCTGTTTTAGCGGCAGATATCGAAGATAAACTCTGCCGCCTGGTCCATGGCCTCGTAGGCGGTCTTGAACGGAGACATCTGGAACACATGCCACATCCCCTGATAAACGGTGATCCGCGCTCCTGCCTGGTGCCGGATCATCTGTTTATGCAGATCCTGCGCATCGGACAGCAGAAGGCCGTTGGACCCTGCCTGGATCAGCGTAGGCGGAAAATTATGGAAATTTCCGTAGAGCGGCGAGAGGAACGGGTCCTGAAGGTCCGCATCCGCCGCGTAATCCCGGATCGCCCGGGTCAGGTATTCTTCCGTAAGGATGGGATCGACTACGTTTCGGTTCCGGTGGGATCTGCCGCTTCTGGTCAGGTCTGTCCACGGGGAAAAGAGGACCAGCCCGCGGGGGAGGATCCGGTGCTGTTCCTTCAGCATCAGTGTCAGCACAAGTGCCAGGTTTCCGCCTGCGGAATCCCCGGCCAGGATCACATCCCGGGCGCCGTAGCCCAGATACATCAGGTAATCCCACACCTTTACCGCGTCGTTGAGCGCGGCCGGGTACGGATGCTCCGGAGCCAGGCGGTAATCGAAGCTTAAGACGTCCATGGAAGTGGAGGCCGCCAGTTTGTTGGTGATGCTTCTTGCGTATTTCAGGCTCCCGGTGTTGTATCCTCCGCCGTGGCAGTAGAGCAGGACATATTTTCTCATATGGCTTCTGCGGACGCTGACCCATTCGGCGCGGATTCCGTCCACATCCACGTCTGCATACTGCATGTCTGCGCTGCGGACCAGCAGCTTTCCAAGATGGTCTTTGGAGGCGCGCTGTTTTTCAATGTCGTCCGATTCCACCAGCGTATGCATTCTTTTTATGATTTTCATCAGATTCTGTTTTTCCGTATCCATCGTTTTCCATGCCTTTCCCTGTTGTTTTCCAATGTGGCCGTTTTTATAAATAATAACATTCTAGCATATTTTTCTACCGAACCCAAGAAAATAATGCTATAATCTATTAAAAAGCCAGTTTAAGAAAAAATGGTTTCGCCCAGAGGTGTGTATGAAGAAAAGGCAAAGTCCCAAAACTCCATGGTATCGGCTGGATCTGTCCGCGATCGTCTATCCGACGCTGCAGCGCCGGAATTTTTCTTCCGTATACCGGATCAGTGTGCTCCTGAAAGAACAGGTAGATCCAAAGCTTCTGCAGAAGGCGGTGGATCTGACGCTGCCCCGATTTCCCACGTTCAAGGTGGCCATGAGAAAGGGACTGTTCTGGAGATATCTGGAGCCCAACAACCGGCCGGGGCCGTTTGTGGAGAAAGATATTGTGAATCCGTGTATGCCCATGTTCTTCCGCGGCAGCAACCGGTATCTCATCCGGATCTACTACTACGAGCGCCGGATCGCTCTGGAGGTCTTCCACTCCCTGTCCGACGGCAGCGGGAGCCTGTATCTGCTTCGGACCATGACGGCTGTCTACCTGCGCCTGAAAGGGTATGAGATCCCGGATGGACACGGGGTCCTTCCGCTGGAGGAGGAGCCTGATCCGGAGGAACTGGAGGACGCTTATATCCGGTATGCCAGTTCCAGGGTGCGTCCGCCCAGGAGCCGGGAAAAGACCTACCGGATCAGGGGAACGAAGGAGCCTTTTTATACGCTGAATATCATCAACGGTATCCTGCCGGTATCCCAGGTGAAGGCGGCTGCCGGAAAGTATCAGGTATCGGTGACGGAATATCTGAACGCGGTACTGCTCTGGGCGCTTCTGGAAAAGCAGAAGGCGGACCGGGTGTTCCGGGAGCTTCCGGTGTCCCTGGCCATGCCGGTGAATCTCCGGAGATTTTTCCCTTCCCGGACGCTGCGGAATTTTATCACCATGGTATATCCTTCGGTGGACCCGCGGATGGGAGATTATACGTTTGAAGAGATCGTGGTACAGGTACACCACTTTATGCGGTACTATATCAACAATAAATTTCTGAATGCGGATATTACCACCAACGCGGCGGTGACCAGGAATCCGTTTATCCGGGTAGTTCCCTTGTTTTTTAAAGATTTTGTGGTGAGACAGTTTTACAAACGGGTACAGGATAAGCAGTCCAGCGCGGGGCTCACCAACCTGGGGATCGTGGATACGCCGCAGGAGATGCGGGAGCATATCGAGCGGTTCGATGTGCTGATGGGCCAGCCCTTTTCCGCCAGGACCAACTGTGCAGTTGCCAGCTTCGGTGAGCATCTGAGCATCAGCTTTGCCAGCAGCATCGTGGAGGCGGACGTCGAACGCATGTTCTTCCGAAGGCTGGTCAGGGACGGCATCCATGTAAAGATCGAAAGCAACCGAAAGACGGAGGTGTGAACATATGTCCTATTGTGTAAACTGCGGCGTGGAACTGGATAAGACCTGCGCCGTCTGCCCCTTATGTAATACGAAAGTCTGCAATCCGGCGCAGCCGGTGGACCGGGAGTCGCCCACGCCCTTTCCGTCCCGAAAGGGTGATACGGCTCCGGCAGGCCGTACGGACGCGGCGCTGCTGATCAGCATTGTGCTGGCAGTGACCGGGTGCGTGTGCGGGCTTTTGAACCTGCTGGTGTTCCAGGGAAGCCACTGGTCCCTGTACGTGATCGGGGGATGCCTGCTTCTGTGGGTGTTCTTCCTGCCGGTATTTTTTCAGCCCTTCAGTCCTTATGCGAGCATTCTGCTGGACGGGGCAGGGATCGCCATGTACTTTGGAATCATCGCCTGGCTGCATCCGGGAAACGGGTGGTACCGGGCGCTGGCGCTTCCTCTGACTGCTCTTGCCGCCGTGCTGGTGCTGATCTTTGCCCTGTGGGTCCGGCAGATCCACGGGTCGATCCTGTCCTGCTCCGCGCTGGTGCTTGGAGAGACCGCCCTGTTCACCGTGGCGGTGGAGCTGCTGATCTGCCGCATGCATCAGGCGCCGGCAGGGATCACCTGGTCTGCCATCGTGCTGACCTGCTGCGTCATCATTGACGCGGCGCTGATCACCATCATCCGCAGGAGCCGGCTGAGGGAAGAGGTGCGCAGAAGGATGCACATCTGAAGGCCGCGGACGTCCGGGAGCCGGACCATAACAAAAACCATATTCTGCGACAAAAACCGGGGAACGATTCCCCGGTGATTTTTGGCTCTTCAAGGGTGATGGTGGGTAAAAAATACCCACAACCCCAGTGTTT